>NZ_CP041191.1:6045000-6167349 GCF_006517275.1 Labrenzia sp. PHM005 | reverse complement strand
TGACGAGTCTGGTACAGTTTTGAGAGAAATCAGAGCTGCGGGAACGAACGAACGGTCGCGACCATTCGAGAAATTCGAGACACCCCATTCACGAAAGATGCGTTTCATAAAGCAGTTGAGTTTGGCGCTGCTTCTCTCGGCTACGACGCTCGCTTCGACCGCCTACGGTTATAACTTGGTTCTGAAAACCCAATCATTGAGAGAATTGGAGGAAAACATAAGCAACCTTCGGCGCGAAGCTGCAGTACTGAATAAGAGCAATCAGGCCTATGAGGCCAAAACACAAGCACGCCAAGAGTTGTTCGCCTACAAGAATGAGCGCACATCAATCGTGGAGACATGGGCGAGGCTCACCCAAAAACTACCCAAATCGGTTTGGCTCACGGAGTTGACGATCGAAGCGAATGGTGGCGGGATCGTCGGTTTTACGGCAAATGCGGCTTCCCTAATTGAGCTCCTGGAACAAGATTCAACCATAGAGGGGGTTTCCTTTTCTACGGCGGTGCGAATTGATCCGCTTACAAAAGCTGAGCGGTTTGATATTCGATTTTCTCGAGAGACACCGCTTTGAACCTTCCTGTCTCTATTGGGAAGAGGGGAAGCCGTTGGGCGGCGTTTGCGATTCTCATTGGTCTGATCATTTTGTTCTGCACCACTATCATCGCACCGTTGGTAAGTGCGCAGTTGGAGCTAAATGACGAAATTGAAACCGCGCGAAAGCAGCTTGGTCGTCTTGAAATCATCATTGAACGGAACAAAGACCGTCAGGCACAGCGAGCTATTCCGATCAAAGACGACATATGGGGAGCCGAGAGCCCGGCAGTGATATCTGCAAAGGTGCAAGAACAGGTGCAGTCTGTGTCGGCTCAAAATAACATCTCATTGATAAGCATTTCGCAGACCCAGACGCGGTATAGCGATAAATTTCTGACGAGTGGCCTCGTTATAGAGGGACATGGAGAAATGGCTGAGTTTGTCGACCTGTTTACAGCGTTGGAAGCAAGCAGGCCGCTTTTGTTTCTCGACAAGCTTAAGGTGCGCCAATACCAACCACCGAGCGGACTCAAGTCAGGTGAACGGCTACCTATCGCCGTACGATTTGAACTTCATGCCCCGTATCGGACGGAGGCAAAGGCGCGATGAAACGGTACGTGCTGTCTTTTCCTGTTTTGTCTATCCTGCTTTCCTTGCTGGGCAGTTTTGCTGTTGTCCCTTTAATGATTTCGTCACCGGCAACAAACGGACTTAAGCCTGTAGGACAGCAGAACACGGCGGGCCGGGAACATGAAGACATAATCCAAAAGCCGGCATGGTTGGGCCCACGCGCAGAGACGAAGCGGGAAATCTTGATCGCGCCCCTTTTTACGAAAGATCGCTCGTTTCCCTCACCATTTTCCGAATTGGAAGAAAACGAACCTGAAGCGCCAGATGTAGGCTCAGTTATGCCGGTAAAGCCACCGCCTATCGTCGTGAAGACACCTCAAATCGAAGAGGCGAAACCGGAACAACCTGTCAAAGCACAGCCACTCGAAGAACAGGAAGTTCCTACAAGTGATCCGCTTGTTTTGCCGGATTTAAAGCTGGTGGGAACTTTTATTGCGGAAGAGATGGGAATAGCTCGGGCTTTGCTGGTTGAGACTGATGAGGGCGCCGAGGAAACCTGGGTCGACGTAAAAGGGGCATACGCCGACTGGATACTGGAGATCGTGAGTCCGGAAGCGGTTCTGATGCGCGGTGGGAAAGAAACGCTGGCCTTGGAACTCTTCGATGAAGAGGTAATTTCGGAATAGAGGTTTAAGTGGACAGATCAAAATCGAGGCTGCACAGATGATCGGGTCCACCTAGGTGATTTCTCCATAAACCGACTTGCAGTCCACAAAACCATTGATAATGCTAAATATCTGTTCGTTGGCAATGAAGTAGCAAAACTCAATTCCGCCGCGAACGATCATTTCCGCAAGTGAAACGTGGAATTGTTCAGCGTCTGTCTCATTTGCATACATCCCAGACCGCCAGTTCAGAAACTGTTGCTGCCTTGGTCTTGCACACCCATTGATCTCATTTGGCATTTTGTCGAGCTTGGGCAAACACGAAGGACAGGCCGCAGAATTGTGCCATGTGAAGCTTCAAGTGGGCGTTCTGGTAATACCAGCCTATTTGGCCGCAAATCTCGTGTTTCCGGTATTTTAAGCTTAATCTCGAACCTGACCCGAGTGCCTCCAGTTCCAGAGCGTCAAATTTGGGGGTTAAAGCAACATCGATTCTGAAGCCTTTCTTTACCGTTTTTCAGAAAATGAAAAAGCCCGTCAGAGTCGTAACAAGCTGTCTTTATTTCGAAATTCCAACAACATCCGATTAGCTCTGACACCGTCAACGCTTGTCATCAGCCGTCATCCGCACCCCACTCCACGGCGAAACATAATGATGAACATGAAGATGACACGGTTTCAAAAACACCACGTGTCTTTGAGTCCTGCGGTCGTGAATAACCCCCAGGACGTCAAATGCTCTGAAAGGACCCGCGCCTGAACAAAGGGCCTCGCCTCCAAAGATGGCTTTTATAAGTGACACTCTGATGGACGCGAGATTACGTTAAGATACGACTGCTTTCTGATCGTTAGTAGTCCGCTTTGCGCGCCCATTCAGGTTGTTGAGCAAGTGAGGACCAAATCCCAAAAGCCGACATTCATTCAGAATGCAGCGAACTCAAATTTCGGTCGGGAAGCGGAAGTTCGCTGCATCCGCGAAAGCATCCCGTAAGAAAGGTCAAAGCGGCCATTCAAGGGGGAAGCTGCTCCATCCCAACTCTGCACCAGCAGTCAAGGTCAGCGACGCACATTTAGTAGATATAGAAGCTTACAAAGCGCACTTACAGAAACTCATTTTGCTGAGGGACGAAAAAGGCCGGTCGCAAGCGGATTGCCGACGTTTTTTTCAGCGCGTCGTCGTGTAGACCTGTGGCCTATTACCATTTTCATTGCAAAAGGAATGATAGGCTTGGTGCGCAATCTGATGTACAGCGTTCACACTGTCGTGGTCGCACTATGACGGTTGAGTCGGGTTCTTGTGACGTCCACTATCATTGCTGCTTGTTCTGGAGTAATCCGCACAGCGACCTGCGGCACAGATGCGACGCCCCGAATTTTGCGGATGGTTTGCAAATCAACGGGTTCCAAGGTTTGAATGTTACTTAGACCGAGCGCAACGCCCTGTTCGCATCCACAAAAGTACGCGTCGAATTCTAAGCTACTTATCTGGGTTCTGCCTGAGTATTTCTTCCAAAGGTTTTGAGGAGTGTCCCTGTCCACCGTTTCCAAAGTAGCAACTCCGACAACGGCACCTACCGGTAAAGTCGAATAAATCCAGAGCTTGGAACCAAGAGGGAGATCTATAAAACGCCTTCTCAATTCAATCGTCTTCATCCCGGATAGGATGCTGGTAGCAAACCCGGGCTTGATTGAGATCATCGCGTGATCATGCGTTTGCATAGTTCCATCCCTCCGTAAGAATGGATTGCCCAACGGCAGTTGCTATTCGTGTCGCGGATAAGAAGTTTTGTCCCGTATGCGCACCGAGAGCCTTCAAGCGCGGCAGCCCGACAGGTGTCGGCAATCTGAGCAAATTAGAAAATCGCACCAGTGTGACCTCATTAGTGGACGACATCTCCTCAACGCTATCAAGAACTGTTTGAGAAAGATTCTGCTTCGTGACCTTTTCCTTATTCAGGAGCGTCACACTCTTCACACTGGCCGCCGCGACTACTGCGGCTCGCCCACCTGTCCTGCTAGATTCATAGAACAACACAAGTTGTCCTATATGATACGAGCTACGCTTACGACCGCTGCAAACATAGATTTTCTCAGATTTTGTAGCCCCTCCGAACTGATCTAAAAAGTTCATTTGATTTGTAGTGCCGAGCAACTGGTCAGCAAACGACTTTCCAATTGGTTGAATGATGACACTACGTTGATTTGCAACAAAAAGGGCGGGAGACGCAAAGGACTCCATATCATTAAATTCGGAACGCTCGTTCTCATAGAGTAGATCTACTCCTTCAAAGCTTGCTGGCATTAGTTGGTCGCAGACTTCCCCGCTGACTACCAACCGAAGCTTGTTTTGAATAGCCTCGTGTGACTGTGGCGTTATGGGACAGCCCAACATGAGCTTTTCAAACACGTGCTTGCCTTCAGCAGGTCGAAAACCCTGCTCTAAAGCAATGCGGGACACCACCGATTGGCCTTGGGCCGTTGAGACTCGCACAAGCTGCGGCCCGCCAACCGCAATTTCACCAATGATTTTAGCCAATAGCGCATCCATGGCATGTGCAGCCGCACCTTTGCTTTGATCACAAAAAAGTAGAACTTCCGTCGGCTCACCGAAAACCTGCGATTGCCTGAGACATAAACATCCCAGAACTTCGTCGTCTGGCCCCTTCGTCAGGTTGACGGTTGTTGTTGCTAGTCGGCTATCCCGTTCGAAATCAGCGAGCAAAGCCTCTGCATTACAGGCCGCTACGATAGGTTTGACTTGCTCAATTGTGCCACCAGTAATTCTGAAACCATCAGCGTTGGTTTGTGTCAGATCGACATCCAACCCATAAGATGCAAGAGCATCGTCAAACTCATCAAGTGCGGCGATGTCCAACCCGAACATTGCTCGAATTTCGCTCCTCGCATTGAGCAACGGTCCATCGCTTGTAATAAATGCACTTGCATTACCCTTGATAGATTCAGCCACATGACGGCTATCGCTCATAGCCTGCACTGACGCAGCTTGCCTCGATCCTTTTTGAACAAATACAAGATCATGCACTTCATTGGTCAGGGCTGTTAATCCAGCCGCGTCATGTAAGTGCAACGTTGGCAAGGCTGAAGCAAGTTCGTAAATCGGGTCAGCACCCCGCTCTGGCTTGGAACGGGCTAGTTCACGTTGAAATTCCGAGGTTACAGCAACATTGATACGTCCAGCCAACGCCGCGCCAAATACTCGATACGCTCGCTGGTACCGATCACGCCCGTGCTTAATCAAATCGAAGAGCACATTGATATCTAGCACCCATATACGGTCTTTGGCAGGTGCTACGGTTGTTCTTGGTGCCTGGGTTGCACCGTCCAAAACATCAAACAAGGTTGGCACTGCCAGAGTCCGTTCTCGGACTATGATGCGCCTCTTTCGAGCCTTCCCACCTTCGACTGTTGTCACAACCGCAAACCCATTCCGCGCATAGAAAGCCTGCGCGGGGCGCAGGTCCTCGGCAGGTCTAGCGCTTACGGACATAAAGCCTTCACGCTCAAGTTTTTCGATCACCGCATCCAGAAGTAACTGCGCAACGCCGACACGTTTAAAGTCGGGGTGAACTGCCACTGCTTGTATTTTGCTCGTCGGGAAGACACCGCTGTAGATCAAGAAACCAACAACTTTGTCGTCTCCCTGCCCAAAAGCAGCAAGGAGACGGTTCCGTTCGATGGCGCTAGTGATACTGGCCTTTGCCCAAAATCCAATTTCGTTCTTGTACAGATCAGCAATATCTACAAACTGTTCCAATGCTCGGACTAGCCGGTACCTATCATCTACAACTTCAAACATTTTCTATTTTGATCTCCTGATAACCGTATCTACAGATATCTTGCAAATCGCGTTTTGTTGGTTGCAGACGTTTATGACCTCAGAAGAACTTATCGGGGTTCCCAGTTGATATGGTGCAAAATTTCTTCGCTCTGCCGGATTGTGACCTCGCTTTGATCCAGGTTCAAATAAGGTGCGAACTGAAGCCAAAATTGCCTGTATGGACGAAAGAAATTGTCGAATACTAGGTTCAGAAAAGAGGAAACAGGCATAGGCCCCCTGAGCGGTAACCGGCAGTCTCCTGATCCAATGGTTAGGTGCGATACAGGGTGCGGATCCTTGACTTCCTCGCTTACATTTCGCGCGCAGTCAAAACGAAATGCACCTCGGCTACTGAATACATCTTTTCCTTCCAATTCAATGCTATCCCTTAGCCAATCAGCAAGAGAGAAGTGGTCCGGTCTCTGCGAGACTAAGGAAGCATCGAACGGACAAGGTATGAAAAGATACCGATGGTCAGTTAGCGTGCGGCCTTCAAAGGAGCACTCCATGTAGATGATTGATCCATCTTGGAAAACAGCCGAATAGGTATTCCCGTCGAGTACGGCGATGTACTCTGAAGGAGTGATACCTCCATTTGTGATCATTCCGATCCTGTTCTGCGGGCGAACTACACTTGTCGGGCCACCTTCGTCGACCTTGTGAGTCTGCACGGCCAGAAATATACCAGACGCCAGACCCTCTACGAGAAACCGGTCTAGGATGCCGACAATAGCTGATGGCTTCATTCTTCGTGGCCACCACTTAAGTCAGCAAGTTCCTGTCTCAAGTCTAGCGGTAGTTGCTTCCAGCCGCCGCTTTCTTTCGCCTTCCTAAGTGCCTCCCGCAAGTCGTCAAATTCTTCCACTACACCTTCTTCATAGAGCGAGTCTGTTGACACAGCCAATTGAGAAGCCACTTCGCGAGTGGGATAGTGGAAGTTTAAGCTAAACCCATCATTCCTAATTTTTGCAAGCTCCGAGCCGAGTTGATCCATTCCATCACCGACGCCAAGAATGTAGGTCCAAGCACGAGACCGCGTCATAGCCGTGAAAAGGATGTTTCTCCGTTGTTTGATGCCATAGGGGTTCTCGCAGAACTCCGAATTCAATATGAAAACGGCAGGTGCTTCGTTGCCTTTAGCTCGGTAGATATGTGTTATTGCGATAGAATTCTCTCTGAAGATTTCGTCTCTCGAGGAGGTTTGACCGGGAATGTGGCCATTTATTCCCTCTCGTACCAACGTTTTGAGAATTTTCGCGCCGTCAGACTTACTTCGCCGGACATTGGGAAGTACTATTAGTATGTCGCTATGCTCCAATTCATCTGTTGAAATTAGCGTCTTAACGGTTTCGACAACCCAATCGTATTGGGCTTGGCTATTTTCAAACTTACAACCAACTAACGTATCGTCGGGATTCAAAAGTTCTGGGAAGAAACTCGGGATACTGTCAGGTGTCCTCTCGATTTCTACGTCTTGATCAAAGTTGATCTGGTTCTTTGTAGAGGTGTAGCCCAAACGTTCCCAAATCGAGGGGTCGGTAAACATTTGCGCCATGGGATCGCGATGTACCCCAAACCCCATTCCATGTGCTGAAAGCAGTGTCCACGGAGGATTCCGGTAGCATCGTGGAAGCACAATGTCTTCCAGCGGCTGATCAGGATTGTTTTTGAGGACAACCTTTGGTGAACCGTCGGCTTTTAGGCCAAAGAGGTCCTTTGCGGAGGGCAGTTGAACGTCACTCAGGTTTTGCAAGTCGTCGTATGCCCATACAATTCTTTTGGGTTTCTTTACCATACGATACGCGAGTTGAAAGAAACTGCTGGGAAGGTCTTGGGCTTCATCAACCAGCATCATGTCATACATTTCCAGCTCATCGTCTGCGGTGCCATTCAAAGCCTCATCGCACGCACCTTTGAATGCATCTTCGTAGCCGAATAAGCGCGCTGCCGTACCAAAATCCCTATAAACGGAATTTGTTCGGGCGGCGTATTCCTTGTACACGCCTGTTCTATCAGCCGCGCCCCAAGCATGCATAATATGTAATTTTTCCCAATCCGGCTCTTCACTGATTTGCGCAAAAACGAAGCGGGTAATCAGTGATTCAAACTGCTGGTAAAGCGACCGAGTATTGAAAGTTACAACAATATCCCAGTCTGGACGTTTGACGTGCAGATATGCAGCCTTCAGGGCGAGAACTACTGTTTTCCCTGATCCAGCTAAGCCTCGGATGCGCTGAGGACCATTTACGTATTCGATTGAGCCTCGTTTCTGCCAGAGATCAAGATTTGCAACTTTCTTTTCAATTTCTCTGATGATCGCGCCCTTTGAGTTGGGCAGTGTAACCTTGGTTCTTTTTTTCTTAGGTTTGAGGTTAGAAATCCTTTGGATTGCAGCGTTTAGGTGCTCTATTTTAGCGTCATCAGGCCAAAGATCTTCATCAAGTATTCTAAGTTCAGATAAGCGTTCCAATCCGACGATGTGATTTTCGTCATCTTGTTCAAATGTTCCAGCAATCGGATGGATCGTAACGGTCGAAATTTCTATGAGTAGATTGCGGCCTCTTCGAAGTTCCGAAAAGGAATTCAATCGATTGTATAGGGCAACGTACAGGCGTTCCTGTCTAGTCTTGGTCTCTTCGTCAAGACCAGCGTCGTCGTTGGCGCCAAGAGAGTACAGGTCGAAGACAATAACGCCGCGGTTCCGTGATACTAAGACGGCGTCAAACTCTATCTTTTCGTCGTCAACTGTTAGTACTGGGTAGCCTATGTACAAGGTGCCGCGCAGACTGGCTGCTCGTGCAGCTTGTACGAAGTTGGAAACGGCTTCCTGATCTTTGTATTCCCCGAAAATGACATCAAGTTCGTTGTCAATGTCGGTAACTATGTCGTGCATTTTTTATCCTTTAGTGGAGAACGACTAGAGCTGGAAAGTGTCCACCCAAGTGATTTGACTAGTAACATACGCACTTCTTGGAAGAACTCGACCCCGAAGTTGATCGTCTGACATCAGGTCGCAACCCGATCAAACTCAATGCCATACTTTCGCGGTTACGGTGAATGTCTTGTTTGACAGGGTACACCGCAGCGGAAGGTGACCCGAACCAACAGCAGCATTGGGCCGGAGGTGACTACGCACCGTCCATTCATGAATGTCCGCATTGTTGAGCACAGAGGTAGAAACTCGACCGTCAGCAGGCGGCCCCAATCCGCTCGGATAAGGGCTGTTATTTGGTTTCATGACAAAGAAAAATCAACCGCTTAGCACCCGTTGATCGCTTCGTCGTTTGAATTCCCCTATGCCTTAAGAGGGGCGCCGCCCGATCCACTGCATTTCCCAATGCATTCGGTTTCGCTGGCCAAAAGCGGGAGCGGCGGAGGTCTTCGGAAACGATACGGTTGAGATGGCCGAGCAACTCAGTGGCCGTCCCTTCCCATCCATTGGTTGGGTGCTCTTCCTGAATGAATTTCAGGATGGCGACCGCGACCGGATCGGATTCAAACACGGCCTCCGTTGTGGCCTGCCGGTTGGCCGTATAGGCCTCCATGAACGCGCCCGGTTCCCAACCAAGACCTGGTTCGGCTGCGGTCATCATGTGCGCGAAATCTGCCATGCGCGGCTTTTGTTTGAGATCAGTCTTGTCCCAATTTCGAAGTGCGGACGACACTGCGTCCAGCAAGGCGCCCAAGATGCCCGGCCGGATGTTCTCCCAGGCCCTCCAGAAAGCATCTTCCGATTGCCGGGACGTTTCATCAATCCGCTGGAGCCGCACGGTCAACGACCGTTCGGCAAGATCTGCACGCTCAGTAAGGCTTGGAATGCCATTCAGAAGGACCGGTTTTGAGCCATGAAACCAGAACGGATCGCCATCGGAATGAAGCTTGCGGGTAATGAATCCTGCCCCAGTGGCGAGGCGGCAAATCGAGTCCGAAAACCAGGGCTCCACTTTCGATACATTATCGAATGAAAGGACATGCGCGTTCAGCGCCATGACGATAAAATCCCGTTCGTCCCTTGGCGTCGCCAGGGCGGACACATGGCTTGGGTCGGTGAGGCTGCGAAGCAGTCTCGCCATGGTGGACTTGCCGCTGCCTTGCTCTCCCCCAAGCGCCAGAACCGGATAGGTTCTCGTCTTTCCGAAGAGGCTTGCCACCAGCCAGGCAA
Organism: Labrenzia sp. PHM005; assembly: GCF_006517275.1. Lineage (NCBI taxonomy): Bacteria > Pseudomonadati > Pseudomonadota > Alphaproteobacteria > Hyphomicrobiales > Stappiaceae > Labrenzia > Labrenzia sp. PHM005. The sequence continues at coordinate 6,157,580 of NZ_CP041191.1, read as the reverse complement.
CAATTAGCTTGTAATCGTCATCGCTGGTATTCACGAAGGATCGTAGCTCTTCAATCATCACCGCCTTTTCCGGATCTGGAAGCGGCTCCATGGTTTCTGTGCGCAGGAACTTTACCGGCGGACGATCAATCACCTCCCATCCATGCCGGGTGATGCGAACAGCGCGCCAGGCATCGTCTGCGAGATCCAGCCAGCAGGCTTTGCCATCAAAGCCGGTGCGAATGAATGGTTGAAAACACGGTCCGTCTTCCAGCGCCTTGACTTCGAGTATCCGCAAAGCGTCCGAGATGGATGGGCCGGATGGGATATGAACAAAGAGCTCATGAATGCGGGCCGAAAACCAGCGTTTGAAGCTCTTGCTTTCCAACGGCCAGTGTTCCGCATGTCCATTGACAAAAATGGTGGCAAACGCCTGCTTTTGGGGGGAATGCCAAAGTTCAGCGTCCTTTGCAGCATCCAGGATCGACCCACGTTTGTTTTTCTTGGGCCCTGATTGTGATTTTCGGGCGGTTGTTTTCTTTGGTGCCGTAGGCTCAGCAGTTTCCGTTTCCTGCGCTTGGCGGACAAACTCAGCAGTTTGCTTAGACGTCCAGCCAGCTTCCAAAGCGTCGGCCGCATCCCAACCCTGAGAAACCTCTTTGGGCGTCGAAAGGATAACAGCCGACGCTGCACCTGAACTTGTGGCTCGGGCGCAGAACGCCTTGGCGAATTTCTGGCCCGGATCATCAGCATCCGGCCAGACAATTACGATACGGCCCTTTAGAGGGGAGAAGTCCACTTTCCCAACGCCATTCGAACCACCAGGGGCGGTCATCGTAACGAGGTCTGGCAGGAGCTCTTGTGCAGCATCCGCGGCTTTTTCACCTTCGGTTACAAGAACTGTCGCGGTCGGGTTGGCTGCCAACTTGTCCAAACCATAAAGGGGTCGATTGTCGGGCCATGCCTGCCAGCGCCACCGGAGCACTCCGGGCTCTTCAATAAGCGTGAGCGGGCGGAAACTCTTTGCTCCGTTTCCTTCTTCAAAACGGCAGACAAACCCGAGAAGGTTTCCTTGCGGATCTCGATAGCGCCAGACCTTGGACGGTCGACCAAGCTTCGAGTGCGAGGACGGGGCTTTCGGCGCAGTTTCCGGAACCGGCACAACGCAGCGCCAGTTCCTTGTGCCTTGTTTCGAATGCTCTCCGCCTGAGATCGGCGCAAATGGATCAACCGTCATAGGGAGACATCCCCAACATGTCGGCAATTCGAATTGCTGCGTCCTTCTGGGACAGGTCGAAAAGATAGGCAGCTAGGGCGACGAGGTCGCCGCCCTTGTCGCCCGTCGCAAAGTCACCCCACCGTCCAGTGGAGAGATTGACCTTGAAGGATCCAGGTCGCTGATCGGTCCGGCGTGGATTGCGCGCAATCCATTCCTTGCCGTCTTGATATCCCTCAGGCAGCCAGCGGCGGCAAAGACTGTCCGAGTGCATCAGTGCTGTTCTGGCGATGCGCAAAAAGTCGATCTTTGGAGTTACCGACATGATGGGTCGTCCTCCAATTCGATCCGCGCGATTAGGACTCGGTCCAATCCGGGTTCCAGGGCCGTTGGAATGGCCCAGACTTCGACCGCGCCACAGCCGGACAGTGTTGCTGGTATGCTCTCTGCGGGTGGTAATTCCTTGCCACAGATCGCTTGTGCGAACTGGATGAACCGCTGAAGAGCCGGGCTGAAGATGCTTGTCTTAAGAGGTCTCATGTGCGGACCTCCACTTGGCTTGTTGAAGTCAAGCGATTGGAACAGATCCAGTTTTCTAAATCCTGCGGCCGGTATCTAATACTTCTGCCCAAGCGAATGAAACCTATTTTGCCACCTTGAACCCGCCAGGCTTGAAGGGTCCGGACTGAAAGGCCGAGATACTCGGCAGCTTCGGTTTCGTTCAGTAGTTTTGTGTTGGTTTTCTCTTGAGGGCTCTCCATAACCATCGTCTCCGTTTGGGTTCGTGATGGTTCGAGCCTGAATTCAAAATCCCGTTTGTAATAGGGAGGAGGAATTATTTGGCAGTAGGGGTTATTTTAAGATTTTGATTCCGCGGTATTTTTTCGGAATTGCACCCGATTTCTGCCAATCCTTTGGAGCGGTTTTGTCCCAGATCCTGTCGAAATGATCTTCGCTCAGATCCGAAAAATTGCTTTTCGTCTCAGCCAGGACCTTTGCTCGGCTACAAAATTTCACATACCCGAAAAACTCTTTGCGCAACCAGTCGATGACCTTCCTGTCAGAAAGTCTGGGTGTTTTGTTAAGTTCTTGGTGCGTTTTTTCGGCAAGAACCAGTGAGGCGTTTCTGAAGCGTTGAACGCGTTTTCTGATAAGGGGCAACAAAACAGCACTGTTTTCGAAGTCCACATAGATATTATGCGGCATGGAGCGCCAGTCGGATCTATCCAGTTTTTCTCTTGCACCTGTGGGCGCGCGCGCCCAAACCTCTATGCGCCCGTCCGAAATGTTGCGAAAAAGCGCTTCAACATTCAGCAAAATCAGATGTACGGCTTCTCTGACAGCTTCCGGCTTGGCTGGTATTATCTCTCCATCGGAAACTTTTCGGAGAATGTATCGTTTTTGGCGCCGTGGAGCACCATCCGATCTCAATCGATAATGTGGGTTTTGCACGCGTTCTAAAACGTCCTTCTCTTTATTTTGCGCTGTTAGTTGCCGACACCTTGCTTCGACGTCGAATCCAAAGGGCGCATTGCCTTTGAATATCCATTTCAAAAGGGTCTTGCTCGTGTTTGGAAAGGATGAATCTGCCTTTAAGGCTTTTGTGATTGCTTCCTGCACAACTTCATCGTTCCAGATCAGCAAATCGAAGGTTTCCAGAAGCGTCAGTCCGTTCAATGCTGTGAGGTTTTGTTTTGGAAATTCTATGTTCATAAATCAGAGGCTGATCAAGGGTGAATACAATCTTTAATAGTATTATCCGCACGACTCACTTGAAGCAACTGAAGCATCTTCAACGTGGAGCAGGGTGACGTCTCGGGAATTGAACAACGTTGCCTGTTGGCCCCTTCGGGCCCGGTTCGGGCTCTGGCCGTTTCGATAATCCGTCAAGGAGCCGTTGGCCGATGACACCGGATAGAACGCGGATCGGATCCAGGTCCGTGTTCACATATCGGTTTGTGATCGTGACGTTGCGATGCCGGAGCAGATGACTGATCAGAAATGCATTTCCGCCGGATTGTGCAGCAAGGGTTCCCACCGTGTGCCTGAGGTCGTGCAAACGCACGTCCTCGATTTGGGCATGTTTGCGGATCCGGCGCCAGGCAGTTTCAACTACCTCTTTACTCACATGGCGTGTGGCGTCCCCGTCGCGAGGAATGACATAGTTGCTGCGCTTTGTTTCGGCCAATTGGCCGATGAGCTCCATGACGGTATCGCTGACAGGATGGGGCTTCCGGCCGTCTCCTTTGCGGCTTGGGAGGGCAAGCGTGCGGTTTTCGAGATCAACATGTGACCATTGGAGTGTCAGAATTTCCGAAAGCCTTGCCCCGGTGTGCAGCAATAATCTGATGACATAGAGTGCCGGTTTGCTGACTGGTGTTCGCCGATTTTCTGCGTCTTTTGGAAGGTGTTTGCGCGTTTTACAGCTGGCTGTGATCACCCAAGGCAGCCCAATTGTGTCAGCCTGTTCAAGCGTCGTTCCCAGACGGCCCAGCTCCTGGTCCGACAGAAAGCGATCACGCTCTGCCTCCTTGTAACGTTTGATCAAGCGCACAGGATTAGAGAGTTCCGGCCGCCACCCCCAGACCTCCGCCAGATTCAGGGCCTTGGACAAGACTGATAGCGTCATATTGGCCTGACGGGGTGTGTGCTTCAGCTTGGAATGCAACTCCACAATGTCTCTGCGCGTCAGTTCCGTGACTTTCATCGTGCCAAGGTGAGGGCGCAGAATGCTCTTGATGATATGTTGTAAAGTGCTTTGGGTCGTTTTTGCGTTATGAACCAGCACATGATCAGACCAGTATTTGTCCAGAAGGTCGTTGATAGTTGGTGCTGCTCGGAAGGCGTGCCGGGTCGCCATCGGGTCATCGCCGTTCCGCACCCGTACAACCAACTCGCTCGCCATCCGTTTGGCTTCCGTTGGTGTGAGAGCGCCATAGGGGCCCAAGGTGAGCCGTCGGGACCGTCCTCCGAGTGTACGGTACTGGTAGACGAAAGATTTCTTGCCGCTTGGCAAGACCAATAGGCCGAATCCCTTGAGGGTATCATCCCACAAGAATTTTTGTTTCGCGCCGGGCTTGGCTGCATCGATGACGCGTTTTGAAAGCCTTGGCATTGTTCGTCTCCACTGACAGCGAAAGACGGCAATCCGGAGCGTGTTGGTTCTGCTGTGCTCCTTGATGCGATGTGCCTAGTCTGCTGTTTTGACGGCCTGACGACTTCTGACGAACGGTCAGGGTTTCATTTAGCGCCAACACTTGGGGTGCCTAGGTTTGGGCGTTTAAAGGGCGTTCTGTGTAAGCACTATGTAAGCAGATGGAAGCGAAAAGACGAGAAAAAGTCAATATTGGATCGTGGAGAAAATTTCTTAAGATATTGATAAATAGTAATTAATAGTAGATACGCGAAAACCTGAGTATTGAGATTTTCTCGTCTACGAATCTGGGGGTCGGGGGTTCGAATCCTCCCCGGTGCGCCATCACTTAGAATCTTTCTACCTTTCTTGTTTTGCAGCTCGTTTTGTGTAGCGCAATTTGATCCTCCCCCTTTGAATTGGTCCGCCGTTATGTTTAGGAAAACGGAGGTTGGCGCTTGGAGCTCACCCAGTTTCCGGTCCGGATTTCATGGGTTTTTTCGGGTTTCATAGGTCGAAACGTCCGTAGCCGGAACTTGCTGCCCCGTTAGTTGTGTTTCCTGAAAAAGTATCCAACCTCATCGGCGGGGGAATTGGTCTTTAAGCGCCAGTAGTTCAGGGGTGCCTGGATTGGCTGAAAGGGCTTTTTGAAGTGTTGTCTGCGCCGAAGCAAAATCCTGCAAGCCAAGCTGAAGTCGAACAATAAACACCCAGGCCTGGACGAGCTGAGGGTCAAGTATCGTGACTTCCTTGAATGCAGCGATTGCAGCTTGCCAGTTTCTCATCGTAAGGCTGGCTCCGCCGATGGCCATGTGCGTTTCTGGAAAGTCTGCCTTGGCGGCGAGCGATGACTGCCATTCATTCGAAACTCTTTGCGCGTTTGCAACAGCCGTTTCTGGAAGGCGGATCCCTCGTAATCCAAGCAGCTGGCGCGCAGCCTCGATCCTGACGGTTTTGGTGGGATCTTCCAAAGCCGCTACAACCCGGTCCACTCTTTGCTGGTCCGGAACAGTCTCCTGAAGTTTCAAAGCAGCAGCTCTGACAATCGGACTGTCATCGCTTAGGAGGCTTGCTGCCGCTTCGGACAGGCCCTGATCGCGATAGCCGGACAACAAATCCAGTGCGGACGCCCGGATAATGGTCGGAAACGTTTCGTGACGGGCGATTTCGAGAAGGTCTTTCCCCGCACCGGGCGAACCATTTCTTGCCGCATGAAAGGTATCACCGAAATGTTGGCCCCGGTGTGGGCTGCCTGGAAACCAATCCTCAAGTTCCTTTGCCGCCCATTCAGCTGTTTGGTCCTCATGGCAATCCGTACAGGCGTTCGGTGTTCCGATTCTGACGGAAAGGTCTGGCCTTGGAATCCGGTAGGAATGGTCCCGGCGATCGTCGATGCCCATGTAGGTGCGATCGATCATGTGACAGGAAACGCATTGCGCGCCGTCCGTGTCCGGCTCGTGGAAATGATGGGTTGGGTTGTCGTAGTTTTTGAGAACAAGCGTTGGAAAATCCGCATTGCCTGCAAGCGAGTGGCACTGGGTGCAGACTGCATTACCGTCCGCTTTCAGTACGCCGCTATGGACATCGTGGCAATTGGAACAGCGCACGCCTTCCTCATACATCTTGGACTGCAGGAAAGACCCATAGACATAGACCTCGTCCAGGATCTGTCCGTCCGCGTGATAAAGGCCCTGTCTTAAGAGGGCGAGCCTGTAGGCATCATGATAAGGTGTTCCGGGAAGCGGGTTGCCGTCCTCATAAGGCTCTCGTCTGGAATGGCAACCCGCGCATTGTTGGATTTCGGTTTCGGCGTTTTCTTTCGAAAAGCCAATCACCAGCGCGGCATCGGTCAAACCCGGAAACGGACTTTCTGTTTTCGCGGCCCCGCCGCCCGCCCAGGCGACATGCGCGTCTCCCGGTCCGTGACAGGCTTCGCAGCCAACCCCTATCTCGGCTTGCTTGCTTTGATATTGGCGCTCACGAATGTTGTAGTTCTTCTGAAAACCCGTTGCGTGACACTCGGCACATCGTCCGTTCCAGTTTTTGTAGGACCCGCTCCAGTGAAAACCGTCTTCCGGCTTGAGCTCTTGATCCTGATAGATGTGGTACCAAATCTTCTTCTGCTGATCCCAGGCAATATCGAGCGATTGCATCCGACCGGGTTCGGTTTCGATCAGATATTGCTGGAGCGGATAAGTGCCGCCCACGCCGACGACTTTCAAAACCTCGGGCGCATCTGAAATGTCTGTTGTTTCAATAAAATAGTTGCCATCTTCCCGAAAGAACTTGGTCGTACGGCCCTTGTGGGTGACGTCAGCGCCTTGGAAATCACCATCGACCGTGACTTCGCTCGGTTCCATCCAGGCCTTTGCATGGTGAGACTTTTGCCACGCGGCCGCTTCTGCCTCATGGCAACCGATGCATGTTTTGCTGCCAACATAGTCTGGATGTGCTGAGGTTTGTGCCGTGGCTGAAAACGCACCTGCCAGAAGAAACGAAAAACACAGACACAAACGCAAGAATTCAATCATGCAAGGTGATCCAACTGGCTGGCCGTCAATGCGCGAAGTGGCTGTTCAAGAATTTGTAAGACGGTAGCACTCGGAAACGCTGGGTGACCAGCGAAACGAACGCAAACTTTCCGTTGATTTTGTCAGAGAAGCTAGAAACCCAAGAGCACTCTACTCACTCATCGCGATAACCACGGTGTGCAGATGGTCGGTTTCAAGCTGAACACTACGATCTTGTGAAGGTCTGGTTTGAGGATGCATAACGGAAAGTCCGGTTTGCACGGCTCGGCGGGAAGTTAGATATGCGTATGCCGGTGGCAACTAGCACCTTTCAACTGACCTGCCCCACTTGAGTGATCCGTTTTAATTGTTAGTGCATGACTGGGCTTTGGTCCATCCGGACGATGGTTTCCGGTGCTGGTGGTCGGTAACCCAAGGCGCTTTGTGGGCGCTTGGTATTGTAATGTTTCCTCCATTGTTCAATCAGCATATGTGCTTCCTTCAGGCTGTAGAAGATTTCTCCGTCCAGAAGTTCATCTCGGAAACGGGCGTTGAAGCTCTCGCAGTATCCGTTCTCCCATGCACTGCCCGACAGGCGATTGCCTGCAATCGCTGAGAGGGACGAACCTAGTTCGATGTACGCCTTCTTTGCCCCCACAGCGTTGATCCAGTTCCTGACGGCTTGAGCAACGACCTCCGGCCCATTGTCTGACTTGATGTAGGCTGGAACACCTCGAAGGATGAAGAGATCCGTCAGCACATCAATCACGTCAGTGGAATTCAGCTTTCGTTTCACCCGGACTGCCAGGCACTTCCGGGTGTGCTCATCCAGGATGTTCAGCGTCCGGAAGGCCTTTCCATTATTGGTTCGGCAATGCACGAAGTCATAGCTCCAGACATGATTGGGATACTCTAGTCGCAACCGGACACATGATCCCTCGTTCAGCCAGAGCCGCCCTCTCTTCGGTTGTTTCATTGGCACTTTCAGCCGCTCTCGTCGCGCTTGTCATTCACATGCCAACCGGCATCTCTAAGCAGAGCTGCGATACGCCTGTAACCGTAACGGCCATAACCACGGGCGAGTGCGATCATATCCGCCACAAGACGTTCTTCGTCAGCACGCCCTGTTGGACGTTTCCTCTGCGTGGACCGATGCTGACCCAGCACGCGACAGGTTCGGCGCTCTGACACGCCCAGATGCTGACGAATGTGATTGATGCAGGCGCGACGACGGGCGGGGCTCAGACGTTTCCCTTTGCAGCCTCCGACAAGAACAGCCTGTCCAAGGTCAGATCAGATACCGCCTTGCGCAAACGTTCATTTTCCTTCTGAAGGCGCTTGAGTTCCTTCAGTTGGGCGGTTCCCATCCCACCATACTGCTTCCGCCAACGGTAAAATGTTTGCTCTGTGATGCGAACCTGCCGGATCGCATCGATACGCGACATTCCCTGGCCGACAAGGACTTCAACCTGCCGCAACTTCGAGACGATTTCTTCTGGCTTGTGACGTTTCGTAGCCATGTTGATCCTCCGTTTTTCTAAACATAATGGCGGACCACTTCAAAGGGGGAGGATCAGGCCATCATAACTTGACTGTAATATTCAGGTATTTAATAAAGGGCGGACTGCGACCGGACAATTCGGAAAGCGTTTGCGGATTAGTCAAACTACTTTGCGAAATGATGCCTGAAGCCAAATGGCGCTTTTTGAAAAAGCATCTTCAGCCAAACAGGATCCTCTGCAGCATCGATCCACTCAAGAATGGTTCCTGGCATGTTCATACCAGCAGATCATCACCGTCATTTCGTCACCAAGGAAGATCTGATGGGCCAAAAGGAGTCGCGTCCCAAACGCTGGCTTAGTCCAAGTCTGGAGACCGATGATCAAGTGCTGCGTGGTGCCATAGGTTTTGTAAAACTTGAAGACGGCCTGACGGCTCGTTTTTCGAATGCGGAAGATCTGCATGACCTGACGCTGGAAGCTGAGTGTGGGCCGCGCATATGTGTATCGCTTATTCTTGAAGGCCAGATCGACGCATTCATTGGTGAATTCAAAATGCCTATGCCGGTCTATGATCCAGAAGCCCACCATTGGACACCAGCCGCGCTGGTATTTTCCCAGAGCAAACCGGAAAAATTTGTCCGCATAGCCCGCAAAGGCGTGCGGATCAAAAAGGTGATCCTGTCAATTTCGCACGAGTGGCTGTTTGGGCATCTCGAATTGTCCGACCAGGACTTTGCTGTGTTCAAGGATTTCGCAGAACGTCATTTCGCAACGTTGAAATGGACACCCAGTGCACATGCGATCAGCCTAGCGGAGCAAATCATCGCCGCGCCAAAACGCACGCCGTTCCAATATAAACTTTACATCGCCACCCGTGCCTATGGGGTGCTGGAAGAAGCCTTCCAGAAGTTTTCCTCACAGCACACACCTGCATTCGTAAACGCGGTCGATGGCAAGGACCGGCAGAAGCTGGAATCCGTCGAGCGGTTTTTGATTGAACAGCAAGGGCACTGGATCACAGCTGATGAATTGGCGTTCACAGCAGGTATGAGCCCCAACTCCCTCCAGCGTTTGCTAAACCGCACCTATGGCCTGTCGACAGCGCGCTTTATCCGAAGGTTCATGCTGGAGAAGGCGCGGGAGGCGCTAGAGCGCGACGGCCTGACAATTTCTGAGGCTGCGCATATCTCAGGCTATTCATCGCCTGCCAATTTTTCGACCGCCTTCAAACGGGAGTTCGGTCTGTCTCCGAAACAAGTTACCTAATCGGTGCTTCTACCTGCATGGAAATACCGGCCGCATCCTCCAATTAAAACACCAATCAGCCTTTCTAGACGAGGAACCCATGTCCCAGACAGTTCGTACCGAAACCGACTCGTTCGGTAGCCTCGAAATTCCTTCAGACAAGTATTATGGCGCCCAGACCGCCCGCTCGCTGATCAATTTCCCGATTGGTGGCGAGACAATGCCGCGCCCGCTGGTGCACGCACTTGGTGTTATCAAACAGGCGGCGGCGCGGGTGAACAAAGCGCAAGGCAAACTTGATCCAAAACTTGCCGGGGCGATTGAACAGGCAGCTTCTGAAGTGGCATCGGGAAAGCTGGATGAGCACTTCCCGCTGGTCGTTTGGCAAACCGGTTCGGGCACTCAATCGAACATGAACTCCAATGAAGTCGTTGCCAATCGCGCGATTGAAATCCTCGGCGGTGTTGTTGGCTCCAAGGATCCGGTTCATCCGAACGATCACTGCAATATGAGCCAGTCCTCGAACGATACTTTCCCGACGGCCATGCATATTTCTGCAGCCCGCGAAATCAAGGAAACGCTCCTGCCAGCCTTGGTGCATCTAAAAACTGCCCTCGACAAAAAGGTCGAAGAATGGGCGCATATCGTCAAGATTGGGCGTACCCATACGCAGGATGCCACCCCTTTGACCCTGGCGCAGGAGTTCGGCGGGTATGCTGCCCAGCTGGAGCTGGGTATCCGGCGTGTCACGGAAGCGCTCGACGGACTTTATGACCTGGCCCAAGGCGGAACGGCCGTTGGAACTGGGTTGAATACCAAAAAAGGTTTCGACCGCTCGTTTGCAGCGGAAGTGGCCGCCATTACCGGCTTGCCCTTCCGTACAGCCGCAAACAAGTTCGAGGCACTTGCCGCCCACGATGCCTATGTCTACGCGCACGGCGCCTTGAACACTGTGGCAGTCTCGCTTTTCAAGATTGCGAATGACATTCGTTTTCTTGGGTCCGGCCCGCGCTCCGGTCTTGGTGAACTCTCCTTGCCGGAAAATGAGCCGGGTTCATCAATCATGCCGGGCAAAGTCAACCCGACCCAATGTGAAGCGATGACCATGGTCTGCACCCAGGTTCATGGCAACCACGCAACGATTTCAATGGCGGGCAGCCAGGGTCATTTTGAACTGAACGTCTACAAGCCGGTCATGGGCTATGCGATGCTGCAGTCCATCAAGCTGCTTGCTGATGCATCTGTCAGCTTCGCCGACCGCTGTGTGTCCGGGATCACAGCGAATGAAGGCAACATCACCGCATTGATGGAACGTTCCCTCATGTTGGTGACCGCCCTTGCGCCAGCCATCGGCTACGACAAGGCGACTGAAATCGCCAAGACGGCCCACAAGAACGGAACGTCATTGCGCGTAGAAGCATTGAATCTTGGTTATGTCACGGAAGCCGACTTTGATGCGCTCGTGCGTCCTGAGAAAATGATTGGCCCAAGTGACTGACGGCCGGTTTGAGCATTTTCAGTTTGCAAAACGTCCCGCTACTTCCGGTCTCCAAGCATCCTTGGAAACCGGCATCGTTTCCAGCTTTGGACACCATCCACTCCTCAACAGGCATTCTGGAGGCCTTAAGAATTTCACCTGCTTGACCTTTGTCAAACCGCAGTTGGTTCGCTCAGTCTAAAATATGAGTTATATACTCCAGATTAGAGTTCTCTCGTGAAGCGCGTTCTTAAAACTCTCAAACCCCATGCAGAAGATACCTTTTGGCATTTTATCGGGTTTTGTGCCCTAGGCCTCGGTTTTTTGGGAGTTGCCCTTCCGGTCTTGCCAACGACTCCTTTTGTAATCCTGGCCGCTTTTGCTTTCGGAAAGAGCTCTCCGCGTCTTCAGGCGTATTTGGAAAACAACAAGGTTTTCGGACCCATCATTGCTGATTGGCAAGCGAACGGTGCGATCGCCACACGTTTCAAATTTGTCTCGATCGTGATGATGGCCGGAGCATTCGCATTGAGCGTCGGGCTTTCCGCGCCTGTGCCCGTCTTATTTGTGCAAGCAGCGTGCATGACGCTCGCCGCAGCATTCATTCTTTCCAGGCCGGCCCGGCCAATTCCATCCAAGAGCCAGGCAACAGCTAGCCAGTAACTTTACCGCTTTTTTCGCGGTTCAAAACAAGAGGACTTGAAAGATGAGATTCTTTCTGGCGACCGCACTGTCGTTGACGCTTTCCGCTTCAGCGTTGGCCGGTACGAGTTCGATTGACACAGGCAAATTGCCGTCGAAGTAAGTCTATAGGGCTGCGCAGTTGATGCCTCTTGTTATGTCAGCCGAAGGCGGCCCGGCGGTTGTCCTTCTCGATATCAAAGACGGCGAAGTCGTGCCTCCACATGCAACGAAAAGCCATCTGCGCCTTCAGGGCCGCCTTGATTGGGTTTTTAACAACGGTGGCGCCGGAATGGACGGATAGTCCACCGCTTCAGGGGAGGGCGCTTTGGTCTCTTGCTGCCGTTTGGAGTGCCGGCCGCATCATCGGTTTGTTCGGCTGGGATGATTTGGGATTTCTGGGCGCTGTTGCCGATGTGGCATGGCTATCGGTGCTCCTATTCTATGTGCTCCGCCTTTCTTGGTAGAGAAAACAGAGAGATTGCTGGCATTTGCCTTTTGTCTTTCGGTAATGCTGACGCTGCCTTCATGGACCGGGTGGCGGAAGCCTACATTGGCAAGGCGGTTTTCCAATCTGAAATCCTGATGCTTGCAGGATCGTCGTTTCTGGCCGGGACCGGATTGATGCTTGCTGGTATTCCCCGGGTGGGGGCGCCATGGACAGAATTTTCTGGATGGCATGTGGCGCTCATGGGCGGGTTGGGACTCGGCGTTTACGCGATTTTGTGCATTGCCGGAAAACTTCATACCAGCCAGCCTATCGGACAGAGTATTTCTATTCGCATCGGAGCACGTTTGCTCGTCCTGGCCGTCGGTTTCCGGATCTCGCCAGACTTTGGTTTCGAAAACCCGGCCCCTATCTCGGTCTGTCAGTCGTCTGTTGGTCTTGCACATTTTTGATCTGAATCGGCGGATTTGGGCCATCTTTGATAAAAAGGTAGACAAAGCTGTGTGCCTTTGACGGCAGCGGTTTCGCGTAAGTTATGCGCGAGCGAGTTACCTCTTGGCGTCCCGAAGTCAGGTTTTAATGCAGATGATAATCGCGTCATTAGGGCACGTATCATCGGCACAAACGCTGAGGTATTTATAACTATAGCGGCATTCGACATTGAGATGGGTTGCAGTGCGGCAGAATTAAGGCATAGTATCCGGCCAAATCCCGCCTGGCCCGAAACTGCGACTTCGCAGCAGAGATGTTTGAAGGGACTATCACCGATTTGATGCCGCCCAAGAAGAAAAAGGCGTAATTGTATGGGACAAAAGATAGGAACGCCTCGGGAAGTATTTCCCGGTGAGGCGCGTGTAGCGCTGACTCCGGAAAGCACCGAGAAGCTGATCAAGCTTGGCTTTGAGCCGCTGATTGAAACCGGGGCAGGGGCTGCCGCGGGTTTTTCCGATGAAGATTACCGCTCCGCTGGCGCGGAAGTGGTCGAGACTGCAAAAGATCTGTGGTCTAAATCAGACATCGTCACAAAAGTACGTCAGCCGAACGAAGATGAGCTGGAACAGCTGAGCGACGGCAAAACGCTGATTTCCTTCTTCAATCCCGGTGGCAATGAAGCTGGCATGGAAGCTGCCAAGGCCAAGGGCGCCAACGTGATCGCCATGGAAATGGTGCCACGAATCAGCCGGGCCCAGAAAATGGATGCTCTGTCATCCATGGCCAACATTGCCGGTTACCGGGCCGTTATTGAGGCGGGTAACAATTTCGGCCGGTTCTTTACCGGTCAGATTACAGCTGCCGGCAAGGTACCACCTGCTAAGGTTCTTGTTGTTGGTGCCGGTGTCGCAGGTCTTGCCGCAATTGGCACGTCAACGAGCTTAGGTGCAATCACCTACGCGTTTGATGTGCGTCCGGAAGTGGCCGAGCAAGTTGAGAGCATGGGCGCAGAATTCGTCTATCTCGACTTTGAAGAACAGCAGCAAGATGGGGCCGCGACGGGCGGTTATGCTGCAGTCTCCAGCCCAGAGTTCCGCGAAGCGCAATTGGCCAAGTTCCGTGAACTTGCTCCTGATATCGACATCGTCATTACGACCGCTCTGATTCCAAACCGTGAAGCGCCGAAGCTTTGGCTGGAAGACATGGTCAAGGCCATGAAGCCGGGCTCGGTCATCGTCGACCTAGCTGCTGAAAAAGGCGGCAATGTTGAAGGCACGGTGATGGACGAAAAAGTTGTCACCGACAACGGTGTGACGATCATCGGCTATACGGACTTCCCGAGCCGGATGGCGTCTCAGTCCTCTACACTTTACGCCACAAACATCCGCCACATGATGACCGACCTGACGCCTGAAAAGGACGGGCAGATCGTTCACGACATGGAAGATGATGTGATCCGCGGTGCAACGGTTACGTTCAAGAACGAGATTACGTTCCCGCCGCCACCGCCCAAGGTGCAGGCGATTGCTGCCAAGCCTCAGGAAAAGCCGAAGGAACTAACGCCAGAAGAAAAACGCGCGAAGGAATTGGCTGAGTTCAAGGCGCAGACCAAACGGCAAGTCACGCTTTTGGCGGTAGGTGGCGCCTTGATCCTCGGTGTGGGGCTCGTTGCTCCGGCAAGTTTCATGCAGCACTTCATCGTGTTTGTTCTGGCAGTCTTCGTTGGTTTCCAGGTGATTTGGGGCGTGGCACACAGCCTACACACCCCGCTGATGGCGATTACCAACGCGATCTCCTCCATCATCATTTTGGGCGCGCTGATGCAGATCGGCTCGGGCAGCTTCCTTGTGATCCTGCTAGCGGCGGTCTCGGTCTTCATGGCCGGCATCAACATATTCGGTGGCTTCCTCGTGACGCGCCGGATGCTCGCCATGTTCCAAAAGTCCTGAATTGAGAGAGTAGTCAGATGGATTTCGGTTTTACGACAGCGGCCTATGTGGTCGCGGCTGTTCTCTTCATCCTCTCGCTTGGGGGGCTTTCAGGACAGGAAAGCGCTAAACGCGCCGTTTGGTATGGCATTGTCGGCATGGCCCTCGCGGTCTTTGCCACGCTGATTGGCCCGGGTTCTGGCTTGTGGCTGTTGTCGCTCGTCTTGATCAGTGCAGGTGGCATCATTGGATTCTTCTTGGCCAATCGGGTGCAAATGACCCAAATGCCGGAGCTGGTCGCCGCGATGCACTCGCTGGTCGGTCTTGCTGCTGTGTTTGTTGGTTTCAACGCTCATTTTGAACTTGGCCGCGTGCTGGCCATGGACGACTCAGCGAAGAAAACTCTTGAGGGTTTTGCGGCGATCCTGGCGAAGAAAGATGCCGTGGAAGTTTCGATCCTTCGGGTCGAACTTTTCCTTGGTGTGTTTATCGGTGCGATCACCTTCACCGGCTCGGTTGTCGCTTATGGCAAACTGGCAGGAAAAGTGACGTCTGCAGCAACAAAATTGCCTGGCGGACATGTACTGAATGCCAGCGCCGCGGCGATCTCTGTTCTGTCGCTTATCTGGTACTTCAACACTGGTGGCCTGTTGCCCCTGATCCTTATGACGATCATGGCGCTGTTCATCGGCTATCACCTGATCATGGGCATCGGCGGTGCCGACATGCCGGTTGTGGTGTCCATGCTGAACAGTTACTCGGGCTGGGCGGCTGCGGCCATTGGTTTCTCCCTCGGGAACGATTTGCTGATTGTTGTCGGTGCCTTGGTCGGTTCCTCCGGTGCGATCCTCAGCTACATCATGTGTAAAGCCATGAACCGGTCGTTTGTCTCGGTTATTCTTGGTGGCTTTGGTGGTGATGCAGGTCCACAAATGGAAGTCGAAGGCGAGCAGATCGCCATTGACGCCGACGGTGTTTCCGCAGCGCTGGAAGATGCTGACAATATCATCATCATTCCGGGCTACGGCATGGCCGTTGCGCAAGCTCAGCAGAATGTTGCCGAACTGACCCGCCGTCTGCGGGCAAAGGGCAAGTCAGTGCGGTTTGCGATCCACCCGGTTGCTGGACGTCTGCCAGGTCACATGAACGTGCTTCTGGCTGAGGCGAAGGTTCCTTATGACATCGTACTGGATATGGACGAGATCAACGATGACTTCCCGGAAACGGATGTGGCCATCGTGATTGGATCCAACGACATCGTCAATCCGGCAGCTCAGGAAGATCCAAACTCACCGATTGCCGGCATGCCGGTTCTAGAGTGCTGGAAGTCCAAGCAGGTGTTTGTTTCCAAGCGTGGACAAGGCACGGGTTATTCCGGCATTGAAAACCCGCTGTTCTACAAGGAAAACACCCGGATGTTCTATGGCGATGCAAAAGCCTCGCTTGATAAGCTGCTCACGCTTATCACCTAGGAAGTCGACCGGATCTGGCCCTGAGACTGGCAGTGCAGCATGGTCTCACAAAGTCCTTTGGACGTTCGGTCAGAAAAGCTCAAAAAAGGCGGGAGATTCTAAGGGGATCTCCTGCCTTTTGTTTTGTGCACTTGAGGCGGTGAAAACGTCGGAGTTTTGGTAAATCTAAAGCGTATTACGGCGGCAGATGGATGTCGGCAATTCAACGCTCTCAGGTTTCAAGCCGTTAAGTGTGTCTATAAGGGCTTGAGCGGCAAGCTGGCCCATGCGGCGATGTGGTACGTGAACGGTTGTCAACGGGATTGGTGCAACGCTGGCAAGTTCAATATCGTCGAAGCCGGTAATTGCGACATCTTCAGGAACACGCAGGTTCTGAGCCGTTGCAGCTCGCAGGGCACCGACAGCCAGAACGTCGTTGCCGCACATTACAGCTGTCGGCGGGTTGTCATCGGCCATGAGTTTTTCAAAGGCGGCTTCGCCGTTTTCGATCGAATAAGTGGTTTCGACAAGGCGAAGCGATGCCGGATCAATGTCTGCGGCGCGCATTGCGTCCCAAACGCCTTCAACGCGTTCTCTTGCCCGGTCGTTTGTTGCCGTTTCTGCAGAAATGTACCCGAGCGTCCGGTGGCCTTTGGCAATCACTTCGTTTGCTAGGGCTTTCATAGCGTTCCGGTTATCAAACCCAATCGACAGGTGTTTTCCAGTCCGATCCGCAGCCCAAGTCAGGACAGTGGGTATTCTTCTCTTTTCCAGAAACTCGTAAATTTGCGGATCCCGGTCGTAACCGATCAGCAACAAGGCGTCGGCTCCGCGGGCGGTGAGGGTCCGTATCTGATCTTCTTCAAGGTCCGGCCGGTAGGATGAGCTTGCAACTAAGAGAGTGCAGCCATTGTTTTGCAGTTCTTCCTGGAAGGCCTGGATGCCGCGGGCAAAAATCGCATTTTCCATCGTTGGAATGATTGCGCCGATGGTGTTCGTCCGTCCGGCCGCCAATGCGCGAGCGCTGTAGTTAGGCGAATATCCGAGTTCGTCAATGGCATCCATGACAGATTTAAGCGTCTTCTTTGAGACGCGGTCCGGCATGTTCAAGCATCTGGAAACCGTCGCAGTCGATACCCCTGCCAAGGCGGCAACATCTGAAAGTTTCGGCACTTCAGAAGTGGGAGGATTGGAGAATTCTTCCATTGGACTATGCGTTCGGTGAACCAGGAGTTCTGTTGATCTTTAAAACCTCAATACAGACAGGGCGTAATCAAGAAAACAAATTTCTGCTTGCAAATGAAAATGTAAGCGCTTACATTTTTCCCAGCCGGGTGAAATGGTCGTTGGGAGGTGATCATGTTTTTGGCATTGGCGGGCGGCCTGTTCGCTGTGTTCGTAATCAATGTTTCGATGGGATCAATCACCGGCACAGCACTGTTGGGGATTGTCGGAGAAATGCTGCTGTTGCTTGCAGCATCTGTGTCGTTTGTGGTGGCGATCTTAAAGCGGGAAGCAAACGAAAAGCTTGGCAACCAGTAACATCAACATCCAGAGTTCTGGGAGGAATTCATGAAAAAGCAGGACGGACTTACGTCGCATGAGCGTCGGAATTTTTTGAAGCTGGCAGGTGCAGGCGGCTTCACAGCAGCCGTTGTTGCAGGAGCTGCAGGAACCTTATGGTCAGATGAAGCAGTCGCGCAAACTGCACAGGAAGAGCGGGAGCGTGAAAAAGCAGCAGCTCACACAATGACGCTGGCGACCGCATATGTACTTGGTGCGTCCCGCAGTTATCCGATCATGCAACTGGACCTAAAAGAAAACATCCAGAACGCCACCAATGGCAAGGTCTACGTCAAGCTCGCTCCGGGTGGTCAGCTCGGTGCAGGTGGTGCGCTTGCTCAAGCCGTTCAAGGTGGGACGATCCAGGCCGCGCAACACTCACTGTCGAACTTCGCTCCGTTCGCGTCGGCGGTTGACCTCATCAACATGCCGTATTTCTGCGGATCTAATCAGCGGTTCACCAACCTCGTCACATCGGACGCTTGGAAAAAGGAAGTGCATCCGAAGGTCGAGGCATCCGGTTTCAAGGCGCTCTTTTATGTCGTGATCGATCCGCGCGTTGTGGCAGTCCGCAAGGGTGGCAACAAGGTGATTACACCAGGCGATCTGGACGGCGTGAAGTTCCGCGTGCCGGGATCCGCCATGTTGCAGCAATATTACCGTATGGTCGGCGCCAATCCGACGCCGGTAGCCTGGGGCGAAACGCCATCGGCGATCAAACAAGGCGTGGCCGATGCACTCGACCCGTCTGTTGGGGCTCTTTACGTGTTTGGCTTTAAGGACATCCTCAGCCACGTGACCTTTACCCAGGCCGTCCCTGACAGTCAGGTCTATTCCATGAATTTGGAGTGGTTCAATTCGCTGCCGGCTGATGTTCAGGAAGGGATTGAGTTCGCTGGTGAAATCACCGCGCAGCAGAACCTCGCTAAGGTACCGGCAGCACGGTCCTATGCCATGGCCGAGCTTGCGAAATCCGGCGTGGAGTTCCATTCGCTGAGCGAAGACCAACTGGGTGAGTGGCAAGACGCAGGTGGCTATCAACGTTCTGAGTGGGATCAATTCAAGAAAGATCTCGCCGGGTCAATGGACGCGTTTGGCCGCCTCGAGGAGGCTGCCAATACACAAAGCCGTCTATACGTCCACGACGCATAAACATTAATCTCACCTGCCGGCGCGCCAACAAAAAGCGCCGGCAGTTCTCACTGTGCCTTCACTTTCCCTATTCGCGCGACCACCGCATCAGGCTCGTTGTCTGATGGGACCGGTAGAGGAGTGCCCATGTCGAAAGTTCTACAAGCTCTGGATCAGAACGCCGAACGCTGGCTGCTTCTGGTGTTCTACGTCATGCTTGTCCTGACCATGTTTGTTGAAGTGGTCCGGCGTGAAGTGTTTGCTTATTCGTCCATTTGGGGCGAAGAGATTGTCCGGTATTCCTTCATTTACCTGGCTTGGATCGGCGCTGCCGCTGCAGTCAAGGAACGTGGGCACATCCGCATCGACGTGCTGATGCAATATGTCCGCCCGCGAGTGAAGGCGATCCTCTACATCTTCGGCGACATCGTTATGGCCGCAGTCGCTTTGGTTGCGTTCTATTGGTCTTTTGAAACCGTCCTTGTGTCAGCCAAGTTCGGCTCGGTCACTCATGGCCTACGGATTTCTCAAGTCTGGTTCCTGATGGCTGTTCCCTTCGGATTTGGTCTTGTGCTCTTCCGCCTTGCCCAATCCTTCCTGCGTGACATTCGCGATCTTCGTGACGGCAAGCCCGTTTACGAAGGCGACAAGTTGTTCGACTGAGGGGGACGACGATGCTCTGGCAACATATGCAACAACAGACCATTGAACTCGGTTGGGACTTCTATGGCCCGGTTCTGATTTTCGTCGCCCTTGTCGCACTCGCGGTGCCCGTTTGGGCTGCTATCGGTTCGGCTGCGATCGCCATGCTGGTTATATCGGGTGCACTACCGCTGTCGCTGGTCGGTGAAAGTTTGTTTCACGGGATCGATCACTTTGCGCTCACCGCGGTCCCGCTCTTCATCCTGACCGGCGACGTCCTGGTGCGGACCGGGCTCAGCCGGAAATTTCTCGATGTCGCGGAAGCTCTCACGTGCTGGGCCAAAGGTGGCTTTGGCTCGGCGACGGTTCTCGTCTGTGGCATGTTCGCGGCCATTTCCGGGTCTGATGCGGCGGGTGCGGCGGCGGTTGGCCGTATGACAATTGATCGGCTGGTGGAAAGCGGATATCCGCGGCCCTATGCCTGCGCTTTGGTCGCGGCCGGTGCCTGTACAGGGATCCTGATCCCGCCGTCGATCGCCTATATCATCATCGGTCTTGTGCTCGGTATTTCTGCCTCAACTTTGTTTTTGGCTGCCGTCATTCCCGGTATCGCGATCCTCGTGTCGATCCTGGTCACCAACATCGTGATGAACCGCATCTATGCCTATGAGGGCGGCGGTCTGATGACGTTCTCTGAGTGGGCGGCCAATTTCGGCCAGGCGCTGAAATCCGGCTGGTATGCCTTCATTGTGCCGGGGATCATCTTCTACGGTATCTTCTCCGGCCGCTTGACCCCAACAGAGGCCGGCGCCATTGCTGTGGTTGTCACCATCGTCATGGGCTTCATCCTCGGCACCCTTAAGCTGTCGGACTTCCCGGCAATGCTGGTGAGCTCGGCCAAGGTCAATGGTGTGATCATTCCGATCATTGCGTTCTCACTGCCGCTGGCTCAAGCGCTGGCCATTTTGGGTGTGCCGCAGGGCTTCGTTTACGCGCTGACCTCGATTTCCAATGAACCGGCTGTTCTGATTGCGATGATGATCCTCATCCTGATCGCCGCGGGTTGCGTCATGGAAACAACACCCAACATCGTGATCCTGGCTCCGATCCTGAAGCCGCTCGCCGACAATATCGGTATGAACGAGATCCAATTCTGTATCATGATGATTACAGCGTTGGGTGTTGGGTTCATCACACCGCCGCTTGGTCTCAATCTCTTCGTGGTGTCCGGCCTTACCGGTGAATCGATCCTCAAGATCGCCGCCCGTGCCGTTCCCTTCGTCCTTTTCATGCTCGGCGTAACCCTGCTGATTGCCTATGTGCCGGCAATCTCCACAACGCTGCTGCCTGAAATTTACCAATAGGTTTTGAAATGACTGTTGAATATCTCAAGAAAGCGGACCTGACATCCACGACGGACGCCTCCGAGACGACGAAGATCGTTCAGGAGATCCTCGACACGATCGAAAAGGGCGGCGATGCCGCCGCGATGGAGTACGCCGCCAAGTTCGATAAGTATGACGGTGCCATCATCCTGACCGATGTGGAAATCGAGGCTGCAAGCGCTAAGGTTCCGGACAAGCTGAAGCGGGACATTGAGTTCGCCCATGCCAATGTCGAGCGCTTTGCGCAGACCCAGAAGGAGACCTGTCAGAACGTCGAGGTCGAGATTGTTCCAGGCCTGATAGCAGGACAGAAAAGCATTCCGGTTAACACAGCGGGCTGCTACATTCCGGGTGGCCGTTACAGCCACATTGCCAGCGCGATCATGACTGTGACCACGGCCAAGGTAGCCGGCTGCCAAAATATCGTCGCCTGCTCGCCGCCTCGGCCGGGCGTTGGCATCAATCCGGCGATTATCTATGCAGCGCATGTTTGCGGTGCCGACAAGATCGTCGCCATGGGCGGTGTCCAGGGCGTCGCCGCCATGACCTTCGGCCTGTTCGGTCTGCCCAAGGCCAACATTTTGGTCGGACCGGGCAACCAGTTTGTTGCCGAAGCCAAGCGGATTTTGTTCGGACGTGTCGGCATCGACATGTTCGCCGGCCCCACCGACAGTCTGATCCTTGCAGACAAGACTGCGGACGCCGAGGTGGTTGCCGCCGATCTCGTCGGTCAGGCCGAACACGGCTACAACTCTCCGGTCTGGCTGGTCACGGATGATCGGCTGCTCGCTGAAGAGGTGATGGCCTTGGTGCCGAAGCTGATTGACGATCTGCCGGAGGTCAACAGCAACAACGCCGCCGCTGCATGGCGGGATTATGCAGAGGTGATCCTGTGCGACACCCGAGAAGAAATGGCAGCTACCTCGGACGCCTATGCGCCAGAACATTTGACCGTTCAGGCCGAGGATCTCGATTGGTGGCTGGAGCGGCTGTCCTGCTACGGTTCGCTGTTCCTGGGCGAGGAAACCACCGTTGCATTCGGCGACAAGGCGTCCGGCACCAATCATGTATTGCCGACTTCGGGAGCTGCTTCTTACACAGGCGGCCTGTCGGTGCACAAGTTCATGAAAATCGTGACTTGGCAACGGGCAACCCGGGAAGGTGCCAAGCCGGTCGCAGAAGCCACGGCACGCATTTCCCGCCTGGAAGGCATGGAGGGGCACGCCCGAACAGCAGACATCCGGCTAAGAAAATACTTCCCAAGTGAAAACTTCGACCTGACCGGAGAGGCGGCTGAGTAAGGTCATGACTGGTTTGTTTGATGTTTCAGGCAAGGTCGCCTGTGTCACGGGTGCAAGCTCCGGTCTTGGCCGGCGCGCAGCAACGGTACTGGCCCACGCCGGTGCCGCGGTGGTTGGAGTGGCCCGCCGCCAAGCTGACCTTGAGGCTTGGCGGTCAGAAGTCGCCGGTACGACTGCGGTTGTCCCGGCCGATCTGAGCGACAGGGCGTCTCTGGAACAGATTAGCCGGAAAATCTCCGAGCCATTTGGTTCGCCGCAGATCGTCGTTCATGCGGCCGGTATCAACACACGTGAAGTTGCCGACGATGTGACAGATGCCGGCTGGGACATCACGATGATGCTCAACCTGACAGTGCCGTTTTTTTTAAGCAAAGCCTTTGTTCCGGCGATGCGGGAGAAGGGCTGGGGCCGGATTGTCAATTTCGCGTCGCTACAAACCACCCGCGCTTTTCCTGGCGGCATTGCCTATGGCACCTCTAAAGGCGGTATCGGACAGCTGACCCGCGCCATGGCGGAAGCCTGGTCGAAAGACGGCATCAATGCCAACGCCATTGGCCCAGGCTTTTTCCCGACAGAATTGACTGCGGCAGTCTTTGGAGATGAGGAGCGGGCCAAGCGCAATGCCGATCAAACCTGCGTCGGTCGCAATGGCGCGCTGGAGGACCTCGATGGTCCGCTCCTTTTTCTTTGTTCGGACGCATCCAGCTTTGTCACCGGTCAGGTGTTGATGGTCGACGGAGGGTTCACCGCAAAATGAAAGCTCTTGTCTACACAGGCCCGGAAAGCCAAGCGTATTTGGAAGTTGCCGATCCGGTGCAAGCCGAAGGGGAGGCGCTTATCAAGGTGGCTCACACCGGAATATGCGGCTCGGACATGCATGCTTTTTTGGGGCATGACGAACGCCGCCCGGCACCGCTCATCCTTGGCCATGAAGTGGCTGGAACTGTGATTTCCGGAAGGCTTGAGGGCAAGCGGGTCACTGTTAATCCGCTGGTTACCTGCGGTACCTGCGATGCCTGTCAGTCTGGTCGGGACAATTTGTGCCCCGACCGTCAGATCATTTCCATGCCGCCGCGCGAGGGCGGGTTCGCAGAATACCTCACAATGCCGGAAGCAAACCTGGTGGCAGTGCCGGACCATGTTACGGATGCGCAAGCTGCTTTGGCCGAACCGATCGCCTGTGGCTGGCACGGCGTGCGCCTTGCAAAAAGAGTTCTGGCTACAGATCCGAGTGAAGCAAAGGCGCTTGTGATCGGCGGTGGAGCCATCGGTCTCGGCGCAGCATTGTCTCTTAAGGCCCAAGGCGTCCCGAATGTCAGGCTAGTCGAACCGAATGTTGAGCGTGCTGCGTATCTCAAGTCTATGTGTGGAATCGAGGTTTTGACGCCAGAGGCAGCCGACGCCAGCGGGTTTTACGATCTGATCATCGACGGGGTCGGCTATGCCGCAACACGGGCAAGTGCTTCGAAACTGGCAAAACCGGGGGCTGTGATTGTCCATATCGGGCTCGGCTCTGCTGATGGCGGCCTCGATATCCGCCGAATGACGCTTCAGGAAATCACCTTCATCGGCACCTACACCTACACCGCCGAAGACTTCCGCGAGACCGCACAGGCCATGTTTGATGGGCGGCTCGGTGAGCTCAATTGGGTTGAGACACGGCCATTGTCAGACGGCCAAAGGGCCTTCGCCGACCTGCGTGCGGGCCAGGTGATGGTCCCCAAAATTCTACTTACTCCAGTCTCTTGAGGAGCTAAATGATGTCAGAGATACCGCATTTGCTTGTCCACGAGCATGCCGACAATGTCGGTGTTGTTGTTGTGGAAGGCTTGAGTGCCGGCACGGATATGCTGTGCTGCGTCACCCATGACAATTCCACGTTCCGGTTAACGGCCGGCGCGGATGTGCCGATCGGTCACAAGATCGCGCTGAAAGACCTGAAGGACGGCGACACGGCGATCAAATACGGCGAGGACATCGGCAAGATCATCGCCGATATCGAAAAGGGCGGCCACGTTCACACCCACAATTGCAAAACCAAGCGCTGGTAAGGAGCCGTTTCATGTCGTCCAAATATTCGAATATCACGGTGAAGGCCTACCGGCGGGAAAACGGCCGCGTCGGCGTGCGCAATCACGTTCTCATCCTGCCCGTCGATGATATCTCCAACGCCGCTTGTGAAGCCGTTGCCAACAACGTCAAGGGCACGCTCGCCATTCCGCATGCCTATGGCCGGCTGCAGTTCGGTGAAGATCTGGAACTGCATTTCCGCACCATCATCGGCACCGGCGCCAACCCGAATGTTGCCGCCGTCGTTGTCATCGGCATCGAGCCGGGCTGGACCAAACGCATCGCCGACGGCATCCGGAAAACCGGCAAGCCGGTCGCTGAGTTTTCCATCGAGCAGAAAGGCGACTTCGAAACGATCCGTCAGGCGTCCTGGGCTGCGAAGGACTTCGTCCATATGGCGTCGGAATACCAGCGCGAGGAATGCTCGATCTCCGATCTATGGGTGTCGACCAAATGCGGCGAGAGCGACACCACCACCGGTCTTGGCTCCTGTCCGACCGTTGGCAACATGTATGACAAGCTCTTGCCTGAGGGCATCACGGGTTTCTTTGGTGAAACGTCCGAAATCACGGGCGCCGAACACATCTGTCAGAAACGGGCCATCAACGAAGAAGTCGGCGAACGCTGGTACAAGATGTGGAAAGCCTATTCGGACGACGTCATCTTTGCCCACCAGACAGATGACCTCTCTGACAGTCAGCCGACCAAGGGCAACATTGAGGGCGGTCTGACCACCATTGAAGAAAAGGCGCTCGGCAATCTGGAAAAGATCGGCCGCACGTCGCAGTACATCGACATTCTGGAACCGGCCGAAGCGCCGAACTCCGGCAATGGTCTCTACTTCATGGATTCCTCGTCTGCGGCCGCCGAGTGTGTGACGCTGATGGCCGCGGGCGGTGCTGTCATTCACACCTTCCCGACCGGCCAGGGCAATGTGGTTGGCAATCCGATTGTGCCGGTGATCAAGATCACCGCCAACCCGCGTACCGTGCGCACCATGAGTGAACACGTGGATGTGGATGTCTCCGGCATCCTGCGCCGCGAGATGACCATTGATGAGGCCGGCGATGCGCTGATCGAGATGATCCGCCGCACCGCCAACGGCCGCAACACCGCTGCCGAAGCCCTCGGTCACCGCGAGTTCTCAATGACTAAACTCTACAGAAGCGCGTGAGTTGACTGTCAGGTGGCCGGTCTTCCGGCCACCTGTCCTGAAGGAATTCTTGATGGAACAAACTGCAGAACTGCGGCTTTCCGAAAAAGTTCGGGCGTTGATGGAAAAGGGGCAACTGCTCCTGCCGGGCCTTTTGGTGGCTGCAGTCATCGCGCTCGCCAGCCAGTTTATTGCCGAGCACTACGGCGCACCGGCCATGCTGTTGGCACTTCTGATCGGGATTGCCCTGAATTTTCTGTCCGAAGATGCGCAGTGCAAAGCCGGCATTGCTTTTGGGGCGAAGAAGATGCTCCGGTTCGGCGTCGCGCTGATGGGGCTCCGGATCAGTTTCGACATGGTTGCCGCTTTAGGCCTTCCTGTCGTTGCCCTTGTTGTGAGTGGCACTTTTCTGACTATTGGATTTGGCTTGGTATTCGCCCGGTTTTTTGGATTTAGAATGC
Organism: Labrenzia sp. PHM005; assembly: GCF_006517275.1. NCBI lineage: Bacteria > Pseudomonadati > Pseudomonadota > Alphaproteobacteria > Hyphomicrobiales > Stappiaceae > Labrenzia > Labrenzia sp. PHM005. Next base: position 6,131,872 of record NZ_CP041191.1, on the reverse strand, counting down.
GTTTTGCGTTTTTGTCGGCGGGTTCTGTCGCCATATGCGGAGCGTCTGCTGCCATGGCGATCGCGGCCATATTGCCGAAAGACGAAAGGTCGGAAGACCGGCTGGTTTTCACCGTTGTTGGTGTCACCATCCTGTCGACCGTCGCCATGATCCTTTACCCGATTCTTAGTCAGAGCCTAGGTTTCACTGACCGGATGGCCGGGATCTATCTTGGAGCGACGATCCACGATGTCGCCCAGGTGGTCGGCGCTGGGTTCTCCGTGTCTGAAGAAGCTGGTGAAACTGCAACCTTGGTCAAGTTGCTAAGGGTTGCCATGTTGGCGCCGATTGTTCTGTTCGCGCTGCTTGTACTCCGGCTTTCCAATGTCAAAGCGGACGAAGGCTCGGATTCACCGCCTCTTATTCCGCTTTTTGTTGTCGGTTTTGTCGGTCTGGCGACATTGAATTCCTTGGTCAACTTGCCGTCCATTATCACTGAGTCATCTGCTTCCATATCGCGATGGCTCCTCCTGCTCGCAATTGCAGCGGTAGGCCTGAAAACCGTCCCGAAAGATCTCATGAAGGTGGGTAAGAGCGCAGCTGCGTTTTTGATCGCGCAAACCGTTTTTCTGGCAGCTGTGATTGCAATCGGTTTGCTGGTTGTCTTACCGCCTTTGACGGGGACCCCTTGATGCAGACCAAATGAGAGGAGGCACTGATCCCATGTACTCACATATCCTCATTCCCGTTGCGCTGGACCATGAAACCCTGATTGCGCAAAAAATGGAGGTCGCCCGGCACCTATTGTCAGACGACGGCAAGATCACATTGCTCACTGTTTTGGAAAACATTCCGGGATTTGTGTCTGAATTTGTCGATCTGGACATCGACAATCATCTGACTCAAAAAGTCGAAGCCAAATTGCGGCAGGCCACAGGCGACGACGATCAAATAGGCTGCATGGTCGTGACCGGAAAACCCGGCGTGCAGATCGCTCTCTTTGCGGAAGACAATGGTGTCGATCTGATTGTGGTGGGCTCACATCATCCGTCCGCTCAGGACTACTTTTTGGGGTCGACCGCGTCCCGGGTTGTGCGTCGGGCGGGCTGTTCGGTGTTTGTAGTCCGGGATTAAGCCAGGCCTAAAGCGAGCCGGAATAGGCGCGAACTGTCGAGAAATGGTGCGGAGTATTGCCGCCTCCGATGAAGCCGGACAAACATCATTGGCAGTGGATCAAGCTGCCATGTCCAGAAGCTCGCGTGCAATTGATGTGCTGGTGGCCAGATGGGTAACGTAGCCGCCCAATATGGCTGCGCGGGCGGATGTTGCCCGGCCAGAACCTGCGGCGACCAGCAAAGACATTTCCTTACCACGCATTTGCTCTAAAGAAACGCCAATCATGCGGTCTTCGATGGCCGCAACAATAGGTTCGCCTTCTGTGTCAATTAGTCTGCCGCAAATGACACCGGCAGCACCTTGCTCGCGATATTTTGCAACATTGCTGACATTCAAGATCCCGGTTCGGACGACATGCGCATCTTCGCTACATTTGCCACAAGCCAGAATGGTCTTGTTGCACGTCGCCAAAGCCTTGAGCTGAGCAGCAATAACCGGCTCTTCGCAAAGGGTATCGCGGATTGTTTTGTTGGAGAGCAACAGAGGTACATGCAGGTTGATGCATTGTCCGCCCAGTTTTTGCGCCAGCATCGATGTACAAGCTTCGGCAGCAAATCCGAGCGCAGCCGGCCGTGATCCCAAAAGCTGAACAACGGTCAAATCGTCGATCGGCACATGGGCAACATTCTGCGCGACTTGATAAATGGTTTCGCCCCAGGACACGCCCAACCGGTCCCCCGGAACCAGTAAGCGTGGCAACCAGTCCGCGGCCGCACGAACAGCCCGGGCTCCTGAGGACACCGGGTCATGTGGATCATCCGGTGCAATCAACGCCTCTTTGAGACCGTACGCTTTGCACAATTCGTCGGCGAGCTGATGTTCCAGAAAAACATTGCTGTCCAGATAGACACGCACCCAGTCCCGCTTACGCACCTCGTTGAGGTAATTGACCACCGTTGCCCGGCTGACCTTCATCCGGTCTGCAATTTCGTTTTGGTTGAGGCCGTCATGGTAATAAAGCCAAGCCGCCTCGACAAATGGTGCATCGTCGCGTGAGGCTATCCGGTCTATTTCGGAATGTCCTTTAGATTTTTTAGGCGGTGTGCTTCCGGCCATTTTTATCCTATTCGGCAGCTTGCGTCATTTCCGGGAACAAGCTCGCCAATCCTTCTGGTGAAGCTTTGCATATCCCCCGTTCCGTGATCAAACCGGTTACGAGCCTGTTTGGCGTCACATCGAATGCTGGATTGCCGCCGGCCGTGCCATCCGGCGTTACCTGAACGACGCCGAAACCTCCGGTTTCAGCTTTGCCTTGAATATGCGTTGTTTCGCGTTCAGACCGTTCCTCGATCGGGATTTCGGCCACGCCATCGTCGACTGTCCAATCAATGGTCGGGGACGGCAGGGCAACATAAAACGGCACATTATTATCCCGTGCTGCAAGCGCCTTCAGATAGGTGCCAATCTTGTTGCAAACGTCGCCGCGCCGTGTTGTGCGGTCGGTTCCAACGATCACCATATCCACCTGGCCATGCTGCATCAGATGGCCGCCGGCATTATCTGTTATGTAGGTGTGCGGCACGCCGTGGCTACCCAGCTCCCAGGACGTCAAGGCACCTTGATTTCTTGGGCGGGTTTCATCGACCCAGACATGAAGCGGGATGCCGGCATTATGCGCCTGGTACATGGGACTCGTCGCTGTCCCCCAGTCCACAGTTGCGATCCAACCGGCGTTGCAGTGAGTCAACAGGCGAACCGGCTCTCCGTTCGGCTTATTAGCAGCAATCTCCTCAATCAGCTTGAGACCGTTCTCGCCGATACGGCGGTTGATTTCGACATCTTCATCTGAAATGGCGTGGGCAAGTTTCAGCGCGGCTTCAGCGCGCTCCACTACCGGTAAAGGTTTCAGAGCGGTCCGGCATCGGTCGAGCGCCCACCGCAAATTGATTGCCGTTGGACGGGTTTTTTCCAAGAATGTCCAAGCTGCATCCAGATTGTTGTCAGACGCGTCATTCGCCATCGCCAGCGCCATCCCATAGGCGGCGGTCGCGCCGATCAAAGGGGCGCCGCGAACGCGCATCTCGACTATCGCGTCCGAGAATTCTTCCATTGTCCGCACCGGCTGAATGCGAAAGTCATGCGGCAACCAGCGCTGATCAATGATCTGCAGACAATTCTGCTCTGAGTCCCACCAAAGCGACCGGTAGTGTTTTCCGTTGACCTTCATAGGAAGTTCCTTTTGTTGAAATCGCGCGCCAGGTTCGTCAAAGTTTTTGCATTTGGTATTGTTTCGGATTCCTGGATCAGCTCGGCGCCGAGCATGAGATTGCGGGCCTCAAGAGGCGCGCGGACAGCCGTGTCTTCGATCTCTTCAAAGTCTGCATTGTGCGCCAAAGATAAGGTGCGGCGGTGCATTTCAATTCCGCAGATCGCAAGTGCATCTGTCCAGATATCGGCCAGCAACGCGGTGCAGGCAGATCCGGAACTCTGGCCCTGATCTTCGAAGAGGGCTGAGGGATACAACATCCCGTTCCGCTCACTGGCCCAAAGACTGCGGAACTCATCAACAAATGCAGTGTGACAGTCTTCCACCACGGTTAGTATCCATGCCTGATAGCTGTCCAGATCATCTCCGCGGTGAGCCGGTTGACTGAAATAGGCCATCAGAAAGTTTGCGATCATCATTCCAAGGTCAAACCCAAACGGACCATATTGGACAAACTCTGGATCAATCACTCTGGCTTCGGTTTCGGTGGCCATGATCGAGCCAGAATGCAGGTCGCCATGAACCATTGTTTCGGTGTTCGCCGAAAAATTCAAAAGCATGCGCTGAACCCGCGCCTTCAGGTCTGCGTTGCGTCTGATTTCAGCGACCACTGGATCAAGACCATCGGTGTGATGGTTCATCTCAGCATCGAAATAGGGATCGGTGAAAACGAGCGCTTCCGTGATTGCCGGGATTTCTATATTGCCGGAAAACAACCCGACATCTGCCTTTTTGTCCGCGCTTTTCATGGAGAGTTCTGACCCGCGGAACGCCGTGCGTGCGCAAAACTTTCCTAAGGTTTCAGCTAGGCCCTCAACCCTTTCGCCGTTGATTAACTTGCGGCGTAAAATCACATGCGGTGCAAGAAACTCCATAACGATCAGGGCTTGTGTCTCATCGAAATGAAAAATCTCCGGCACGCTGCCCGGATCTCTTTCTGCCTGTCGAACCAGTGCATGGTACTCGAAATAGGCGCGGTACAGCGGCAGCGGCCAGCTGTCGCCAACCAACCGGACATAGGGAAGCGCTTGTTTGACAATGACCTTTCCCAAGGGGCCGGTGACGATGAAGACCAGGTTCAAATTGCCGTCGCCGACCTCCTCCACTTGCCAGGACGACGGGTCTCCGCCGACCTTTTCTGTCACTGCATCCAATGACCCCAAACGTTTGGAGAGGCTTTCAACTGTGAGGGCCTGATAGCTGTCTGACGCGTCCATTTGGATGTGTTCTCCCAAGTTTGATTGCAGGTTAGGCTTCGTTTCTGTCAAATGTCAATCGCATTGACTATTGTTTATTTTTGGGTGTAGGCTTCCTCTCGAAGATAACGAGAACGACCTATCTGGGAGGGTTAGTTGACTGATTTCGTTCTAGAAATAGAAAGATTGCAAAAGTCTTTCGGACGAAATCATGTATTGCGAGGCGTGGACCTGCAGCTCACGGCAGGCTCCGTGACTGTGCTTATGGGCGCAAATGGCGCTGGAAAATCAACACTCGTCAAAGTCATTAGCGGATTTCATTCGGCCGACGGCGGACAAGTGTTGGTTTCGGGAAAACTCTTTGCCCCGCGCGACGCTGCTGAGGCCATCGCGCAAGGTGTTGTTACAGTCCACCAATCGATTGATGACGGTGTCATCCCGGATCTCGATGTCGCCAGCAACTTGATGCTGGACCGGTTGACGGAAAAAGGCGCAGGGCTGTTTGTTCAGGAACGGCAGTTGCGCCAGCACGCCAAAGAAATCGCCCAGTCTATGGGGATTGAAGTGGATGTTCGTGCTCGCGTCTCCGACCTGTCGGTCGCCGACCGGCAAATGATTGCAATTGCTCGCGCGATGGCAAGAACCCCAAAGATTCTGATTCTGGACGAACCTACCTCATCCTTGTCAGCTGCAGAGGCCGAGCGTTTGTTCGCTCTGGTTGACCGGCTTCGGGCACAGGGTGTGGCAATTCTTTATATCTCGCATCGCATGTCGGATATCCGCCGGATAGCCGATCGTATCGTTTGCCTTCGTGATGGCGAGATTTCGGGCGTTTTCGAACAAGAGCCGCTTGATCTGGAAGCGGCTGTCACCGCGATGCTCGGACACAAGATGACCGACGTCGATGTTGTTCCTGTTTCTGGTGACAAACCTGTTCTGGAACTCAATGGTCTGGAAATCCAGGAAGGTTGCGATCCAATTGATCTTTCTGCCCGGCAGGGAGAAGTGATTGCAATCACGGGCTTGCTGGGGAGCGGCAAAAGCCGCTTGGCCGAAATCATTTTCGGGATAACCCAGCCGCACGCCGGTGTCATGCGATTGGACGGATCCGGCTACAAGCCACGTTCGGTCCGTGAGGCCATTTCCCGCGGCGTATTCATGTCTCCAAAGGATCGCGGAACAAATGCGGTCATCCCGGCGTTCGACATCGCCAACAACATGACACTTCCTTTTTTGGGAGCATTCAGCAGGTTCTCGTTTCTTGCCGGGATCAATCAGCGGCGGTCAACCAATGAAATGATCGATCAGATCGGGATTGTCTGCCAGTCAAGCGGCGATGGCATCGGAACACTGTCGGGTGGCAACCAGCAAAAGGTGATGATCGGTCGCTGGCTGTTGAAAGCTTCCCGAGTGCTTCTTTTGGACGAACCCTTCCAAGGCGTGGACATCGGTGCCCGGCGGGATATCGGCGCACACATCCGTCAGACGGCAGGGAGCCGGACCACACTGGTTTTCATGGCCGAGATTGATGAAGCGCTTGAGATCGCGGATCGGATCATCGTCATGAACGAAGGCAGTATTTCCGGAGAGCACATCAATGCAAACGTCGATCTTGGTGCGCTCGTCGCACAAATTTCAGGGACAACTTCTGGGCAGGTAAATGCAGGATAACTTGTTGAAATTCGCCATACGGTACGGTTTTTTGATCCTGCTGGCCGGTCTTATTATCTATTTCAGCTTGGCGGCATCTGGCTTTGCGAGCCCGCGGTCTGCTGTATTTGTTCTTCAGTCGGTTGCCATAACAGGCATTTTGGCACTTGGGGTGACCTGCACTTTGGTGGTCGGCGGGTTTGATCTGTCCATCGGAGCCGTTGCCACCTCGGCTTTGATGCTCTCCGCCTATTCCATGGTTATTCTGGAGCAGCCGGCCTATGTCGCTGTTCTTCTATGTCTTTTAATGGGCGCCGCTGTTGGTTTCATCAATGGCGTATTGATTGTGAAGTTCCGGGTGCCGGATCTTCTGGCAACGCTCGGCATGATGTTCTTGCTGATCGGATTGCAGCGCATTCCAACACAAGGCAATTCCATTGCCACCGGCATGGCATTGCCAAATGGGTCTGTGGCCGAAGGCAGCTTCTCGCAGGCTTTTCTCTGGCTTGGACGTCACCGGTTTGATTTGGTTCTGGACCGATTGGTGCCGGTGCCTGTCGTCATATTCATTTTGATTGCCATCCTGATCTGGCTGTACCTTGGCTTCACCCGCCACGGCCGCCTCAAGTATGCCATTGGCTCCAATGAACGGGCGGCAGCATTGGTGGGAACACCGGTCAACACCTACAAAATCACCGCTTATATGATTTCCGGTGTCACCGCTTCGATCGGCGGAATTTTGCTGGCCGCGCGGCTTGGACGCGGAGACATTGCCAGCGGGAACAATCTTCTTTTAGACAGCGTGGCCGCAGCCCTGATCGGGTTTGCCGTCTTGGGCGCTGCCCGTCCGAACGCTTTTGGAACTGCGATCGGCGCCCTCTTTGTCGGCATCCTTCTTCAGGGAATGACGATGATGAATGCCCCTTACTACACCCAGGACTTTGTCAAAGGCGCGGTCCTTGTTCTGGCGCTGGTCTTCACTTTTTACCTGTCTGCGCGGCGCGCCGGCAGCGGACATTCATGAAAGACGTAGATAACTGGGAGGAAAAACAATGTTGAGACGCAGTTTATTGAAATTGGCCGGAGCGACCGCAATTGCTCTTGGCGCCGGACAGGCCCTGGCAGCAGATATGCCCGCACCGTTTGACAAACCGGAAGACGTGACCATTGCTCTGGTGCGCTATCTGTCAACGGGAGACTTCTTCCAGGCCTATTTGTCCGGGGTGGAGAACCAATCGGAAGCGCTTGGTGTCGATCTTAGGGTATTTGACAGCCGCCAGGATGCTGCCTTGCAGGCAGATATGGTCGACCAGGCGATTGCGCTCGGTGTGGATGGCATCATCATCCAGCACGGTTTGACCGAGTCCATGAAAGAAGCGGCTCAGAGGGCAGTTGATGCCGGCATCAAAGTTGTCGCATTCGATGTGAACGTCGAAAATGAAGCTATTCCGCAGATCGAACAATCCGATTACATGCTCGGAAAGCTCGCACTTGAGCAAGCCGTCAAGGACAATGGTACCGACTTCACAGCCGGTTATGTTTATGTCCCGGGCATTGCACCGCTGGATCGCCGCCACGTTGCTTGGGAAGAAACCAAGAACGCCAATCCGGGCATCACAGAAGCAGCCATGTTTGGCACGCTGGACAACCCAATCGCGAACTCCGTGGCCAATCAGGCCCGTGCGGTCCTTCAGGCCAATCCGACCATCAATGTGGTCTTCGCGCCTTATGATGAATTTGCGAAAGGCGTCAAAATCGCAGTCGACGAAGCCGGTCTGACAGACGACATCGACATCTATTCCGCCGATGTTTCGACAGCTGATATTTCGGCAATGCGGGAGCCGGGGTCAGCCTGGGTCGCAACAGTTGCGACCAATCCTGCCGTGGTTGGCGAAGTCTCGGTACGGGCGCTCGCGATGATGCTGGCTGGAGAAAACCCTGGTGCTTCCGTGATTGTTCCACCGACTCTGATCACGCAGGATTTCCTCAATGAGAAAGACATCAAGAATATGGATGACCTGAGCGCCAGCATGCCTCAATTCGCCCACGCCGATGTTGCTATGACCGAGTGGATCCAGCTTCCCAAACGCTAAGAGACTTATGATTTCCCGGCGGTGTCACTGCCGGGAAATTGCCTGCAAGACACCAGCTCTCACCAATAACCGCCCCTGATTGACCAAGGTCAAGCCTTGGCTGCGGAGACGCTGTAATCATCTCATTGGACGAAACTGTTCAAAGGTGCTGTCACCAATCTTCACCATTGCAGGGTCTTCCATCGTTTTGATGAAGGTAGGGTCATGGTTGAAGCTGCGATGTCAAAAGACGGTAAGAGCCAAATTCAGTTTCCGGTAGTCTTTACCGCAGGTTTCCGTTTTTTCTTCTTGTTTGCCGGTCTTTATGCCGTCTTTGCAATGGTGGCGTGGGTGTTTTGGCTCGGTGTGCATGCAGCAGGCGGCGCGTTTCTGGCACTTCCTATAAACACAGCGCCACACCTTTGGCATGCCCACGAGATGATGTTTGGCTACACTGTTGCGGTGATGGCCGGTTTTTTTGTGACAGCTGTCCCAAATTGGACAGGCAGCAATGAAGCAGGGCCTGCTTTTGTCATGATTGCCGGTCTGGTCTGGCTGTCAGGCCGGATTGCAGTCGGCATGTCCTCGGTGCTTGATCCGCTTCTGGTCGCCGCAATCGATTTGGCCTTTGTTCCGGTGCTTTCGATCGCGATTTTTGGGCGGCTTGCACAATTGTCTCAACTCAGAAATGTCATTTTTCTGTTTCTTTTGGCCGCGCTTTTTATCGGCAATCTGTTCATGCATCTTGAGTGGCTTGGTTGGGCCGGAGGCAATACCGAAGCTGGCGTCCGGCTGGGTATTTTTGCCAGCGCCGCGATGATTGCGATCATCGGAGGCCGGGTCGTTCCAGCTTTTACTCGAAATGCCCTGAACCGGGCAGGTCATACTGGCAAATTGCCTGCGTCCCACAAATGGCTGGACCGTGTTGGCATCCTATCAGCGTTGCTTGCCGTCTTGGCATGCTTGCCGTTCGTACCAGAGCAGGTTTTGGGACTGATTTGTTTGGTGGCAGGTGGCGTGAACTTGGCCCGTCTTTTCGGATGGGTAGGGTTGAAAACTCTAAACAATCCGATTTTGTGGGTTCTTCACGTAGCTTATTTGCTGCTCGGGGCAGGGTATATCGTCTACGGCAGTTCTATCTTGTTTGCTGTGTTGCCAGAAACGGCAGCCCTTCATCTTCTGGCTGTAGGCGCTGTCGGATGTATGACCATGGCAATGATGACCCGTGCGTCTCTTGGCCACAGTGGTCGGCCGCTTATCGCTCCAGCTCCGATTTCTATTGCTTATGTATTGATCATCGCCGGCGCCTTGGTCCGGACGTTCGGAACGCAATTTGTTGAGTACTACACAGTCATGTTCCTGTCTGGCGGGCTCTGGATTGCAGCATTTTCGCTCTATCTCGGTGTCTATTTCCCGATCCTGACAACGCCTCGCAAACAGAAATAACTCCAATCAGAGCGCTTCTTGTTTTCGACGGCGGAAGCGCTTTCTGTCGCAACGCGCCAAGCGGAAGTTTGTACAAGATTGCAATTCGTTACGTGTCTTCTTGACTATCGTCAAAGAAAACAGATCGGCGAAGGCGCAAAACAAATCTTGAAAATATTATGCATGATTTGTTGGAGCGTGTCCCGTGGGGCGTCCCGGTAAAATAATTCAGATACTGTGCTTGTGCCTGGCCATTCTAGCTGCATTGGTATTGGCCCCGACGGCCAACGCTGCTGACGCGCTGGTTTCAAGGTTTCTGGATAAAGTTCAACCATCTGAAATGGTTCCCGGTGCCGATAGTTTCGGTGCTGTGCGGGACGATGTTCCGGTTGTTCCTGCCCTTAAAGGCGGTGAAACAGTTGGTTGGGTCTTCCTGACATCTGACTTTGTTTCGACAACGGGATATTCGGGCAAGCCGATCCACACGATGGTTGGCGTTGACCCTGATGCAGTCGTAACCGGAGTACGGCTGGTCAAACACTCAGAACCGATTGTTCTAATTGGTATTCCCGATTCGAAAATTCAGGCGGTGACAGAAGGTTATGCCGGTCTGGATCTCAAAATCGAAGCGCAGCAAGGCGGCTCCGCGCACGAGCTGGACATCATTTCGGGTGCGACCGTCACTATCATGGTGATTGACGATTCGATCGTCCGCGCAGGTATTAAAGTCGCCCGTTTTCTCGGTTTGGGAGGTTTGGTCCAAGCTGTAGCCGACACCGGCCCCAAGAAGATCATCGATTACGAGAAGGTGGCCGTCAGTGACTGGATGACCATGACTGGCGATGGCTCTGTCCGGCGTATGTCCTTGGACGTGGCTCAGGTGAATGAAGCCTTCGTCGCTCAAGGCGATCCGCGTGCGATCAAGCGCCCGGAAGATGGCCCGGATACAGACACCTTCATCGACATGTACATGGGTCTGGCAAATGTGCCGTCCATTGGTCTATCCCTTCTTGGTCAACGGGAGTACGACAATCTCAAGAACCGTTTGAAAGAAGGTGAGCATGCGATCCTGGTCATGGGGCGGGGACGGTATTCCTTCAAAGGATCTGGGTATGTCCGCGGCGGTATTTTTGACCGGATCCAGCTAATCCAGGACGATATCTCCGTTCGCTTCTTCGACAAGCAGCAAGTGCGCGTTGGTGAAATTGCAGCAGATGGGTCTCCAGCCTTTGTCGAGATGGATCTGTTCATCATTCCTGCCGATGCCGGGTTTGATCCTTCCAAGGATTTCCGTCTGCAGCTGTTGGTTCAGCGCGCGGTCGGCCCGATCGACAAGGTCTTCTTGACATTTGATCTCGGCTATCAATTGCCGGATGCGTATCTGAAGGTCGAAGAAGTTGCGCTCGCCGCTGGCGATCCAGTTTCAACACAGGCTCTTGTCAACGGCGATGATGACGCGCCGAAACTTTGGGTCCGTATCTGGGAAGACCGCAAGGCCGACATCATTATCTTGGCCAGTGCGATCGGTATTCTGACGATCGTCTTCTTCTTCCAGATGCAGGTCACCCGCAACGAACGCTTCACGTTCTGGTTCCGGATTGCCTTCCTGACGTTCACGCTGGTTTGGCTGGGCTGGATGCAAAATGCGCAACTCTCGGTCGTCAACGTCATGGCGTTCTTCTCGTCATTGACCAGTAGTTTCAGCTGGGATGCTTTTCTCATGGACCCGTTGGTATTCCTGCTGTGGTTCTCCGTTGCTGCAGCGCTCTTGTTCTGGGGGCGGGGTGCTTATTGCGGCTGGCTGTGTCCGTTCGGTGCGATGCAGGAGCTGACCAACCGGCTAGCTAAGGTTGCCCGTATTCCTCAGATCGAAGTGCCCTGGGCTCTCCACGAACGCCTGTGGCCACTCAAGTATATGATTTTCCTCGGATTGTTCGGCCTGTCCCTCTACTCTCTTGACGTTGCCGAACACTATGCGGAAGTGGAGCCGTTCAAGACAGCGATCATCCTGAAATTCCAGCGGGCGTGGCCCTTCGTCCTCTTTGCGGTCGCGCTGCTGGTGGCTGGTCTGTTCATTGAACGGTTCTACTGCCGCTACCTTTGCCCGCTGGGCGCTGCCCTGGCGATCCCGGCGCGCCTGCGCATGTTTGACTGGCTGAAACGCTACCGCGACTGCGGCGATCCATGCCAGCGCTGCGGCAAGGAATGCATGGTCCAAGCCATCCATCCGGAAGGCAACATCAATCCGAACGAGTGCCTGAACTGCCTGCATTGCCAGGTCCTGTATCAGCACGATCAGAAATGTCCCGTCTGCATCAAGAAACTCGCCAAGCGGCGGAAGTTCGAGAAGCAGACAGGGATGACGAAACCGGCACAGGCTGGCGGGGTGACTACCGCTAACCCAGCTGGGTGAACTCCCACACGAGGAGACACAACAAGGAATGCCCCGTCTGGGCTCAGAAACGCGCCGATCGGCAGAAACTTGAAACTCAGACAGGGAACACGAAACCGGCACCGGACGGCGGGGTGACTACCGCCAACTCAGCTGGATGAACTCCGACACCGACACAAGGAGAAAAGTCATGACGGAGAGTTTAAAAGAAAGAGCAATGTCACGCCGGGCATTGCTAGGGGGAACTGCAAAAACGGCTGTTGTAGCCGGCATGGGCGCCGCTGCTCTTGGAAGCGCGACACCGGCAACTGCTGCTGAAGGCGGCCAGAGCGCACATTTGGCGCCGGGCGAGCTGGACGAATACTACGGTTTCTGGTCTTCAGGCCAAACAGGCGAAGTCCGCATTCTCGGTGTTCCTTCTATGCGCGAACTGATGCGCATTCCGGTCTTTAACCGTTGTTCCGCTACAGGTTGGGGTCAGACCAACGAGTCTCTGAAAATCCTGACCGAAGGCCTGCTGCCGGAAACCAAAGCCTTCTTGAAGGCTCAGGGCAAAGTGACCTACGACAATGGTGACCTTCACCATCCGCACATGTCCTTCACCGACGGCACATACGACGGTCGCTACATCTTCGCCAACGACAAGGCGAACACCCGCGTTGCGCGTATCGACCTGAAAATGATGAAGACGGACAAGATCATCGAGATCCCGAATGCCCATGACATTCATGGCATGCGTCCGCAGAAATATCCGCGCACGGGCTACGTCTTCGCAAACGGCGAACATGAAGCGCCGCTGGTCAACGACGGCAGCATCCTGGATGAGCCGGATAAATACGCCTGCATCTTCACCGCGATCGACGGTGACACCATGAAGGTCGCATGGCAGGTGATTGTTTCAGGTAACCTCGACAACACCGACTGTGACTACCAGGGCAAATACGCCTTCTCGACTTCCTATAACTCGGAAATGGGAACCAACCTTGCCGAAATGACCGAGAGCGAACTCGACCATGTTGTTGTCTTCAACATTAAGGCCATCGAGGAAGCTGTTGCTGCCGGCAACTATACGGAAATGAAAGGTGTTCCGGTTGTTGATGGCCGCAAAGATGCCAACTCCAACTTCACACGCTATATTCCGATTCCGAACAGCCCGCATGGTGTCAACGCGGCTCCGGACAAGAAGCACATCGTCATCAATGGCAAGCTGTCTCCGACAGTTTCTGTGATCGACGTGACCAAAGTGGATGCACTGTTTGCAGACAACGCTGATCCGCGTTCCGCCATCGTTGCAGAACCGCAATTGGGTCTTGGCCCGCTTCACACTGCGTTCGACAACAACGGTAACGGCTACACCACCCTCTTCCTGGACAGTCAGGTGGCCAAGTGGAACATCCAAAAGGCAATAGACGCCTATGGTGGTGCGGACGTTGATCCAATTCTGGATAAAGTCGACGTCCACTATCAGCCGGGTCACAACTCGACATCCATGGGTGAGACCGCAGAAGCAGACGGTAAGTGGCTCATTTCGATGAACAAGTTCTCGAAGGACCGCTTCTTGAACGTTGGTCCGTTGAAGCCGGAAAACGAGCAGCTGATCGACATCTCTGGCGACAAAATGAAGGTTGTCCATGACGGCCCGACCTTTGCCGAGCCGCATGACAGCATCGTCGTTCACCGTTCAAAAGTGAACCCGGCGATTGTTTGGGATCGGAATGACCCGAGCTTTGCCGATGCGATTGAGCAAGCCAAAGCCGATGGTGTTGATCTTGAAGACGCAGCGGATGTTATCCGCGACGGCAACAAGGTCCGAGTCTACATGTCTTCGGTTGCTCCGAACTTCTCCATGGAGAAATTCACGGTTAAGCAGGGCGATGAAGTCACCGTCTATGTCACCAACATTGATGACATCGACGACCTGACTCACGGCTTCTGCCTGGCAAACTACGGTGTTGCCATGGAAGTTGGACCGCAGGCCACGGCTTCTGTGACCTTCATTGCGGAACGTCCGGGTGTACACTGGTTCTACTGTCAGTGGTTCTGTCACGCACTTCACATGGAAATGCGCGGCCGGATGTTCGTCGAGCCAAGAGGCGCCTAACAATGCATAGCGCTCTGCACATACTCTCCGGCGGGATAACCTTTCTCGCTGCGGTGCTTGCCGGGTTAAACCCGCTGGCCGCAGAAGAATGGAAAGTTTCTGCCGAGCAGGGCGCTTTGCAACAGGCCCTTACAAAAGCGCAAGCCGGGGACATCCTCCGGCTTGCAGCTGGCGATCACCAAGGTCCGATCACGATTGAAGTTCCGCTTCAACTGTTGGGGACTGATGGTGCCCGTGTCACAGGCACTGGTACCGGTAGTGTGATTACCGTCGATGCGCCGGATGTGACGGTTTCCAATCTGATCATCACCGGATCAGGTCTGTCTCACCAGACATTGGATGCCGGTGTCAAACTGACCAAGAAGGCTGACCGCGCGACCGTCCGGGACAACAAGATCCTGAACAATCTAACCGGTGTTGATGTTCATGGCCCGGATGATGCCGTGGTGTCCAACAACCTGATCGAAGGCCGTCAGGATCTACGCCCCAATGAACGTGGCAATGGCATCTATGTTTGGAACTCGCCGCATTTGTTGGCCGAGTTCAACACGATCCGCTTTGGCCGCGACGGTGTGTTCGTCAACACCAGCCACAAGGATACCTTCCGCAACAACCACTTCTCGCAATTGCGGTTTGCGGTTCACTACATGCATGGCAACAGTGGTGTCATCGAAGGCAATGTCTCCGAAGGAAATGATATCGGCTATGCCTTGATGTTTTCGGACAGACTTAAGGTTCGCGACAATGTCTCAAAAGGCGACAAGCATCACGGTTTGATGTTGAATTATGCCAACCGGGCGAAAATCGAAGGCAACCAAGTCTTCGGTGGCGGTGAGAAATGCCTGTTCATGTACAATGCGAACAAGAACAAAGTGACGGACAACCGCTTCGAAAGATGTCCGATTGGTGTTCATTTCACAGCGGGATCCGCAAGAAACAAGTTCCAAGGCAACGCGTTCATTCGCAACAAGACGCAGGTCAAATATGTCGGCAGCCGCTCCCTTGATTGGAGCACAGATGGCCGCGGCAATTTCTGGAGTGACCACGCGGCTTTCGATATGAATGGCGATGGCCTCGCCGATACCGCTTACCGTCCGAATGATATGGTCGACCAGGTGTTGTGGACCCAGCCGTCCGCCAAGATCCTGATCGGCAGTCCAGCTGTGCAGTTGCTGCGCTGGACGCAATCCCAATTTCCGGCCCTGCTGCCGGGTGGTATCGTAGACAATGCACCTTTGATGCATCCACCCGCCGGGTCCGTACCCAATTCCGGAGTTCAAGGATGACAAAGACGAGCTTAGAAGTTCAGAATGTCACCAAACGGTTTTCGAGCCACACTGCGGTCAACGATGTCTCCTTTTCGCTGGCCGCCGGCGAACGTGTTGCCCTTTTGGGCCATAATGGCGCCGGCAAGACAACGCTCTTCAAGATGGTCCTTGGTTTTTTGAACCGGGACGGTGGCGATATCTCCGTTCTGGAGTCACAACCTGGCAGCCAGGAGGCCCGGTCAAATACGGCTTATTTGCCGGAGTCTGTGGCGTTCCCCGCGGCCCTGACAGGTCGGGAAGTGCTTAGCTACTATGCACGGCTCAAAGGTGAAAAACCGAAGAATGTCATGCACCTGCTTGACCGGGTCGGTTTGGCAGACGCTGCCAAACGGCGGGTCGGCACTTATTCAAAGGGCATGCGTCAGCGCCTTGGCCTTGCACAAGCCTTGATTGGACATCCGAGACTGGTGCTGCTCGATGAGCCGACCACAGGTCTTGATCCGATATCCCGCCAGAATGTCTATGAACTGATTGGCGAAATTGCCGATCAGGGCGCAACCGTACTCTTGTCGTCACATGCCTTGACCGAATTGGAAGCCCGTACTGACCGGATCCTGATCCTGTCCAAAGGCAATTTGGTGGCCGACGACCAACTTTCGAACTTACGAGCTCAGGCTGGCCTGCCGATCAGGCTGAAAATCTGGACCCGGCCGGGTGCTGCAGAAGAGGTGGCGGACCAACTCGGAAACATCGACCGCAGCCGTATGAATGGCCGGTCGGTGGAACTCGACTGCGGCATGGATGAGAAGGTCAGGACACTGTCTGCGATCAGTGCACTTGGCCATCTCGTTGAAGATGTGGACGTTCATGCACCAAGTTTGGACGATGTCTACAAATACTTCTCGCAAGCGGCTCAAGAGGAGGCTCAGCAATGATCTCCAGAATTCTGACTATTGCTGCTCAAGAGGTCCGGATCGGGATCCGCAACCGTTGGATCCTGCTGGCAACAATTATCCTCGCGGCGTTTTCTCTCGCTTTAGCTTTGCTCGGCTCCGCTCCTGCCGGCACGCTCGGTGTGGACCGCCTGACGATCACTGTTGCCTCATTGGCCAGCCTGTCTGTTTACCTCGTGCCGCTTATTGCGCTGCTGCTGGCATTTGATGCTGTGTGCGGTGAAATCGAACGCGGCACGTTGTTAATGACCTTCTCCTGCCCGGTTTCCAGACCCGAATTCCTTATCGGCAAAGCGATTGGCCATTCCCTGGTTTTGACCTTCGCGCTTGTGGTCGGCTATGGAACCACTGCGGCCTTCCTGGTGTTGACCGGCTCAGGATCCACCAGTGGATTGATCGATTTCGCCCGTTTGATCGCAACATCGCTTATACTGGGTCAGTGTTTCGTCGCCATCGGCTATGTCTTGAGCTGCCTGACCCGGCAGGTTGGCACGGCAGCTGCGGCTGCCATTGCTGTGTGGCTGGTGTTTGTTGTCCTTTACGATCTGGCTCTTTTGGGGGCTCTGGTCGCCAATCCGGGCGGCGTCTTTGCGGCAAAGGTCTTTCCCTATGCGGTTTTGCTGAACCCGGCAGATGCGTTCCGGCTGTTCAATCTGGCCGCACTTGAAGCCAGCAGCCTTGTTGGCGGAATGGCCGGTGTTGCCGAAACCTTGCCGTTCGATCCAGCACTTGCCCTTGCCTCGCTCATCTTGTTTGCCTGCGCAGCCCTACTGGCCGCAACGGTTCTTATCCGGAGGATTACCCCATGATCCGCCTTGGTTTTGTTTTTCTGGCCGCCAGCCTCTTGGTGGGCTGTCAGGAAGAAATTGAAATTGCCAAACCGGCCGCAATCAAACTGACGCCGGAAGCAGCTGGCCATTATTGCCAGATGACAGTCCTGGAGCATGATGGCCCCAAAGCCCAGATCCATCTGGCGGGAAATCCGTTCCCGGTCTGGTTTACCCAGGTGCGGGATGCGGTTGCCTTCAAGCTGTCACCTGAAGAAACCGACGAGATTGCCGCGATTTATGTCAACGACATGGACAAGGCGGTCAGCTGGACCCAGCCAGGCAACGACAATTGGATTGATGCCGATGAAGCCTGGTTCGTAACCGGAAGTAATCAGGCTGGCGGGATGGGTGCCCCGGAAACCATTCCTTTTGGAACGGAAACGGGCGCCAGAGAATTTGCTGACAAAAACGGCGGTGATGTCGTCCGGTTAGCGGATATCTCCGAAGACTATGTTTTGGCACCGGTCGATGTGTCTTCCGCTCTGCAGCTGTTAAAACCCGGTTCGAACGGGGTGCATTAATGACTGGAATAGAAATGCCGGAAAGCAAACTAAGTCGGCGCCGTTTTTTGAAAATCAGTGCGGCAAGCGCTTCGGCCGTCGCTCTTTTCCCGGGGGCTGCAGCCGCTGCTCCTGCCATCCATCGATGGACAGGTATCGCTCTGGGGGCAGGCGCTGAAATCAATCTCGTGCATGATGATGCGCAGGAAGCAAGAAGCCTGTTTGGCGAGATCGAGTTGGAGATCGCCAGGCTGGAAAACATCTTCAGCCTTTATAAGTCCGAGAGTGAACTGTCCCGGTTGAACCGCCAAGGCCTACTGGACGGACCGTCCTTCGACTTGCTTCAGTTGTTGTCGCTTGCAAAACAGCTTCATGAGGCAACTGGCGGCGCTTTTGATCCGACCATTCAACCTCTCTGGGCCTATTATGCAGCTGGCGATTATGACAGCCGCTTGCACAAACAAGCGCTGAGCCAGACCGGGTTCTCCAAAGTTCAGATTGAAAGTGGGAAAATTCGCTTTTTGGCACCTGGAATGGCGTTGACCCTCAACGGGATTGCGCAAGGTTTCATCACCGACCGGGTGTCGGAGCTTTTGAAGTCGAAGGGCTTTACCAACGTTGCCGTCGATCTCGGAGAACTACGTTTGAACGGCATCGGTGAGTCTAACGCGGGTGAAATTCAAAAAGGCTGGCCGGTTACTCTCCGGCCAGATCCAAAACGGAAAGAGTTTGCCGAACAAACCACCGTGTCCGACATGGCTGTCGCCAGTTCCGCCCAGACTGGAACAACCTTCGATGAAGCCGGCAAGACCTCGCACATTCTGGACCCGAGAACGGGCGCGCCAGTTCGCACTGACTTAAGTGCTGTCAGCGTGATTTCCCGCTCTGCAGCAGTCGCTGACGGTTTGTCGACAGCCGCGTTGGTGCTTGGCGAAAAAGGACTGAAAGAAATCCTCGCACTTTATGTAGATACAACCGCATTTGCCGTTCGTCAGAACGGTGAAACTTTATGGTTAGATGGGTAAATCAGGTTCTGCGTAATTCTCGTTGAAGCCGAAAAAAGCCACCGCTAAAGCATCCTGCGTTCATCTGAACGCAGGATGCTCTACAACTTTAAAATCGATCAGCTTTTGGCTTTTCAAGTGCTTCCACCTGAACAGCCTCTG
Source organism: Labrenzia sp. PHM005 (assembly GCF_006517275.1). NCBI lineage: Bacteria > Pseudomonadati > Pseudomonadota > Alphaproteobacteria > Hyphomicrobiales > Stappiaceae > Labrenzia > Labrenzia sp. PHM005. The sequence continues at coordinate 6,112,958 of NZ_CP041191.1, read as the reverse complement.
ATCTAGTCAATCAGCTGGCGGCTTTCGTCCATCTGCTTCATCCATCAAGTTGCGCACCCATTTTGCAAACAACCAGGTCGCAGGTATTCCCAATGGTATACTAGCAACCAGTGCGACTTCCGGCGAGATTGCCGGCAGACCGATAGCAATGCCCATCAGGCCCAGCATGAAGAGATTGATGGCGACAGCGCCGGCGGCGAACGGATAAAGGACGACGGCAAGTTTCTTCACTGACCAGGGTTTTTCGGTAGCGGTCATGGTGGAAATGCCTCTTCAATCTTGGAACGTACCACGTTGCGCATGTTTCGCGCTTTGTTTCTAATTGTCGGCCTGCGGCCAAGTGCGAAGCCCGTTAGCTAGCTTTAAGCCGGTTTGTATGAGTGCCGGACGGAAAACTCCGAAAGCCCTGAAGCAGTTTCAATAATTTCGCCGCAGCCGACTGGGAACGTCCTTTTGATCCAGAAGGTCTGTGCGAAACTTTATTGGCTTCAATAGGGTCGGCCGGATCAGGGGCTGGCGTAGAGGCCGCTTCCGGCGGAACAAAACTCACAACCAGTCTTTCTTTGTTCATCGGGTCGAAGTTCAGGGCCTTCTGCTCCGCTGATTTCAAGCTGTGGGCAATGAGTTTGGGGACAAACGGCGCCTCGCCGACAGGCGGAAGCAGAACTCCACGGAATTTGCCTTTTTCCAGTTCCTCCGGAATATCATCCGTCAGGTGAGATCCGACTCCGGCCAGAAAAGGCAGCAAAAGGGTTCTTGCTGTGCTGAACCGAGCGACTTGAGAAAGAAAGGGCTCTTCCGCCAAAAAACCGGTCCGGACCTTTTGTTTGAACGTCATCAAGGTTTGCACACGCCGGGCAAAATAGTTGGCGCACTCGGCCGCGGCAGGACCGGTGACCGACCCGTGAGCGGCAATCATGACATCGCAGGAGTTCCACGACCAGTTCCGCCGCTTTGCCTCTGCTTTGAGATACTTGACCGTTTGATGCGGTAGGCCCGGCAGTACTCCAAGCGGAGACAGCTGATGCACTTCCCGGTCCCCAAGGCGTTTCGGCAGAGCGGTGTTAATGAACCAGCCATCTGCCATGAACATTGGAAATAGGAACGGTTTACCGGAAAAGGCATCCAGTTCTTGTTCGAGCGCACCCGGCGCAGCAAGGGTCGCCGACCGGATATGCCAGCCGGGAAGCAAGGCCTGTATTTTTTCAGCCTGCATTCGCAGCTGATCTTCCCCAGCTTGCGCATCCGAAGGCTGACCGTGCGAGACGATCAGCGCTTCAGTGGCTGGTGCCCTCTGAGAAGGTAATCTTGTTCCAGACATTATATTTTCCTGAAGGCTTCCGCATCGGTAGACGTTTCACCTCCTCAAGCGTTTCCGCATCGTAGACAATCACAGCACCGTCGTCCTCCCAAACGGAGACAAGGGCATGACTGCCGTCGCGGGTAAATTCGACATGGGCCACCGTTGCACCTTCTACAGGGCGGAGCGTCTTGATGATTTCAAGGCTCTGCTTGTCGATCACGTGCATGGCGTCCTTGTTGGGTCCGAAGAAGACATCAGCCCATACATAGGGCGAATTTTCGTGGCTGCGCATAAAAAAGCCAGGACCAAGCGTTTCGATGCGTTTCACAGTCTTCCAGGTTTTCATATCGATGACCGAAACAGTCCCATCTTTCAGATGAGGTGTCGCCATCACGGTGGTGTCACCGTATTTCCAAGTGATGCCGGACCCAAGATGCGGCATGCCGGGCAAATCCAAATCAGCCGTCTTCTGACCAATCACCAGATCGATCACCAGACCGCCTTCGCCGCTGCGCGACGCGCCCATGACGTATTCATAGGATTGGTCAAAGAAGAAGTCGTCCAAGTAATCCGGCGTCGTGATTTTCCGGATCGGGAAAGGTGAGGGATGTTTCACCGGGCCTTCCATACGCCAATCGTGAGCAAAGCCCATCTGCGGCGGATTGGGACCATAAAACACTTCCCAGATCTCCGGCACGTCCTTCAGAGCCAGTACGAAACTTTCGCGCGGCGGCGCTTGATAAACTGCAGAGACGCGGCTCGGTGTCCCATCCTTGCCTTTGACTTCGTGGACTTCCGCAACGCTGAGGTCTTTTGTCGACAGGATGGTCAGCGTGTTCGGCAGATAGTTGGCGACTGCCAGCCACTTGCCGTCATGGCTCATCGCAATGTTACGGCTGTTGAGGCCGGCTCGGACACGGCCAACTTCCTGAAGAGCGTAGAGATCGTATTTCTGTACCCAGCCGTCACGCGACATGATGAACACATACCGGCCCTTGGGATCGAACTTCGGACCGCCGTGCACGGCAAAAGGCGTCGGGAATCGGTCGAGCCGTTCGAACGTGTCGCCGTCTAAAACGCTGACGTGATGATCTCCAGTCTCAACGGCCAGAGTTATGTTCATCGGGTCGGAGGACCAAACCGGTTTTTCGACCGGTTTATAGTCTTCGTTTAAGTGGCGGCTGGCTTCAATTTGCTCTTCATCCCAAGGCGGAACTTCATCAAGCGGTGTTTTGATGTACTCAGCAAGCGCCTTGATTTCTTCGTCGCTGAGGCTGTCGGTGAAGGCCGGCATTTGTGATGCCACGCGGCCATCCCGGATGACTTTTTCAAGCTTCGGTCCGCGCATGCGTTTCAGCGTTTGCGGGATCAGAGCAGGGCCGAGCCCGCCCAGGCGATTGGCGCCGTGGCAGTCCTGACAGGCATCCTGGTAGATTTTTGCCGGCTCCGCCAGCGCCGTAGACGCACAAATGACTGCGGCGCTAAGTGAAGCGATGAACCGGATCATGGCTCTTTCCTTTGAAAGGAGTAACGGTCAGACGCTCATGCAGGCTGTCCTCAAGACCGATTTCCTGGTCACTCAAATAACAGGCTGGATCCTCCGCCCAAGGATCGCCGGTCAGCTGCAAGGCGCGGATGCGGGTGTTGCCACCGCAGACATCCTTGAACGCACAGGCCCCACAGCGGCCTTTCAATGGACGTGGACGGGTGCGCAGCTGCGCCAGCATTGGATCGCTGCCGGTCCAAAGTTCAGAGAACGGCGTGTCTTTGACGCTACCGATTGTGTAATCGGACCAATAGGTGTCGGGGTGGACATTGCCCTGGGTGTCGATATTGGCCACTCCAAGGCCCGAGGAATTGCCGCCCCAGACGACCAGGTGCGTGCGCACATGTTCGGCTGTGTCGTCGCCGAACTCACGGCGGACCCAATTCAAGAAATAGACGGCATCGGCATCGTTGTTGCCGGTCACGATGTCCAGCGGACGGCTCCCATTGACGCCGGCCCAGGCACGGTCGATCAGAAGATCCATGCCCTTGCGGGAGCGTTCATGCACGGCATCTTCGCCACGGTGTTTGTCGCCGCGGCCTGCATAGACCAGATGGGACAGGTAGAACTTGTCGACACCCTCGTCGTCGCAAAGGTTTAGCAGATCCGGTAAATGAGTGTGATTGCCTTCAGTGATGGTGAAGCGAAGGCCGACCTTGATACCGCGGGCCTTGCACTCGCGGACGCCTTTGACAGCATCGCGGTAGGCACCTTCGACGCCGCGGAACCAGTCGTTGGTCGCGCCGATGCCGTCAATGGAAATGCCGACATAATCGAAGCCAACGTCGGCCACCCGGTCGGCCATCTCGCCGTGCAGTTTGGTGCCGTTGGTGGACAGCGCAAGCATACGGACCATCGGACGGGCCTTCACCGCAATCTCAAAGAGATCCTTGCGGTCGATCGGTTCTCCGCCGGATAGGATCAGAGCCGGGATTTTGAACTGTCCCAGATCATCCAGGGTTTCCATTGCCTGTTCGTGGGTCAGTTCACCTGGAAAATCGACATCGGCAGAGACGGTATAACAATGACGGCAGCGCAAGTTACAGCGGCGCGTCAGGTTCCAGATCACGACGGGTTTGACAGGGCCAGTGCTTTTGCGGACGCGAACCGGCGTCGGGGCCACGATCTGGTGCATATACTCTGACAGGCGAAACATGTTTTAGCTTTCCTTCCTGCGCAGCCGCATACCGGTCTTTTTCAATATCCGGGTGGAAAAGAGCACGTCCCGTGCTTTCACGGCGTCTCCAAGCAAGTCTGCGACTTGCTCGCGTTTGGCCATGACCTCGTCGCGGCTGTCTCCATGCACCATTGCAAAGAGATTGTAGGGCCAGTCCGGCAAGGCGCGCGGGCGGCGGTAACAATGGGTGACAAAGGGCAGAGAGCCGACTTTCTCGCCGAGTGAGTCCACAACTGCATCGTCAACGTCCCAAACAGTCATGCCATTGGCTGTCATGCCCAGACGGTAATGGTTTGGAGCTGCACCGATCCGGCGGACGATGCCTTGCTCCTTGAGCTGCCGGAAGCGTTCAATTAGGTCGTCTTCCGCCATGCCCAACGTATCGGCAACCACCTTGAAAGGGTTTGGGACCAGCGGTAAACCGGCCTGGGTTGCTTCAACAATTGCTCTGTCTTTCGGATCCAATTTCATGCTTTCACTCGAAACCCGATGAAGAATTCCTGTTCCTTGGGAAACAGGAGAACCTTGAGACCGGTATCGCGCTCAATGGCTTTTGCGGTTTGTTCGATGCCAGCCTGATTTTCAGTCGCCAGCACGAACCACATGTTCAGTTTGTGGTCCCGCTGATAGTTATGCGCGACCTCTTCGAAAGCATTGACTTTCGTTAAGACCTCTTCGAAGCGCTCTTCTGGGACGGCAATTGCGCACAGGCAAAAGGCGCCTCCTAAAGCTTCGGCATCAAAAAATGGACCGAAACGCGTAAGAACGCCCGCATCGCGGAGATGAAGCAGGCGGTCGACAACATCCTTTTCCTCGATACCAAGTTGGCGCGCGGCCTGTTCAAAGGGATGGGACGTCAGCGGCAGGTCTTCCTGCATCAAGTTGATAAGGTCGCGGTCTTGCTGGGTCAGTTCATGGGTCATGCTGCAGCTCCCCGCCGGCTGATGAGGGCACCGGTTTGTTTGAAGCAGCGGCTCGAGAAGAGAACCTTGCAGTCGATGCCGGCCAGCTCCGGCAGATGTTTCGCAGCTTCGAGAACTTCAAGCGCGTCGTTGCGGCTTTGCGCATGGATCATGCAGTAAAGCCGGTAAGGCCAGACACCTGGAACAGGTCTGCGCTCATAACACAGTGTCACACCTGGCAGATTGCACAGGGCCGGTCCGGCGGCATCGATCCGCTCGGAGGAGATATCCCAGACCACCATGGCGTTGGAACTCCAGCCAAGCGCTCTGTGGCGGACAATGACACCAAGGCGCGAGATGATTCCGCCGTCCACCAAGTCCGACACTCGGTCAAGAACATGGGACTCGGGAACGCCTAACTCATCAGCAATGTGTTTGTAGGGACGGGAGACAATCGGCATGCCTTTGGTAAGCGCCTGCAGAAGGTGATCGTCGTCCCCCTGCAGGCGCTCTATCAAGACCGGCCGGGGCACTGGTGGCCGGTCCATTCCGCCGTTGAGTTTGAACCCGAGGTCGACATTGAATGGCCGTACAAGGCGCAAATCCAGCACGTCCAGTCCCGTTTGCGACTGAATATCTTGCAAGCTGGCGTCGACAAATTCCCTGTCCGGGCCTGTTGCAACGAACCAGAGGTTCCAGTCGTTTTCGCGCAGATAAGAGTGGTTTACGCCCGGCTGACTGCCGACGATTGCAGCAACCTCTTCTATTGCCTCTGGCGGCGCTGCAAGTGCAGCGAGTGTGCTTGCGGATACTGTGTTCGGCGCACAAGTCGCCCCAACCCGGGTTATCCGGCCAGTTGCATGCAGGTTTTCCAGCCGCCCAAGGACGGTTTGTTCGCTACAATCCAGCTCCTCCGCGATCTGCAGGAACGGCTGTTGTGTTACAGGAAAGTCGCGCTGCCAGTCGTTTAAGAGCCGGCGGTCAAGGGGATCTCCAATCCGGTCCATGGTTTACAAACCCGTCTTGTGAGCGCGGGAGGTAAAGAAAATCCCGGAAGGGCTTTCAGCGTCGATTTCACCGAGTTTTTCGAAGGTCTGCGTGTCGTAGATCATGACCTTTCCAGCATCACGAACCGACACCCAAACTTCATGTCCACGTGGTGTGAATTCCATATGAAGCACCGCTTTGCCCGGTTTGAACTCGTGAACGACTTCCTTGCTCACGGTATCGACCACTTGAATGGTGTCATTTAAAGGATGAGCAAAGTTCACCCAGACCTGCCGGCCATCGGGCCGTGACATGGCAAACACCGGCTGGCCATAAGTGTCTGTCCGCCCTGTCTCTTCCAGATTTTCACCGTCGACCCAAAGAATTTGATGGTGGCCGACCGCTGGTAAGACAAACTCCCGTCCGGCTCGTGCCCAGCCTTCCAGATGCGGCATCTTATAGACCGGCAAATCCTTTTGCCCGCGGCCGTAGTTGGGCAAGACGCGGATCGGTTCGGGTGTCTGGTCCCACAAATCAATGGCCGTCAGGCCGTCTTCGCCAAACAGACCGGTGATATAGAGGCGACCGTCGCCGGTGATGAGCGCGTCATAAGGGTTGACGCCAATATCGGTGATCTTGGTGATTTTTGGCTCACCGCCAGACATATCGGCAATCCAGGTTTCGCCTTCATCCCACAAGGTGAAGACAAATCGGCGTCCCGGCGCGTCGACGAGGCCAATGGTTTTGGAATCGGTCGGCAGGTCCGCGACCATTTCGAGCGTGTCGGCATCAAAAATCCGGACACCGCCCGGTTCGTAATTGGACACCGCGACCAGTTTGCCATCGTCGGAAATCGCCCCGCCAATTGCATTGCCGGATTGCACGACCCGGTTGACGATTTTCTTTTCGGTGATGTCGATCTTGGTCAGGCCGCCATCGCGGCCGAACACATAGGCAAACCGTTGATCGGGTGAATAGACAAGGCTCGCGTGCGAGAGATCCCCAAGTCCGGTGATTTGCCCAATCGATGATCTTTCCGATTGATCAACAAGAAGAAGAGAGCCGGTTGCCCGCTCCACCACCAGCCCCAAATCGCCTGTTGCAACAATCGTGTCGGAGTGAGCTGAGGTTCCAAGCATCAGGGCCAGAAGCGCGCCTGAAATCCATTTCATTTCAACTCTCCTTGCAACAAATATTCGGCGATGCGCTTGGCATCACCCTCGCTGATCAACGGCCGCCAGGGCGGCATGGCGGTTCCAGGGATTCCGTCAAGAACCACTGTCGCGAGCGTTTCAGCGTCATAGTGAGAAAGCGTATCCGGCCGGATATCGGGTCCGAGACCGCCCTTTAGAGTAAGCCCATGGCATGACCCGCAATCCTGATGGACGAGGTTTTTAAGTTCGTCAGAGGAGACGAACTCTTCAGCTTGGACGGCCGAAATCATAAACAGGCCAGCGGCCAATATCCTAAGCATTGGCCCGCTGCCTTGCCGGTATTGCCTCCACCATTTCAAGGGTTTCAGCGGCCGACGGCCATTCGGCGCTTAGCGTGACGACCTTGCCGATGACGAACAAAACCGGCGCTTTGAGACCAGCTTCGCGGGCGTCGATGGCAATATCGCCAAGCCGGGAGAAATGCCGGGTTTCACGCGGTGTGGTGGCCTGCGCAATGGCCATAACAGGCGTCTGATCGCTCAAACCTTCAGCCATCAAGCGCAGGGCGATCTGTCCGATATTGGCGACCCCCATATAGACCACCAACGTTGTCTCTTCACTTGCCAGGCTTTTCCAGTCGAGATCAAGCGACCCGTTGGCTTGCCGGTGGCCGGTGACATAGCGGACACCGGTCGCCAATCCTCGGTGTGTCAGAGGAACGCCGCTGGAGGCAGCTGCACCCTGAGCAGCGGTGATCCCCGGTGCGTATTCCACCGGAACTCCGTGTTCAACCAAGACAGCAGCCTCTTCCGACCCGCGGCCGAAAATCAAGGGATCGCCACCTTTCAAGCGGGCAACTGTTTTGCCGGCCGTTGCCAGTTCAACGAGGATTTCGTTGATCCGTTCTTGCGGCACAGGATGATTATCCGGGGATTTGCCGACAGACACCATCTCGGCATTGCTCGGTGCGAGTGCCAGAATCTCCGGTGAGACCAGCCGGTCATAAACCACCACATCGGCTGTGCCGATCATGCGGGTGGCTTTCACTGTCAGCAGTTCAGGGTCGCCGGGACCAGCTCCAATGAGATAGACTTTACCAGTCATTCGGGACCTCGTTTTTCCTGAAATCTTCGGGACTATAATCGCCCGTTTAACGAGGAACCGGATTGACTATCGTCAAGCTCAAGTCATTTTTTGCCAAGCCGCAATGTTTCGTTAATTCAATCGGTTACTGTAACCATGCCAATCATTTCCTGAGTCTCCCAATGTGGGCCACACAGATACTGCTGGCTTCCTGCGGAAAGGAACGTGAACTCAAAAGCTTCCTCAGGGAAGAGCCGGTCTGATTCCGGTTCGCCCGCTTCTTTCAAGTGAACGCTGTGACTGGTTCTCTTGTCCACATTCACCCAGCGGACGGTCGTGCCGACCGGAACCGTGAGCTTTTCAGGACAAAACCGGTATTTATACATCGTTACGACGGTTACACCGTCTGCCGCTGACGAGGGTTGACCAAAAATGTCGACGTAACGCTCTTCGGCTTTGGCGCAAAGCTCAGCCGCTTCATCAGCGACTGACACTGCCGGAACACTCAAGACTGCCAATAGGGCGAGGGGAAGTTGGCGAATTCCTGGAAACATTTGATTTCTCCCACGCAAATAGAAAATGGGCGGCCAGATAATCTGGCCGCCCATCACTGGTATATTATTGTTTTGCGACGTTAATCTGTGCGCTGTCGTCATCCAATGCGAGGCTGGTGTTCAGCGTCACATGGTGGAAACGGGCGGACGAGAAATCGTCGTGAATGGCAAAGCCGACTGTATAGGTCTTGCCAGCTTCGAGCGGTACATCTCCCGGAGCATCCGAGGCCAGAGGCCGCGAGAAGACGACGGTCCACATGCCGCCTGCTAGATTGGCCTCGGCTGCAATTTCACCGTCGTTTTTCACCCGGCGGTCGAGCAGGTAGCCGTTGGTTGCCGAACCGTCCGCATAGACACGGAGCAGATCGAGGTAGGTGCCATCGTCGAACAGGGCTGCAACCTCATCAGCAGGCTTCAGCTTGTCCCAGCCACCTTGCGCTTTGCCGCGGCGGCCTTTGATTTCCACCTTGGTCCGGCTCTCGGTCAGATACTTTGTAATCGTATCCTTGGCTTCCAGCTGGGCTGCCACATCGGCATTGCCGGAAATGGCGTCGGCGCCCGGGTCAAACGGCATGTAGGTGTTGTCCGCATGACACGATGCCCAGCAGCCTGCTTGATCGCCATATTCGATCCCGTCGCCGGTGATCATCATGGCAACCTTGATCTGGTTGTCCGGATCCATTTTGCCGCCATCGACGAACGGGGCCGGGTTGTGTCCAGCATCGGGCCATTGCAGACGGACATAGAGATTTTCATCATCATGTGCCGCTTGAACGGTCGCATCGATCGTGCCGCGCTTGCCAGGGATCGGGGTCGGTTCCAATTCGCCACCAGCGACGAGTTTGTTGCCGATGGTTTCCAGCTCCTTGGCGTGGCATGTGGTGCAAGCATCACCGCCCTTGGTGAACGGGCGTGCGCCGCCATGGGTCTTGCCGTTTTGCACCCACTCAAAGGACGCTTGGCCTGGGTAGAACAGGGTCATGTCACTGACAGGAACCGCGTTCCAGTCGACATTCGCAGCGACGTTTCCGCCGCCTGAACCGCCAGCATCCGATGCTCCAGAAGCACTATCTTGTGCAGCTGTGGCCTCGGCAACGGCTGACTCGACTGCAGCTGCAATTTGAGCCTGAACAGCTTCGCGCTGGGCTTTCTGAGCAGCTTTGGCGGCTGCAGCTTCTTCAGCTTCCTTGGCTTCGATCCGCGCAAGGCTATCCAGATACTCTTGCGGAATTTCCCGAACGAACTTTGGGTTCGGCGCTTCGAGTTTTTCTAAGTAAGCCTCATCAGCACGGTCCCGGGCGTCGGAGTGTGCGATCCCCTTGTGGCAGTCGATACATGTCTGGCCATTGGTCATGGCGTTCATGTGCTGCTGCCGGGCGCGTGGTTTTTGGAACTCCGGCATCATCGATTCGAAGTCGTGACAGTTCCGGCATTCAACGGAATCGGTCGCTTTCATGCGTTCCCACTCGTTCTTTGCCAGATATAGCCGCTTGTTTTCGAATTTCTCGCGGGTGTTGATAGTGCCGACCATCTTGCCCCAGAGTTCCCTGGACGCCTTGATCTTCCGGATTACTTTGTGGGTCCAGTCTTTTGGAACGTGGCAATCCGAACAGACCGCGCCGACACCGGAGCGGTTCACGTCATGAATGGTGCCTTTGTATTCTTCATAGACGAAGTCGCGCATCTCGTGACAGGAGATGCAGAATTGTTTGGTGTTGGTGGCTTCCATTGCGGTGTTGAAACCGCCCCAGAAAACAATGCCGGCCACAAAAGCAGCTGCAACGCCCCCGATGGGCATTCCCCAAAGAAGGTAGCGCCGCCAGATCGGCTTTTTTTGTTGACCTTGACTGCTCTCGCTCATGTCCAGGCTCCGTTTTGAGTGTCTTTTCGGGCCTGTTTTCAAGGCCGCCGAAAATCGGAATGCAGGACGCTGGGAAAGATCGGTAAGTTCCGGCTGGCAGTGCCAATAAAGCCCCGGCATCGCTTGCAAAAAAGGAGGGCGGGCGATTGCCCGCCCTCCTATGTGAGCTAAGTCGTTTTATGTGACGTGGTTCGAACGGTTGTAGACGTTGAACTTGCCGGTCGGAGCATAGAGGCCCTTGACCCGTGCTTTTTCTTCCAGAGTTTCGGCGTCATAGATGACCATTTCGCCGTTTGGCTCTTTCGAAGTTGCGCGGTTCCATTTGGAGACCCAAACTTCCGAACCATCCTGGTTGAATTCGAAGTGAACGGCGACGTTCCCTTCTTCTTCCGTGATCTGGATAGTTTTCACAATCTCGCCGGTCTCTTTCGAGATGACTTGAACAGATTGCTGAACTTCCGGCTCCGGATGTTTCGTCTGGTCAGCCCAGATGTACTTGGAGTTCGGGTGTGTCCGGATGAACAGGCCTGCGCCGTCGGTTTCGACTTCGTAGCAGGTTTTCCATGCTTTATCGGGGTGACCTTCAGGATCGTTGCCCCAAACCGTCACGGTACCTTCACCAAGGTGGGTGGTACCGGCAACCGGTCCGCAGTTCGGATCATTCCAGTTGGCGCCAGGTCCCGGGTGCGGCAGTGGAGCTGTGTCGATCATGGCTTCAAGTTTGTGGGTTTTGGTGTCCACAACGACCATTTTGTTCGACGCGTTCGCCGCAATCTGGAAGTACCGGCCTGTTGGATCAAAGAAACCGTCGTGCAGGAACTTAGCAGAATTGATCTTGTCGATCCGGAGGTTATCCAGGTCGGTGTAATCAACTTGCCACAGCTGACCGAGTTCTTTAACCGCTACGATCCAGGTGGGCTCGTTCGGTGTGGTGTAGATAGCTGCCACGCGGCTTTCTTCTACATAGTCACCGTCGACGTTGACGCCGCGGGTCGAGACAACCTTGACCGGCTCCATTGTGTGCGCATCAACGATGGCAAAGTGTGGAGGCCAATAGGCACCGCCGATGACGTATTTGCCATCGCCAGACACGGCAACGTCACGAGCGTCATAACCGATAGAGACCTCGGAAACCAACATCTTGTCTGGCGTCTGCCAGAGATCGATCTTGGTCATCTTGCCATCACGGCCCATTGTGTACCAGAAGCGGCCCGGATTTTCCGGTTCGTCCAGCTTGTGATGCTCAGACGCTTTCAGCACGTGCACGGCGTAGCCGGTCGGGATGTGAGCAAGGACTTCCTTGGTGTCGCCATCGATGACAGCAACCTTACCTACGTCACGCTCGATTACGACGAAGAAGTTTTCCCAGTTCCGGCCGTGCAGAGGCTTGGTCGGGTAGTCCTTGGGTTCGACATAGACCTTGCGGGTTTCTTTCATCTGCGCAAGGGACATTTCAGGCGGCTTCGGCGGCTCCATCATGATGTAGGTCGCCATGTCCTTGATTTCTTGCTCGGTCATGATGTCCGAGAAGTTGTTCATGCCGCCTTCGGTACCCCAGGAGATGATTTTCTCAAGACGTTCCTGGCCAAGCTTCAAGGTACCGGTTTCTGTGACAGTGCCATCAGCATTCTTTTTCTTCACAATTGGTTCGAGGCTTTTGCCTGTAGCGCCTTTGCGAAGAACACCGTGACAACCGGCGCATCTTTCAAAATAGAGCTGCTTGGAACTTTCGAAGGCCTCCTCGCTCAAGGTGGGGCCTTCAGCTAAAGCGGGCGTTGCCACGCCGCCCAGCATCAGAGCAAAGCTGGCGGCTAACGCGCGGCCGGCCCGCTTATAATTTCTTGGATGTGACATATTCATCTCCAAATCCAGGTGAGGCAGGTGCAAGTTGCGTCGGACTGGAGAGTCGTTCCTTGACTTTTGCTAAGAGTGCCGGTGGTCAGAGGCTAAAGATGGCAAAAATGTGCACAGAACTTGGGAACTGCAGACAATAGACCGGCCCCGGAATGGCAAGTTTCTGCGGCTGGTGGCGGCTCATCTGTGAATAGTAAGGAATATTACGTCTAAGCCATTGGAAAAAAATGGCGGAAACAATTCGCGAAATTCACGATTCGCAATCCAGCCGAAACCAAACTTGACTTTGGTTAAGGAAAAAAGGCGCCGCGCTGCCACTCTTTCGCCACTATCAACACGGGGAAAGGAGCGCGTAATGCGCGAAGTCATGACTAAAAGCATGGCCCGAAATATATTCTATGGCGGGTCACTGTTCTTCATCCTCATCTTCCTAGGGCTGTCGGTGCACAGCCACTTCTACATCACCGGGACGTCTACCGACCACGCGGGTATCACCGAAAGTGTCGCTTCAGGTAAGCACGTGTGGGAAAAACACGCTTGCATCAACTGTCATACGATCCTCGGCGAGGGGGGCTACTACGCTCCGGAAGTCGGCAATGTGATGACCCGCTGGGGCGTCCTGGACGACCCGGAAGGGGCTTTCGAAACGCTCAAAGCCTGGATGGAAGCTATGCCGACCGGCATCGAAGGCCGCCGGCAGATGCCGAATTTCAATCTCACCGATAAGGAAATCCGCGACTTGGCGAACTTCCTGATCTGGACCGACAAGATCGACGCCCAGGACTGGCCGCCGAACGACGCCGGCTGATTGGAACGCAAAAGGAACTTAAGATGAAATACGAATCTCAGAAAGTTGCCCTGGCGTATTTCGCCGTCGCTATGGGCCTCTTTGCCATCCAGGTGATCGGCGGTTTGCTGGCGGGCTTTGTCTATGTCCAGCCCAACTTCCTTTCGGAGTTGCTGCCTTTCAACATCATCCGGATGTTGCACACCAACAGCCTGATCGTCTGGCTTCTGCTCGGCTTCTTTGGCGCCGCCTATTTCCTCGTACCGGAAGAAGCGGAGCGGGAGCTGCATTCGCCAAAGTTGGCCTACCTACAGTTACTGATTCTGGTGGTCGGCACACTGGGTGTGGTTGTCACCTACGTCTTCAACCTGTTTGAAGGCAACTTCCTGCTCGGCAAAGAAGGCCGTGAATTCATCGAGCAGCCCAAATGGGTCAAGGTCGGTATCGTGGTTGCTGCATTGATGTTCTTGTACAACATCACCATGACCGTGCTGAAAGGCAAGAAGACAGCCATTTCCAACATCCTGCTGCTCGGTCTGTGGGGGCTGGCGCTGCTGTTCCTCTTCGCCTTCTACAACCCTTCAAACCTGGCGCTTGATAAGCAGTACTGGTGGTACATTGTCCATCTTTGGGTTGAAGGCGTTTGGGAACTGATCATGGCCTCGATCCTTGCTTACCTGATGCTGAAGCTGACGGGTGTTGACCGCGAGATCGTTGAAAAATGGCTCTACGTCATCGTTGCCGCAGCTCTGTTCTCCGGTATCCTTGGAACGGGTCACCACTACTATTGGATCGGTACTCCGGCTTACTGGCAGTGGATAGGATCTATCTTCTCATCCTTGGAAGTCATTCCGTTCTTCGCAATGATGGCCTTTGCCTTCGTAATGGTCTGGAAAGGCCGCCGGGATCATCCGAACAAGGCTGCACTTCTGTGGTCGCTCGGCTGTGCCACACTTGCCTTCTTCGGTGCTGGCGTCTGGGGCTTCCTGCACACTCTGCATGGCGTGAACTACTACACCCACGGCACGCAGATCACAGCGGCCCACGGTCACCTGGCCTTCTTCGGTGCTTATGTATCGCTGAACCTGGCGATCATCTCCTACGCAATGCCTATCTTGCGCGGTCGTGATCCGTACAACCAAGTTCTGAACATGGCATCCTTCTGGTTGATGACCGGTGGTATGACCTTCATGACCTTCGTCCTGACATTTGCCGGTACAATCCAAACACACCTGCAACGGGTCAACGGCGACTACTTCATGGACGTTCAGGATCAGCTGGCACTGTTCTACTGGATGCGCTTCGGCTCCGGTATCGCGGTTGTCATCGGAGCGTTGCTCTTCATCTACGCGGTTGCAGTTCCGCGGAAAGAAATCATCGAGCGTGGCGACACTGCCGCAGCTCCTGCGGAGTAATTCCAATGGAAGGAAGTGTATCCTTGGCAAAGGGGGCGGCATCTGCCCCCTTCTATCTGCCGCAAGGCGATGAGTGCACGGTTTTTGAAGCCGCTCACGCCAACGGTTTGCCGGTCCTTTTGAAAGGCCCGACTGGCTGCGGTAAGACCCGCTTTGTGGCACACATGGCCGCTAAACTCGGCCGCAAACTTTATACCGTCGCTTGTCATGATGACTTGTCGGCAGCCGACCTGATCGGCAGATATCTTCTAAAGGGCGGTGAAACCGTCTGGGTTGATGGTCCGTTGACCCGCGCAGTTCGCGAAGGGGCGATCTGTTACCTTGATGAGGTGGTGGAAGCGCGCAAGGATGTGACCGTCGTGCTCCATCCGCTGACCGACGACCGGCGCACATTGCCGATCGACCGGACCAGCGAAGAACTGGTGGCCGCGCCCGGCTTCATGCTGGTCGCCTCCTATAACCCTGGCTACCAAAACATTCTCAAGACGCTGAAACCCTCAACACGTCAGCGTTTTGTTTCAATGGAATTCGATTTCCCGGCAGCTGATCTTGAAGCAGAGGTTGTTGCAGAGGAAAGCGGGTTGGACGTAGCGCGGGTAAAATCCCTGGTCCGTCTTGCCAACAAACTCAGGGCGCTCAAAGGGCAGGATCTCGAGGAGGGGGTTTCCACCCGCCTTGTCGTCTATGCCGCAACTTTGATTGCCCAAGGTATGCCAGTTGAACGAGCCATTCTGGCGGCCATGATTGAGCCTCTCACAGATGATGAGGACGTGAAACGCGGGCTCCTAGATCTTGTCACGGCCGTGTTTGGGTGAGGCCAGACCGATGGGCAAGATCGATTTTGAACCATGGGAACCCGAAGAAACGGTCGGGAAACTATGGCATTCATTTGCAAGTCGCCTGGATGCGCCTGAGGTGCATCATGGAGCCGCGGTCGGCCTCAATGAGGTCGGCGGGCGACTTGCAGTCTTCTTTCGGGGACTGGGAGGGCTTCACAGTGTTGAGATCCGCCCGGTCTCCGAAGAAGTATCCCGTCACCGCCTCAGTTTTCTGAGGCGGCTCGGGACCGAAGCAGAATTGCTTCCAAGAGCAAGTTTTGATGGCGAAGTGTTACGGCTGCCGGCCCAATTGGCGGTATTTCCGTTCCGCGAAGCCAATGCTGCGCTTTACCTCTGGCTGACGGGGATGACTGCGCATGCGATCCCACTGCCGGCCGAAGAAGATCCGTTGCGGGCAGATTTGAGAGCTCTCAAACTCGCTTTGGATATGACGGATGCCACCATTGAAGCCGCACCGGGATTGAAGGGTCTTTACAGCGAACTTTGCAATGGCACGCTTCGCCAGCGGCCAGAAATGAAGCTGCCGGGCCGCGAGAAAGATATCGAGGCTTTGATCCGTCATATGCTTGGCGATCCCGCCGACTTATCTCCCGATGTTCGCGACTTGAAAGCCTTGGTCGCCAAGGGTGATTTCAGCGCCATTAACGCCCCGCGCGGGTACCATCCGTTCCGGCCTATCCCTTTGTGGCCAGATCTCCGCGAGTTGGTCTTTTCAGCTGGCGATGAAGTTGAAAACCGCGAGACCGAAGGAGAGACGGAAGAGGCTGGAGGCAACAAGACAATTCGCGCCCGGCGGCGGAAAGCCGATCAGGCCGAACGCCAAGACAGTCTTATCCTCCACAAGTTCGAAGCGATCCTGAGTTGGGCGGAGTTTCTCAATCTGAACCGCCGTGTTGATGACGACGAAAACGACGATGCGAAAAAGGCTGCCGACGATCAGGATGAAATCGGCCTTGGCCAGGTGTCCAAAGCGCCGGCGACACGGCTGAAGCTTCATCTGGACCTGGCACCGGAGGATGTTGATCGGGAAAGACTGTCCGGCAGAACGCTTTATCCGGAATGGGATGTGCGCAGTGGGGCATACCTGCCTGATCATGTCTGTGTCTTTTCAAGTGTCGCCACACCGGATCCGGATCATCTGATCGCCAAGACGGACCCAAGAGCAGCCCGGCGTATCCGCTCTGTGAAAAAGCAGTTTGAAGCGCTCCGTCCGGGCCGTGTGACAACACGCGGTCATTTGGAAGGCGACAATCTTGATATGGAAGCCGCCGTCCGCTCCCAAGTTGAGAGGCTGGCGACCGGCACCGGGAACGACCGGATCTGGATGCAAACGCGGCCGGAAGCCCGCGATCTTGCCGTGTCCATTTTATTGGATGTGTCCCGGTCAACGGAAAGCGCCGTTGGTGAGCGGGCTGTCATCGACATCGAACGCGAAGCGTTAACGGCCTTGGCGTGGGGTTTGAACGCTTGCGGTGATGATTTTTCGATCAATGCGTTCTCATCCCTCAAGCGCCACCGGGTTTATCTGCAATCCTGTAAACGCTTCGATGAGCCGATGTCACAGCTGGTTGAACAACGCATCAGTGGACTAAAACCGGGATTTTATACCCGGCTTGGTGCTGCCATGCGGCACACGTCTTCGGAGCTTGCGGGACAAAGCAGAAAACGGAAACTTCTGCTGGTCATCACGGACGGCAAACCCAATGATCTGGATCATTATGAGGGACGTCACGGTATTGAAGACACTCGGATGGCGGTGCGCGAAGCCCGTAGGGCCGGTCAATCTGTGTTCGGCGTGACGATCGACAAATCCGGCCAGTCCTGGTTCCCGAGGCTGTTCGGCCAAGGTGGGTTTGCGGTGATCCCGCATCCGGACCGGCTGACCCAGGCCTTGCCGCAGATCTACCGCCAGCTTGTCGGTGGCTGAGACCCGGATGGCCACCGGCGCTCAGAAACCAGGGCTTTTGGATCAGCTCCCGGGCGAATTGCTCATGTGGGTGCTGATCATCAGTGAACTCCTGGTTTTTGGTGCTGGGCTGGCGGCTTTCCTAAGTGTTCGGATTACCGATCCAGCCGGCTTTGCTGAAGCGCAGGATCACTTGCACCGCGTTTCAGCAGGCATCAACACAATCGTATTGATCACCAGCGGGTATTTCGCAGCGCTGGCTTACCGGCTGTGTTCAACTGGTCGAAAGAAACAGAGCCGGTTTGCCCTTTTTTCGGCCATGGCGCTGGGCTGCGTTTTCCTTGTGATCAAGACCTGGGAATATGTCGAGAAGGCCGGGCAAGGTATAACGACGGAAACGCATCCGTTTTTCACCTTCTATTACCTGCTCACTGGTTTCCATGCGGCCCATGTGCTCGCAGGCATCGTCATCCTAGGGCTGGTTTCTTTTTTCGCAACACCCCGGAATATCGAAACCGGCGCTGCCTTCTGGCATATGGTTGATCTCGTTTGGGTATTGCTGTTCCCCGTCATCTACCTGTTGAGGTGACAGATTGTTAAGCGATCCAATCTTCCGGGCCTGGGGAATCTTACTGGCACTAAGTGCAGCCTCAGTGTTTGCGTCGGTCTTGCTTGGCACCGGCGTACCGCAAGCCGTCATCGGCGCAGCTGTCTTCTTTTTGGCCTGGCTTAAGGCCCGGGTCATCTTGCTGCGTTATCTGGGCCTATGGGAAGCTCCCGCCTGGGCGGCGGGGTTCACCTGGGTTCTTGGCCTTTATGGCCTTTTGATGCTGGGGCTATATCTGATCCCGGCGTTAATAGCTTAACGGCGTCGGCCAAAGGCGCCGGAAGGTCAAATTCCTTCAGCACCCGCTCGCGCGCCTGATCTGACATTTTTCGCGCCGTTTTTTGCACGATATCAAGGACTTTGCTTTCTTCGTGTTTGGCGGCAAAAGGCGCAAAATACCATTTGAGGAATACGAAACAGATTACGTCTTCAAGCGCCTGCACGTCGTCATGCCGTTTGATTCCTTCTTTGCGCAGCATGCGCTCAGCGGCTTGGACGTCATCTTCCGCATACCCAGCGTCAGTCATCATGGTGCCAACCCGGCTCGCATGATGTCTGGCAAGATCCCGGCGCCAGGCATGATAACCAGCCCGGCCTTCAGGGTAGGTGCTGCGGGCGACGGTCCAGCGCTCGATGTGCTGGCCCCGGGCCGCAATTTTCAAGCTGTCAGACGCCTCAGGGAACAACCGGTCCACTTCGGAGGTCATTCGGTGGCCATAAAGCAGGGCGGCCGGCTGGCCGTCTTCCTGATTTGGATCGGCACGGTTGGCGTCGTCGATCGCATTCAGGACGGTTTCTAGTTTTGTCATTATGATTTGTGCCAGGCTTCCACAGGGTCGGTTTCAGAAAAGTCGCGCAGCCGTTCGATGTCTTCAATATCTGCGTGGTTCCGGTTGATGTGGACACCAACCGGCTTCAATTTCGCAAACGACCGGGAGAGGCTCTCCGGCTTCATTCCAAGCCGGCCAGCGATCAGGAACTTGTCGTAAGGCAGGGTAACGACACAGCTGCCATGGTCCTTTTCACAGAGTTCCAAAATGAATTCTGCAACCCTCTGTGGGCCCGTCTGCGCCTTTAATTGTTCGAGCTGAGAAACAAGCGAATGCAAGTGGGCAAATGTAGAGGCCAGCACTGAAACGGCGATGTCCGGATCTTTGCGCATGGCTTCCAGAATCGCGCTGCTTGGGATGCGCATCACTTCGCAAGATGTGACGGCTTCCGCAGAGACCGGATAGGCTTGGCCACGGAATGCGACGGCTTCACCAAAGCTTTCACCCTTGGCAAATACGCTCACAACAGCTTCGCCGCCATTGGGCGCGATCCGGTAGAGCTTCACCCATCCGTCCGTCACAATATGGACAGCTTGTGCGGTTTCACCTTGAAGAAACAAGGTTTCACCCCGTTCATACTCCCGCCAGCTCGACATCCTGAGGACTGCCTCCTGGATTTCAGGCGAAAAGCTTTTGAGCAACAAGGAGTTTTCCGCAATCTTCCTGCGGCGTTCATTCGGCATATTTCGAGTTCCCCTCCAAGAGCCAAAGACGTGTTTGGCCCTCTCTCTCTGGCCGCCACCCTACACAATGTTCCCGCTGTTTGCATGCGGTGAATTGCGGATCTTTCAACGGAAGGCCGCCGGAAACTTGACTATTGTCATGTACCAATAATCCCCCTTCAAATAGCTTTTGTCCACGATAGAAAGCGGGGACATTATGGACTACCAAGCTTTTTTCAAAACCCGGCTCGCAGCTCTCAAAGATGAGGGCAATTATCGGGTTTTTATCGACCTTCAACGCAAACGCGGTCAATTTCCAGAAGCGGTGTGGACCCATGATAAAGGGCCTGACGACGTCTCGATCTGGTGTTCAAATGACTATCTTGGCATGGGGCAGCATCCCAAGGTGATTGCCGCGATGCATGATGCGATCGACCGCTGCGGGGTTGGTGCCGGCGGCACGCGCAATATTTCCGGCACCACGCATGATCACGTGATTCTGGAAGAAGAGCTCGCCGACCTGCACGGTAAAGAAGCGGCTCTTGTCTTTACATCCGGCTATGTATCCAACTGGGCCGCCCTCGGCACGCTTGCGTCGCAAATTCCGGACATGATCGTGTTTTCGGACAGTCTCAATCATGCGTCGATGATTGAAGGTATTCGCCATTCGCGGGCAAAAAAGGTCATCTGGAAACACAATGATCTGGAAGACCTTGAAGCCAAGCTGGCTGCAGCCGATCCTTCCAAGCCAAAGATGATCGCTTTTGAGAGCGTTTATTCAATGGATGGTGACATTGCTCCGATATCGGAGATTTGCGATCTGGCCGACAAATATGGCGCGATGACCTACCTCGATGAGGTGCACGCAGTTGGTCTTTATGGACCGCGCGGCGGCGGTATTGCAGAGCGCGACGGGGTGATGGACCGGCTCACCGTCATCGAAGGCACGCTAGGAAAGGCGATCGGTGTTGTCGGCGGCTATATTGCGGCTACGAAGGAGCTCTGCGACTTTGTCCGCAGCTTTGCCAGCGGTTTCATCTTTACGACGGCGCTCCCGCCCGCAGTCGCTGCGGCAGCAACGGCGTCCATCCGGCATTTGAAAGAAAGTTCAGTGGAACGGGAGCAGCAGAAGGCGATTGTCGCGACAGTGCGCAAGCGGCTGGACAATCACGGCATTCCGCATACGCCGAACCCGAGCCACATCATTCCGGTGATTGTTGGCAATCCGGCAAAGTGCAAGTTCCTGTCAGATACGCTGCTGACCGAGTTTGGAATTTACATCCAGCCGATCAATTACCCGACGGTTCCAAAAGGGACCGAGCGGCTGAGGATCACGCCATCTCCGGTTCACTCCTCCGCAGATGTGGACCGGTTGATCTTCGCGCTGCATTCGCTGTGGAGCCAGTGTCAACTCGCGCGGCAGCCGATTGCAGCGGAATAGTTAGTTGCGGCAAAGCGGGCGGGGCCGGTCATTCCGGACCTGCCCCGCCTTGCTGGGTTTGGTCCGATTGACGGCCTTTACCTTCAGTGCAGTGGATTGCGTATGCTGCGCCGCAATATTTGAATTGCATAAAAAATAGTCCTGCGCATAATGCGGGCATGAGCGACGCGCTTTCCATCCTTGTCATCGACGACAATAAGATCAGGGCCTCCATCATCGAGCAGGGTTTGCGCGATGCGGGCCATGACAAGGTTATTCTGGTTCATCAAATGGATGGACTGGTCCGGCAAATCGCGGACATCAATCCAGATGTGATTGTTATTGACCTGGAAAACCCAAACCGGGACCGGCTGGAGCACATGTTTCAGGTCTCGCGGGCTGTACAGCGTCCAATTGCCATGTTCGTCGACAAGGCCGATAGCCATTCTATTGAAGCGGCCGTCGATGCCGGTGTGTCTGCCTATGTTGTTGATGGTCTGAAGCGGGAGCGCGTCAAGCCAATCCTCGATATGGCGATCAGCCGGTTCCGTGCGTTTTCAAAACTTACCCAGGATCTGGAAGATGCCCGCACAGAGCTGGCGGACCGCAAGACCATCGACCGGGCGAAGGGCATTCTCATGAAGTCGAAAGGTCTGACCGAGCAAGAGTCTTATGATCTTCTGCGCAAAACTGCGATGAACCAGAGCCGCAAGATCATCGATGTGGCGCAAAGCCTGGTAATCGCTAGCGGATTGCTTGGGGACTAAAAGATGCAGTTGATGAACACAGGCCGGGGAGGGGCCGTTTCTACGGAGGCCGGAGGATCATGGGTCCGCAGCTAAAACCAGTAATCGCCGGATTTATCCCGCTTCTCGACAGCGCTGTTTTGGTCGCTGCAGCTGAAAAGGGTTTTGCCGAAGAAGAGGGAATTGCATTGAAATTGGTTCGGGAAACATCCTGGGCCAACATTCGAGACCGGATTGCCGTCGGGCACTTCGATGTGGCGCATATGCTGGCGCCGATGCCGATTGCTGCCAGTTTGAACCTCACAAGCTTGGCAGTGCCAATGCTTGCTCCAATGGTCCTTGGGCTCGGCGGCAATGCGATAACTGCATCGGCCGAACTCTGGCAGTTGATGGCAGGCCACGGCGCAGATCCGGAAGGGGATCCGGTCAGTACCGGCAAGGCGCTTGCTGCGGTTATGATGGATCGAATGGCAGAAGGTGCGCCTAAACTGCGCTTTGGTGTCGTTCATCCGTTCTCGGGACACGCGTATGAGCTGCGCTACTGGCTGTCAGCAGCCGGTATTGTTCCTGACCGCGATATAGAAATCTCGGTTTTGCCGCCGCAGCTGATGGCGGATGCACTCGCGGCCGGTCAGTTAGATGGCTATTGTGTCGGTGAACCTTGGAACACGGCCGCGATCCTGGCAGGCACTGGCCGGATGGTAACCTACAAACAGGCGATTTGGCCTAATAGTCCGGAAAAGGTTCTTGGAGTGACCCAAAGCTGGGCTGAGTCTCATCTGGAAACCCTTGCCGCGTTGCTGAAAGCAATTGCAAAAGCCGCTGATTGGTGTGCCGCGCAAGAGAATACAGAGGCTCTGGCGGAACTTCTGTCACAGCCAGAGTATCTGTCCTGCCCAGTAACTTTATGTTTGCCCGCTCTCACCGGGGAGGTCCCTTTCAGCCGCGCCGAAGTCCTACATATTGGCGACTTTCTGTCGTTTTCAGGCGGCGTAAAGGCTGCACCAGTTCCAGAACACGGCAGATGGTTTTACCAGCAAATGGTGCGCTGGGGCCAGGCGTCAGTCTCCCCTAAAGACACTGAGGTCGCCGAGAAAATCTTTTCGCCAGGACTGTTTCTTCAGGCGCTAGGACTGAGCGGAGCGAGCCAGGACAATTCCATCCGATTGTTTGATCAGGACGGAGCCTAACCGCGCTGTTGCTGCGACCATTTACTAAATAGGCTAAACTCGTTGCAGTGCACAAAAATAAGTCAGCTGCCCGCATAATGGGCTTAGGAAACACCAGTTGAATTTCATCGGGGATTTTACAGAATGGAATTAAGTATTTGAAATAAATAGATAAAATAAAAAATTTATGAGTTGGCACGCATAGTGCAAAGATAACCGTGCAGGCCAAAGATGGCCTAATCGATATTGCGCCCATTGGCGGGCGTTCAGGCAAAGCCGCCGTTCTGACTTGTTGGTCACTCCTCCCAGACCGACAGGATTAGACGGCGGCTTTTTGTTTGGTTCCCATTGCCGGAAGGCAGAGGGACAATCTACGAGGGGACAGGACGTGAAACTGACGGAAACACTCAAATTCACAAGACGGACCGCGCTGGCAACACTGATGGCGGCAACCGCTATCGTTCCGGCAACACCTGCGCTGGCGGAAATGCTGGACGTCGAAAAGGACGAGCTGACATTCGGCTTCATCAAACTGACCGACATGGCCCCGCTCGCTGTTGCCTATGAGCTGGGCTACTTCGAGGAAGAAGGGCTGTTCGTAACGCTAGAGCCTCAAGCGAATTGGAAAGTCTTGCTCGATCGCGTGATCACCGGCGAACTGGACGGCGCGCATATGCTTGCGGGCCAGCCGATTGCGGCAACCATCGGTTTTGGTACCAAGGCCCATATTGTCACACCATTTTCCATGGATCTGAACGGCAATGGCATTACCGTTTCCAACGAGATCTGGGAAATGATGAAGCCGCACATCGAATATCAGGACGACGGCAAACCGGCACACCCGATCAAGGCCTCTGCTCTGAAGCCTGTCGTCGACCAGTTTATCGACGAAGGCAAGCCGTTCAACATGGGAATGGTTTTTCCTGTCTCCACCCATAACTACGAGCTGCGCTATTGGCTCGCATCCGGCGATATCCATCCTGGGTTCTATTCGGAAACAGACATTTCCGGTCAAATCCAGGCAGATGCGCTTCTGTCCGTAACCCCACCGCCTCAAATGCCGGCGACTCTCGAAGCCGGCACCATCTATGGCTACTGCGTAGGCGAGCCGTGGAATCAGGCCGCGGTTTTCAAGGGCATCGGCGTTCCGGTCGTAACCGACTATGAAATCTGGAAAAACAACCCGGAAAAAGTCTTCGGCCTGACCAAGGAGTTCACTGAAGAGTATCCGAACACCACGCTGGCGCTGACCAAGGCTTTGATCCGCGCCGCCAAGTGGCTTGATGAGAACAACAACGCCAACCGCATGGAAGCCGTTGAGATCCTGTCTCGCTCTGAATATGTCGGTGCGGATGCGGAAGTGATCGCAAACTCCATGACCGGCACCTTCGAATACGAGAAGGGCGACAAGCGCGATGTTCCGGACTTCAACGTCTTCTACCGCTATTTCGCGACGTACCCGTATTACTCCGACGCTGTCTGGTATCTGACCCAGATGCGCCGGTGGGGTCAGATCGGCGAACATAAGCCAGACAGCTGGTACGACGAAGTCGCAAAATCCGTCTATCAGCCGGATATCTACCTGAAGGCCGCGCGCATGCTGGTGGAAGAAGGTCATGTCGCCGAAGCCGACTTCCCTTGGGACACCGATGGGTACCGCGCGCCAACCCCGGCCGGCGACATCATTGACGGCATTCCTTACGACGGAAAACAGCCGAATGCCTACATCGACAGCCTGCCGATCGGCCTGAAAGGCAAGCAGGTCGTGGACGGCAACGAAGTGGTTGGCGGCTAACGTTCCCCAAACTGGGGCGGCGGTTATGCAGCGCCGCCGCTCCTCTTTTCAAAGACGATAACAAAGACACAAGGGACTGTTTCCATGGCGAATGCCGATTCCGCCGGCACTCCGGATCTCGCCCGGGCCGCACGCAAAGCAAAACTTTTTACTTGGATCAACAAGGCTGGCGGCTGGCTGGATGCACTTGGCTTTTCCTGGCTGGTCCCGCTTCTAAAAATTGCAGCAGGCGACAGCCCGAAGGAGCAGATGAGCGAACTCAAGCGCGTGCTTGTGATCCCGTTGCTTGGAATTTTCGCCTTCCTCGCACTATGGGCGTTCTTTGCTCCCCAAGTTCAAACCTCACTTGGTGCTGTTCCAGGACCGGCTCAGGTCTGGGAGCAAACCATCAATCTTTGGAACGATCACGTTCGCGAACGCGAAAAGGCCGCCGCTTTCTATGAGCGTCAGGACAAACGCAATGCGAAATACGAAGCCGAAGGTAAAACCGACAAGATCAAGCACCGCACGTACACAGGAAAGCCTACCTATATCGATCAGATTGGTACGTCCTTGAAGACCGTCGGTCTCGGTTTTCTGATTGCAACAGTCATTGCAGTACCGCTTGGCATCGCCTCCGGACTGTCCCGGTCATTCAACGGCGCGATCAACCCTCTTATTCAGATTTTCAAACCGGTGTCACCGCTCGCCTGGCTGCCGATCGTAACGATGATCGTCTCGGCCACCTATGCTGATCCCTATAGCTGGCTCTCCAAATCGCTGCTGGTTTCGGCCGTCACCGTGACGCTCTGTTCCATGTGGCCGACATTGATCAACACCGCGCTGGGTGTTGCCTCTGTCGACAAGGATCTGATGAACGTTGGCCGCGTCTTGCAACTGCCGACCTGGAAGACTGTAACCAAGCTGGTTCTGCCGTCGTCTCTGCCGCTGATCTTCACTGGTCTCCGCCTGTCGCTGGGTGTGGGCTGGATGGTTCTGATTGCCGCGGAAATGCTGGCGCAGAACCCGGGTCTCGGCAAATTCGTCTGGGACGAATTCCAGAACGGTTCTTCCCAATCGCTCGCCAAAATCATGGTTGCTGTTCTGACCATCGGTGTCATCGGCTTTGCCCTTGACCGCCTGATGTTTGCCCTGCAGCGCGCCTTCACATTCTCGGCGAACCGGTAAGGAGTTTCTGAATGTCCTTTTTGGAAATCTCCAGTGTCTCCAAGTCTTACGGTGAAAGTACCGCGCGGACCGACGTTCTGGAAAACATTAACCTGAAGGTCGAGGATGGTGAATTCATCGCTATCGTCGGTTTCTCGGGAACCGGCAAGACCACGTTGATCTCCCTGCTAGCCGGCTTGATTGAGCCGGATCAGGGCGGCGTGATCTTCAAAGGCAAAGAAATCGACGGTCCAAGCCCGGATCGAGGTGTCGTGTTCCAGTCCTATTCCCTGATGCCGTGGCTGACGGTTGCCGGAAACGTCGGTCTTGCCGTCGACAGTGTCTTCAAGAAAAAAAGCGCAGCTGAACGCAAGGCGATTGCTGACAAATACATCGAAATGGTTGGCCTTGGTCACGCAAAGGATCGCAAACCGTCCGAGCTTTCTGGCGGTATGCGCCAGCGCGTTGCCGTTGCCCGGGCGCTTGCCATGCAGCCGGAACTCTTGCTGCTCGATGAGCCGCTTTCGGCGCTGGATGCGTTGACCCGGTCCAAACTTCAGGACGAGTTCGCTGCGATTTGTGAGCAGGAAAAGAAGACCATCATCCTCATCACCAACGATGTGGATGAGGCAATCCTTCTCGCAGACCGTATCATTCCGTTGAAACCAAGTTCTCCGGCCACGCTTGGCCCTGAGTTCAAGGTTCCCTTCGGCCGGCCGCGGGATCGCGGTGAACTCAACCACAATGATGAGTTCATCAAGCTTAGGGCAGAAGTCACCGAATACCTAATGGAAGAAGGGGCCGCGCGAGGTTCCGACTTGGAGCGGGATATCATCCTGCCCAACATTGTTCCGATCACTCAGCGGAAAAAGGGCAAGGATGCACTTCCCGTTGCATATGAGCGGGCGTCAGAATCCATCAACGACAACCGCTATTTGGAGTTTTCCCAGCTCAAGAAGGTCTATCCGACGCCAAAAGGGCCGCTGACAGTGGTCGATGGGTTTGAGCTGAAAATGAAAAAGGGTGAGTTCATCACCCTGATCGGGCACTCCGGTTGCGGCAAGTCGACGGTTCTGTCCATGGTAGCCGGTCTTAATCCGATCACCGAAGGCGCGATCGTTCTGGACGGGACCCACGTCACTCAGGCCGGACCGGACCGCGCTGTTGTGTTTCAGGCGCCCAGCCTGATGCCGTGGCTGACGGCCTATGAGAATGTCGAACTCGGTGTCGACAAGGTCTATCCGGATGCTTCCAAGGTCGAGAAACGGGACGTTATCGAATACTACCTGAGTAAGGTTGGCCTTGCCGATGCGATGGGCAAGGCGGCAGCTGATCTTTCCAACGGCATGAAGCAGCGTGTCGGCATTGCGCGGGCCTTTGCGCTGTCACCGAAGCTTCTCTTGCTCGATGAGCCGTTCGGCATGCTCGACAGTCTGACCCGTTGGGAGCTGCAGGACGTTCTGATGGACGTCTGGAAACGCACCCAGGTAACGGCCGTTTGTGTCACGCATGACGTTGATGAAGCCATCTTGCTCGCCGACCGAGTCGTGATGATGTCCAACGGACCGAACGCGCGGATCGGCAACATCATGGACGTCGACCTGCCGCGCCCGCGTTCCCGCAAAGAACTGCTGGATCACCCTGATTACTACGCCTACCGCGAAGAGCTTCTGGACTTCCTGGAAGCCTATGAGGGCGGCGCTGATCCAAGCGAAGACCAACTAAAATCCATCCAGGAAAAACGTGCTGCCCGCATGGCCCGCCAAAAGGCAGCCATCGAAGCGGCTGAATGAAACCGGGGAGGGAGAGAATGACAAAACAAAAACTCGTCATCGTCGGCAACGGTATGGCACCCGGCAGAATGCTGGAATATCTGTTCGACAAGGATAAAGACGCCTACGACGTCGCCATTTTCAACGCCGAGCCTCGGGTCAATTACAACCGCTTGATGCTGTCGCCGGTGCTATCTGGCGAAAAGACCTATGAAGACATCATCACCCATGGAGATGACTGGTACGCAGAAAATGGCGTTACCCTTCATAAAAGCGCCCGGGTGTCCGAAATCGACCGGGACGCCAAAACCGTCTCGTCCGAAAACGGCATTACCGAGAGCTACGACAAGCTTGTGATTGCAACCGGGTCCAGCCCGTTCATCATTCCTTTGCCGGGTAAGGATCTGGAAGGGGTTCTGACTTACCGGGATCTCGATGATGTCGACAAGATGCTGGACGCAGCCAAAGGCGGCGGGCGCGCCGTTGTTATCGGCGGTGGTCTGCTGGGTCTCGAAGCTGCAGCCGGTCTCAAGATGCAAGGGATGGAGGTCACTGTCCTGCACCTGATGCCGACCCTGATGGAACGCCAGCTCGATCCGGCTGCCGGTTATCTTCTCGAAGAGGAATTCAAGAGCCGTGGCATTGACGTCCTGACCAAGGCAAACAGCCAGGAAATCGTCGATGATGGCACTGGCAAGGTCAAGGCGATCCGCCTGGACGACGGTACAGAAATCGACGCCAGCATTATTGTGATGGCGGTTGGCATCCGTCCATCTGCTGATCTGGCAAAGTCTGTTGGTCTTGAAACCAATCGGGGCATTCTGGTTGGCGACGATATGCGCACCAGCGATCCGGACGTCTTCTCGCTCGGGGAATGCGTCGAGCACCGCGGCATGTGTTACGGGCTTGTGGCACCGCTCTACGAAATGGCCGAGGTGATTGCCGGCAACTTGCTCGGCGGAAGCGCCGAATACACTGGCTCAGTTACGGCAACGAAGCTGAAGGTCACCGGTGTTGACCTTTATTCCGCCGGCGATTTTGCTGAGGGCAAGGACCGGGAAGAGATCGTTCTGCGCGATGCCTCTTCTGGTGTCTACAAACGCCTCGTCCTGAAAGACAACACAATCATCGGGGCCGTTCTTTACGGCGAAACCTCCGATGGTCCTTGGTTCTTTGATCTCTTGAAAAAGAAAACAGATGTTTCCGAAATGCGCGAGACACTGATTTTCGGCCAGGCGTATCAGGGGGGCGCCCCCCTGGACCCTACGGCGGCCGTTGCAGCCTTGCCGGATGATGCAGAAATCTGCGGCTGCAACGGCGTTTGTAAAGGAAAGATCGTTGGCGCGATCAAGGATCAAGGTCTGTCGACCCTTGATGATGTCCGCGCCCACACTAAGGCTTCCGCATCCTGCGGCACCTGTACCGGGCTTGTTGAGCAGTTGATGCAGGTCACACTGGGCGATGCCTATAATCCGGCTGCAGTAACACCAATGTGCGGCTGTACGCATCTCGGTCATGACGAAGTTCGCCGGTTGATCAAGTCGAAGGAACTGAAAACCATCCCAGCTGTCATTCAGGAGCTGGAATGGACCTCGTCCGGCGGCTGCGCAAAATGCCGTCCGGCCCTGAATTACTATCTCGTCTCGGACTGGCCGGATGAATACGCCGATGACTACCAATCCCGATTCATCAACGAACGGGTCCACGCGAACATCCAGAAGGACGGCACCTACTCTGTCGTTCCGCGCATGTGGGGCGGCATGACGACGTCGTCTGAACTGAGGGCCATTGCCGATGTTGTCGACAAATTCGACATCCCGGCGGTCAAATGCACCGGCGGTCAGCGGATCGATATGCTGGGTGTGAAAAAGGAAGATCTTCCAGCTGTGTGGGAGGACCTTGGCAAGGCCGGTTTCGTATCTGGTCAGGCCTACGCCAAGGGACTGCGCACGGTGAAAACGTGCGTCGGCTCCGAGTGGTGCCGCTTTGGCACCCAAGATTCCACCGGCCTCGGCATCAAGCTGGAAAAATTCATGTGGGGTTCCTGGACACCGGCCAAGCTCAAGCTTGCTGTTTCCGGGTGTCCTCGGAACTGCGCCGAAGCGACCTGCAAGGACATCGGCGTCATCTGTGTCGACAGCGGATATGAAATCCATTTTGCAGGAGCCGCCGGTCTCGACATCAAGGGGACCGAAGTTCTTGGACTGGTGAAAACCGAAGAGGATGTGCTGGAGCACGTCTGTGCTCTTACCCAGATGTACCGCGAGCAGGGGCATTATCTGGAACGCATTTACAAGTGGGCAAAGCGGATCGGTGTCGGCGAAATCCGTACCCAGATCATGGAGGATGCGGACAAACGCCGGGCGTATTTCGACCGCTTCGTCTTCTCGCAGGAGTTCGCACAGGTCGACCCATGGTCGGAACGTGTCTCCGGCAAGGACAAGCATGAATTCAAGCCAATGGCGACGTTGATGGCGGAGGCTGCGGAATGAACGCGGAAACAAGAAGCTGGGTTGAAATCGGCGAATTGGCCGACATTCCCAAAGAAGGCGCCCGTGTCGTCAAAACCAGTGCCGGCTGCATAGCCGTCTTCCGTACCGCGGACGATAAAGTTTTCGCTATGGACGACCGCTGCCCGCACAAAGGCGGCCCCTTAAGCCAGGGCATCGTGCATGGCACTTCGGTAACATGCCCGCTGCACAACTGGGTCTTTGATTTGGCGACCGGCTTGGCCAAAGGCGCCGATGAAGGCTCGGTCACGGTCACGGCCACCCGCGTTGAGAACGGCAAGGTGCTGCTCGCGGCAGACGATCTTGCCCGCAGGCAGGCCCGTTAAGGCGGGCCGCCAAATCCAACGACAATACGGATTTTTTTGGGAGAGACGCCGCATGGCCGCGCATCTGGAAGAAACAACGGTCAAAACCACCTGCCCCTACTGCGGGGTTGGATGCGGTGTCCTGGCAACCCGGAAAAAGGACGGATCAGTTTCGATCTCAGGTGACCCGGATCATCCGTCCAATTTTGGGCGGCTCTGTTCCAAAGGGTCGGCGCTGGGTGAAACGCTTTCCCTCGACGACCGGCTGCTGGTTCCTGAAGTCGCTGGCCAGCCGATGGGTTGGGATGCTGCACTCGACTTGGTCGCGGAAAAGTTCTCCGAGGCCGTAAAAAAACATGGTCCGGACAGCGTCGCTTTCTATGTCTCCGGCCAGATCCTGACGGAAGACTATTACGTCGCGAACAAGTTGATGAAGGGCTACATCGGCTCGGCCAACATCGATACAAACTCGCGACTTTGCATGGCGTCGTCTGTTGCCGGGCACCGGCGCGCCTTCGGCTCAGATACGGTTCCAGGAACCTATGAGGATCTAGAAACCTGTGATCTTCTGGTGCTGGTTGGGTCGAACCTCGCCTGGTGCCATCCGGTCTTGTTCCAGCGCGTGGAAGCGGCCAAGGCCGCTAACCCGGAGATGCGGGTTGTGGTCATTGATCCGCGGGAAACAGCAACCTGCGCCATTGCAGACCTGCACCTTGCCTTGAAACCGGACACGGATGTGGCGCTTTTCAACGGGTTACTTGCGTTCTTGTCCGAAAACGGAGCGCTCGATACCGGCTACATTGAACGGCACACACAAGGTTTCTACACAGCACTCGCAATTGCAGGAAAATGCGAGATCAACCGGATTGCGGATGAAACCGGGCTGCCGCCGCAGGATATTGCCCTGTTCTACACAATGGTTGCCCGGACCGAAAAAACGGCGACTGTTTACAGTCAGGGCGTAAACCAATCGGTTGTCGGCACCGACAAGGTCAACGCGATTATCAATACGCATCTGGCAACTGGCCGGATCGGCAAATCGGGCATGGGACCGTTCTCGGTCACAGGCCAGCCGAATGCTATGGGCGGACGGGAAGTTGGCGGCCTCGCCAACATGCTGGCCAGTCATATGGCTCTGGAAA
Source organism: Labrenzia sp. PHM005 (assembly GCF_006517275.1). Taxonomy (NCBI): domain Bacteria; kingdom Pseudomonadati; phylum Pseudomonadota; class Alphaproteobacteria; order Hyphomicrobiales; family Stappiaceae; genus Labrenzia; species Labrenzia sp. PHM005. The sequence goes on along the minus strand of NZ_CP041191.1, from coordinate 6,081,486 downwards.
ATGCCGATCACCGGAAACTGGTTCAGGACTTCTGGCAAAGCCCAGTGATCGCCGACAGGCAAGGCCTGAAGGCGGTTGATCTCTTCAAGGCCGTCAAGGATGGCAAAATCAAAGCGCTCTGGGTGATGGCGACCAGCCCGGTCGACAGTCTGCCGGATGCCGATGAAGTCGCTGCAGCCTTGGAAGAATGTCCCTTTGTCGTCGTCTCCGAAGTAACGCGAAATGCCGACATGGTTGCCTATGCCGATGTGCTGCTACCTGCGGCAGCGTGGGGCGAAAAGGACGGAACGGTCACCAACTCCGAACGCCGGATCTCGCGGCAGAAACGTTTCCTGGATTTTCCGGGAGAAGCCAAGCCGGATTGGTGGCAGCTGACGGAAGTCGCCAAACGCATGGGATTTGAAAAGGGGTTTTCCTACACAAAACCTTCAGAAATTCTGCGCGAACACGCGGACCTGTCAGCATATCAAAACGACGGCAGCCGCGACTTTGATATCGGCGCATTGAAGACGTTATCGGATGAGGCCTATGAGGAGATGGCACCGGTTCAATGGCCACTGCCATATGACCGTTCCCAGGCAAAAGATAGGTTCTTTGAAAATGGCGGCTACTACACGCCAAACAAATTGGCTCAGTTTATTGCGGTTGAAGCACAGCCGGTCCGGCAAACCGAACGCCGGTTTCCGCTGGCTTTGAACACCGGCCGCATTCGCGATCAGTGGCACACGATGACACGGACAGGCAAAACTGGCCGCCTGACATCGCACATCGCCGAGCCGTTTGCTGAAATCCACCCGGACGATGCACAGGCCAATGGTATTGCGGCAGCCGATATCGTGGAGGTTCGCAGTTCCTACGGTAAAGTTCTGGTGCGCGCGCAAATCACGGATCGCGTGCAAAAGGGGGCCGTCTTTGTTCCCATGCATTGGACGGATCAATCGTCCTCCAAAGGACGGGTAGATGCGGTGATAGCACCTAAAACGGATCCGGTGGCGGGACAGCCGGGTTTGAAGTTCACGCCGGTTGCTATCCGCAAAGTCGAAATGGCTTGGTACGGGTTTGCGGTTTTGTCTGAAAAACCAAAAGACATTCCGGCAGATTACTGGGCACTGGCGCCGGTCGATGGCGGATGGCGGCTGGAAATGGCAGCTACAGCTAAATTGGATTTGAAAGCCCTTTCCCTCCAGCTGCTCGGTAAAACCGGCGATCAACCGGAGGGACTATCTGTTATCGGTTCTCAAGCGCAAGCGCAACGCTTTGCCTATTGGAAAGATCGGCATTTACAGGCGGCTTTTTACTTCAGCTCAGAACCGGTTGAGGTTTCGCGCCAGTGGGCCTGCAGTCTTTTGAAAGATCAAGAATACAGCGGAGAACAACGGGCCCCGGTTTTGGCCGGACGGCCGGCGGGCGACAGACCAGACCCGGGTGCGTTGGTCTGTGCCTGTTTCGGAGTTGGCCGCAATGAAATTACGGCATCCGCAGAGGCGGGTGCGCAAACAGTGCAAGCCATTGGTGCGTGTCTCAATGCCGGGACAAATTGTGGCTCCTGCCGGTCAGAAATCCAGACAATTATTGATGAAGCTCTGCAAGAAACACGGTCCACGCCTGACCTTGCCAAAACCGGTTAAGTCAGAGCGTCTTAAGAGATCGAGTATCTTGAATTTTTAACTTGGCACCTTGCCAAAAGATTGGCGATACCGCTTCGGCGTCATGCCTGTGCGCCGTTTGAAGGCGCGTTCGAACGCTGTCTGGTCCGAGTAGTCGAGTTCGCATGCGATTTGAGCGAGCGGTTGCCGTGTATCCACCAGAGCGTGGCGGGCGACCCGGAACCGGCAATCATCCAGAAGCGTCGAAAATCTTGCACCTTCATCCTTGAGATGCCGGTGTAAACTGCGGCGGGAAAGACCGAGTTGCCGTGCTACGGTTTCCTGATCTGCCGTTCCGGAGCCAAGGCCTTCGTAAATTGCTGTCCGCGTCCGGGCCGTCAACGATTGCGCCCAAGCCTTGGTCGTCAGACTTTGTGTCAGATTTTTCAAAGCTTGCTGATGGCGGTTCAGGTCATCCCGAGGCATTGGTGCGCTGAGAACGCTTTCCGGGAAACTTAGCGCGTTGGTTTCACAGTCGAAAAGACAAAAGCTGCCAGCAGTATCAATACAGTTTCCGGTTGGACGGATGGCCGTGTGTTCGAAGCAGATCAGATCCGGCTGCCAGGCCCTCCCGGCTCCACGCCGGATGAGTTCGATTAGGACAGATAAAGTGAACTCCGCATCCTGCCGGCGTGGCCAGATGTCGGGATTGAGAATTCTATAGGTTAGAGTGGCAACACCGTCTTCTACGCTCAGCTGCATATCCGATTCACTTTGGACAAACCGCAGAAACCGCTCGAAGGTACGCAGCGCGGAGCCTACCGTCGATGCCGATAAAATGGCGCTTCCAAGATCGCCCAACTGTTGAAAGTCAAAGTACGTTCCTGATCTCCAGCCAATGTTGGGCTGGCTGAGCATCGATGCCCCTTGTTCGAACACTTCCACAAATGAAAAGAGTGGAATTTCGCACTGCGCGTTTCGCCAGGCATTGGTCGGCACACCACTTTGTTGTCCAAGGGCAGCCGGATCCCGGCCGTTTTGGACAAGCAGATCTTCGAGGCCGTTCAAGGCTCCGGAGATTATGGTGGCATTCCTCGGCATTTGGCGCGTCCTGCGTCTGGCTCCCCTCAGATTGTCTTGCGTCAATAGGCCGCAAGCTCAAAAAATAGACCAAATAAATTCAAATGGCGCAATCGAAGAACTGAGCTTTTCTGCCAACATTCAAAGATTGGCCAAAATTGTCGAGAAAGCACTTAAGCATGCTCCCTCTAATGGCAGGCAGAGAGAGATCCGAAACCGCACCATGAATACATGGGCGATTGGATGAGGGAACAGTATTGGTGGCCTGCTTCGATGTGGCAGTCGCCGGCGGCGGACCCGCTGGCGCCTTCGCAGCGCGTGAGCTGGCGCGTGCCGGAATACGCGTCATTCTCATAGATCCTGCGACAAGCCGTCCGCGCCTTGAGGGCATGGGCGAGCGTGTTGCGCGTCTGCTCGCCGCCAAAGGTCTTGAATCATCACTAAACGCCGTGAGCAAACCTGCCCCTCGAAATGTTGTCTGGGCTGGACTGCAGGGCACGGAAAACGGTGAACGTCTTGTTCGCCGTCATGAGTTTGATGCCATCCTCAGAACAGTTGCGGTCGACGCCGGGGTGGAACTCAAAACCGCCCGGTTGCGCCGGGTCGAGACCGTCGATCCGGTTGGTGGTGTCGAGCTGCAATTGTCGAGCGGGCAAGTTGTGACTGCCAAGCTGATGATCGATGCCCGCGGCCGCCAGGCAACCACACCGGTACGTCTCAAAGGGCCGCAAACCCTAGCCATTTCCGGGCATGTAAAGGCCAGCATCCAGCATACAGGAACACATGTTGTTGCAACACCACAAGGCTGGTGCTGGTTCGCATGCGATCCGGAATTCGGCCAGTGGTTGCAGGTAAGTATTGCGCAGGCCGATTTAACTGGATCCGGCCAGACCGGTCTTCAGGAGCGCGTTCAAGTGTTTCTAAAGCAGCCGGAGTTTCAAAACCATTTCGGAGAGGTGTCATTCCAAGGAGATCTACTGGCAAGGGGAGCTGGACTGGTTCTTGCAGCACCAGAATTGACGCTTCCGATTATTCCGATTGGTGACGCTGCGGTCGCGATTGACCCCTTGTCCGGCCATGGCCTCTTTTGGGCGCTGTCGTCCGCACTATCGGCAGTTTCAATTGTTCGAACGGTTCTCGAACAGCCAATAGAGGGCGCGTACCTGGCGCGGCGATTTTACCGCGACCGTGTGGTTGGGACCTTTTGGCGGCAGGCCCGGATCGGCCGGGATTTTTATCGTCTTGAGAAGAATTTTTCCGCAATGCGGTTTTGGGCGGAGCGGGCCGCCTGGCCCGATAATGAGCCCGCTCACAAGGAAGCCGCCGAAGCATCCCTGGAACAGCGCGTGGTTGTTGAAGACAACCAGCTCAAAGAACGGGACGTGCTGATTACACCGAAAAATCCGGAAGGTGTGGCCTTTGTTGCAGGGCTGTCAGTTCGGCAGCTGTTCAGCCTTTTCAACCGCATACAAACAACCGGGGAGCGCCCGCCGGCAGCCGCAGAGGCCGCATTCCGCTGGCTGGCTGGTCAAGGCTTGTCGGTCAACGCCCTGAACAATCTTTCAAACAAACACAGCAAAATGAGGGAAACAGCATGATCAAACGTTTGCGAAAGGGGACGCTGGCCGGAGTGACCGGTTTGCTGCTCTTCTTGCCGGGTGGGGCAGTCGCTCTGGATGGCGCAACACTTCTTGAAGAAAACTGCGCTGGCTGTCACGAATCGGATGCCTCTGGTGCCTTAAGCCGGGTCAAAGAACAACGCAAATCGCCTGAAGGCTGGTTGATGACCATCGTTCGCATGCGTCTGTTCTACGGAATGAAAATCGAAGCAGATGCCCAGCGGCAACTGGTTCAGTATCTGTCCGACACTCAAGGTCTGGCACCGGCTGAGACCGCCGGGTTCCGGTACATTCTGGAACAAGAACCGTCCGTGATCGAGGAGCCCGCAGGTCCGCTGGGTGAAATGTGCTCACGCTGTCACTCCGCAGCGCGCGTTGCCTTGCAGCGCCGCACGGAAGACGAGTGGAACTATCATATCGACTTTCATGTCGGGCAGTGGCCGACGCTGGAATATCAAGCCCTTGCACGGGATCGCGAGTGGCTGAACATCGCCCGTGAAGAAGTCGTGCCGTTCCTTACCGAACAATACCCGCTGGAAACGGACGCCTGGGCGTCTTGGGCGAAAGCTGAAAAACCTGACGCTTCTGGATCTTGGGTGTTTGCGACCAAGCTGCCGGAAAAAGGCGAAGCCTATGGCACTCTGGACGTCTCCGGGGATGCCTCGCCTTACACCGTTTCCGGAACGCTTATGACGGCCGGCGGTGAAGAACTTAAAATGTCCGGTCAGATGAACCTCTACACCGGTTATGAGTGGCGTGCCAATCTCGACATTGGCGGTGAGAAATTCCGCCAGGTGCTTGCGATATCCGAAGATGGTTCAAGCCTGACAGGCCGCCAATTCCTGCACGCGGAAGATAGCCTCGGCGGAGCCTTCAAGGCCGCTCGGGCTGACGGCAAAGCTTCTATCGTGGCCGTCGTGCCGTCAACGGTACCTGCAGGAAAAACAGCAACTGTTCAAGTCGTTGGGACAGGTTTGGGTGCCGTCAATTTGTCCGGCGCTCTGGACGGATCTGGTGGCACAGAAAACGACTTCGGGACCTCACTCGATGTAACTCCAGCATCAGATGCTGATGGGCTTGTGTCGGTGACTGCTCGCGGTGCAGCTGCCACCGATGCGCTCGCGGTCTACAGCCATCTCGACAGCCTCAAGATTGAACCAGCCTTTGCAGTTGCCCGTGTTGGCGGCGGCGGTGGATCGGCCGGCAAGGTTCCGGCGCGGTTTGAGGCCATTGGCTATTGGAATGGGGCTGACGGTCAGCCTGGAACGGATGATGATGTGCGTATCGGTGCGGTTCCCGCATCCTGGTCGGTCGCCCCGTTCAATGAAGAAGCCGAACATCTGGAAGATGTGAAATACGCCGGTGAAATGGATGGTGTGCTTGGCATCTTCAACCCCGCCGTCGCGGGGCCAAATCCGGAGCGGCCATTTTCGACCAACAATGCCGGCAATCTGAAAGTTCTGGCTGAAAGCGGTGGTGTGTCAGGCGAGGGGCAGCTGATTGTGACTGTCCAACGCTGGAACAACCCGCCGATCCGCTGAGGAGGAAAGACTATGGGATACCTGTTTTTTCAGCCTCAAAACGCGCACCGGGTGGAAGTCGACGGACGGCATTTGCTGTTCCACGTACCAACCACCTCGCTATTCGAAATCGACCGGCTGGATAACGACGTCATCGATCTCTTCGCCGACCGTGAGCGGATCAGCGAAGGGGACGTTCGTGAGCGATTTGAAGGCCGGGTTGATCCGGATCTTCTAACCGAACGCATCCGCGCCTTGTTGGATCTCGATATCGTCACGGACGGCCGTCCACCAAGGGCTGAACGTCCACCGGTGCACATCGAGAACTTTCCGCTGACGACGATCGTTCTCAACGTCAACACCGGTTGCAATTTGTCTTGCACCTATTGTTACAAGGAGGATCTCGACACGCCGTCGAAAGGCCGGCGGATGGCGTTTGAGACGGCCAAACGCTCGATCGAGCTTCTGTTGCAAGAAAGTCCGGACCGCGACTGCTACAATGTTGTCTTCTTTGGTGGCGAACCCTTAAGCAATCTCGGTCTTATCAAAGAAGTGGTTGCTTATGCCGAAGACCGTTTCGGCAATCTGGGTAAGAAGGTCGATTTCACGCTGACAACCAATGCGACACTTCTCAACGAAGAAATTGTTGATTGGTTGAATGCCCACCGGTTTGGCCTGACCGTCTCCATGGATGGCCCAAAGGCACTGCATGACAAGAACCGCAAGACGGTCGGCGGCAAGGGCACGTATGATGTCGTTGCGGCCAAGACCAAGATGCTTTTGGAACGCTATACCTCCCGCCCAGTTGGTGGACGGGTAACGCTGACCCGAGGCGTTACGGCGGTCTACGACATTTGGGATCATCTCAAAAACGAGATCGGCTTTCACGAAGTTGGCTTTTCTCCGGTGACCTCCGGGCCGGTCGCGCCATTCAATCTGACCGGCGATGAGCTCGAGACGGTGTTTTCGGAAATGAAGCGACTCGGCCGGCGTTACCGGGACGAAGCGCTAAAGGGAACCAACATCGGCTTTTCCAACATGCACCAGCTGATGACGGACCTTTATGAGGGCCGGTCGAAGGCGCTGCCCTGCGGCGCCGGGCTTGGCATGCTGGCAGTCGATCATGAAGGCGGGCTCAATCTGTGCCACCGGTTCACCGGTTCCGATATGGATACCTTCGGAACTATCGACGGCGGCATTGAGAAACAAAAACTCGCCCGCTTCATCGAGGACCGTGCCGACAGGACGGAGAAAGGCTGTGCGACCTGCCGGATCCGCAACATCTGCGCCGGCGGCTGTTATCACGAAAGCTATGCGCATTTTTCCGATCCCATGAAACCGACCTACCACTACTGCGATCTCATGCGCGACTGGGTCGACTTCGGCATCAGTGTTTACGGCGACCTGATCGCCGGGGCGCCCGCCTATTTCACAGATCACATCATGCCGCGGAGGGCCTTCGGCAAATGAAACATTTAAAACCGCTCAATCAAAAAGCCGACCGCGTCGTAGATGCCGTCAAAACCGACAAGATGGATGAAGTCAGGGCGATGCAGACCGTCGTGACTGGCTGTACATCAACGCTCGATCCGGGCTGGGAAGTCGATCCCTTCGGCGGTGTCGCCGCTTTATGTCAGCCGATGGAAGCCGATCTTTATGGCTGTTCCGATCCCTGCTGGTGGCCGGCCCAAGTGCCCGACACCATCAACTCCTACAAGGATTGGAACGCCAACGCCGACAATGCCGGCAAGGACTGGCGCTCTCTGGGCACGGTCTTTCCGACCGATAGCGAAACCTGATTTGGCGCAAGCCACGAGAATTTGGAGACATCCAATGCGGAATTTGATCGCAACAACGGCGGCTTTGTGTCTGGGGCTGACGGCCCTGCCGGCGCTCGCCAAGGATTTAATTGTCACGGTCGCCAAACCCGACCGCCTTTATGTCATCGACGCCAAGGCGCGGACCGTAGAAACCGACTGTAAACTCGACTTCAACATCATTCCCGGCGTCATCGCCATGTCGCCGGACAACTCCATCGCCTACATTCTCGGCAGCCGCTGGGAAGATGTGTACGGCGTGGAGCTGGCGACCTGTAATACCGTCTTTTCGGCTCATCAGTCTGAAGGCGATGTGCGGCGCAAGACCATTGCTTCCCTGGCTGTCTCCAAGGACGGTTCTGAGGTCTATACCGTTCGCAATCCGGTGCGTCTGCATCCGGATCGGTTTGAAGTGATGGAGCCGGAATTTGCGGTCTATGAGACGTCAGCCGGCTTGGATGCGCAGCCGGCGCGCGTGTTCCCGGCGCCACGCCGCGTAACTGTGATGGCTGCCGGCCGCAACGGCGAGGTCTATGCGGGCGGGCATGACATTTATGCCTTCGATCCGAAGACAGGAGATATGTCGGTAAAAATCGCCAATGCCTCCTGGGACCGGCCAACCTATTCGCCGCCGGACGTCTTGGCTTTCTGGCCGATTGGCACCCAGGCCGACGAATTCATGTTGCTTTATTCGGCAGCCAAATTCACCGATGAAACGCAAAGCGAACTCGCGGATTTTGTCTGGGGTTATCAGTCGGTCGACTTGACCACCGGTGAGTCAGAAATTGAGGACTTTGCCAGTTTCGAGGTGATCATGTTCTCCGCCGTGCGCGATCCGAACAACAAGAAAAACCTCTATGGCGTTTACACCCAGCTCTCCAAACATGATCTTGAAACCAAGGAACTGGTGAAACGGGTGGACCTGCCGCACACCTACTACTGCATCAATATCTCCTCAGACGGCAAGGAACTCTATGTCGGCGGCACCAATGACGACATCGGTGTCTACGATGCAGATACCCTGGAACGTGTCGGTGAGATCCTGTTGCCGTCCGGTGGCGACATGGCTGCCAGCACGATGCATGTGATCAGCACCGGCAGCTGACCAAAATCTCCTGCACAAGCTGTTTTGTGCAGGAAACACTTCTTCTCTTCCATTGTGAGAGATCGGAGCAATGCTCAAGGTGAGGGTAGGCGAGGCAATTAGCTCAAGTAGTCAAGCCAGTTCGTTTTTGCTGTACCTAATAGGCTGCACATACGATTGTCATCCCGGACGACGCGCTTGCGGAGGTCCGGGATCCACTCGTTTGCAGAGCTTCGGTAAAAACCCACTTTTTCTGCGGCAAGCGGAGATGCGAGTGGATCCCCGCTCGGGGGCTGGGATGACAAATGCAATAGCCTCTCACCTCAGCCCTCTCCCAATAGGAGAGGGATTGTGTTTATGAGGCAAAGCCGCAGTGAGTCGGATAGGATTTGATGGCGCTGGTGACAAACATTGCGACTACGGAAAAGACAGCTGTACCTGAGAAGGCGCAGCAGCCATTTTTCCTTACGTTTCTGGTTCGCGTCTTTGGCGCACGTGAAGCTGGGTGGCTTGCGCCCTTGGTCCTGCCCTATCGCAAACCGCTTCTGGGTCTGTTTGTCTTATCCATGGCGTCGGCCGCCGCAGCCTTGGTACCGCCATGGCTGACAAAACTTGTCATTGATCAGGGCCTGATGGCTGGTGACAAGCAGGCTTTGCTCACCTTTGTTCTACTATTGTTTGGGATTGGATTGGCAGCTCTTGGCCTGGGTGCGCTTAATTCCCTTCTGCATCTGCGGTTTTCAGCAAGGCTATTGGCCGATCTGCGGCGGGGGGCAGTAGCCCGAATACTAGGCCAATCGCCCCGCTGGCAGGCAAAACAAAAAATCGGCGAATTGATGAGCCGCTTGGATGGGGATGCTGGAGAGGTTCAGCAGTTTACATTCGCTGTTCTGGTTTCGGGAGCAGGCAGTATGCTCCGCTTGATCGGCGGCGTGGTCATGCTTTTCGTACTGTCTCCGCCGTTGGCATTGATGGCGCTCGCCCTGGCGCCGATTGAACTGCTTTTCTTTGCCAAAGCGCGGCCGGTGACGCATGCCCGTGCCCGCGATGTCCGCTCTGCACGTGGATATCTGGCATCCGGTCTGGCGGAAACCATAACCGGATTATCAGCGCTGCGGGCGCTCAATGCTTCGCAATGCGCTGCGAACGATATTGAACAGCGCCAGCAAGGGCTGATCGGCGCCTTGATGACGGCGCAAAAGTGGAGCGAAATCACCCGAGCCGTTCCGCTTGTATTGACGGCCATCTTGCGCGGTGCTGTTTTTCTCGTCGGTGGCCTCGCTGTTATCGATGGCACCATGCCCCTCGGCTCGCTGATAGCCTTTACCGCTTATCTCGGCTTCTTGATTGGCCCGATGCAGTCCTTGATATCCCTCTGGCATGGCCAGGCGCGCATGCGCGCCGCCCTTGACCGGCTGGACCAAATCATGAGCGCTGAACAAAAGGTTCAAGAGCCCAGCCGTCCAATTGCTCTGCCCAAAAACGGTGGTGGGCTTGAAATCAAAAACGTTGCCTACGCGCCTTTTGAGGGTCGGCCCTTGTTTCTAGGGTTGAGTGCTCGTGTTCCTGCTGGGAGCAAAACACGTCTTTTGGGAGCCTCAGGAACCGGAAAATCGTCTTTGCTCGGATTGCTGCAGAGGCATGACGACCCGAATGAAGGCTCTATTGTAATCGACGGCGTAGATCTGCGGCATGTGAGCCTCCAAGAAGTGCGGTCCTCTGTCGCTCTGGTCCCGCAAAAGGGGCACGTCTTTTCCGGCACACTTGCAAGAAATCTGCTTATGGGAAGCCCACAAGCTACAGATGCGCAAATATGGAATGTCCTCTTGCTCGTTGAGCTGGCGGACAGGTTTGAAGCAGACGGGCTTGAGACCCCTTTGGGAGAAGGGGGTCTTGATCTGTCCGGAGGTGAACGTCAGCGCTTGTGTTTGGCCAGGGCGCTCCTGCAACCTTTCAGAGTTCTGATCCTAGATGAAAGCCTGTCAGAGGTGGATGGCGCTTGCGTCCAAAGGATTGTTGAACGGATCGACACTGTGTTTTCAGACCGAACGCGGATCATCGTGACACATGGAAATCTCGCCCATTATGGCGCCTTCGACGCCGAGATCGATCTGACTGATTTTAATCTGAGGGAAGGCGAAGGTGCATGATCCGGATCGGATTGATTGATGGGACATTGCCGGCGGATTGGCCGGGGCTGGCAAAACAGCGGAGCTTCTGCGAGCCAGATGGTGCTCCTCTGGCCGAAACCCATGCTAGGGCGATGGCCGAATCGATCCGGAGTTACTGTGAAAAAACAGAGTTCATCAATGCCGCCGTGTTTCCGGGTCGGCTATCCACTTCCATCGAACACGTATGCCAGGCGTTAGACTGGTTCTCAGAAGATCCCCCGGATATCGTCTTGTGTTCTTTCGGGACGGCAAAAACATCTCTGGACCTCAGTCTTCTAACAGCCCGCCTCCTGTTGGCGAATTGTTTGGTGGTTGCCTCATCTCCGGCGCGCGGTGAAACGGTCTATCCGGCGGGAACACCCGGCGTTGTCTCCGTGCAAGGAGACGCCCGTTGTGCGCCGTTTGAGTTTTCCAAACTCGATTTACCGCACGCGGAATTTGGAGCTTGCCCGTTTGTGCAAGGCTACCCGGACATTCGCGGAGCCAGCGCCGCCGCCGCCCATGTGGTTGGCCAAATGGCTGCTGATTTGTGCGTAAAAAGTGAACTAGGAAAAGAACCACTCGAATTTGCGATCAAGTATTTTGGCCGGGAATACCGGAGTGCTGCCGAGTAGATCTCGCACCTGCAATCCAAAACCAAACTCTTTGCTTTCCGTTTTTTGAAAAAGGTTCTAGCTTGCCTCAATGGCTTGTGCAGACAACGGATTTGCGCAGGGCTCCCATCTATTGATCACCACCAAAATTTAGAGGCGTTTCATGGCGCAGCTCCCCAATTCCCTCGAAGCCCGCGACATCGCGGCCCAACTGCACTCCTACGCGGACGCCCGCAAACAGGAGGAAACTGGAGCGCTTGTCATCGACAAGGGTGAGGGGATCTATGTTACGGACATCAATGGCAAACGCTATATCGAAGGCCTCGCTGGCCTCTGGAGCGTGGCTGTCGGCTTTGGCGAAAAGCGCCTGGTGGAGGCCGCAACCCGCCAAATGGAAAAGCTGCCCTATTATCACACCTTCACCTACAAGACACACGGCCCCTCGATCGAACTTGCCGAAAAGCTGATCGAGATGGCGCCGGTGCCGATGTCCAAGGTCTATTTCACCAACTCCGGGTCAGAGGCAAATGATACGGCGCTCAAGCTGATCTGGTACCGCTCCAATGCGCTCGGTCAGCCACAACGCAAGAAGGTGATTTCACGGGTACGTGGGTATCACGGTGTGACGATTGCGTCCGCCAGCCTCACAGGCCTGCCGAACAACCACCGGTCTTTTGATTTGCCGTTGCCCCAAGTCCTGCATACGACCTGCCCGCACTATCGCAGTCAAAAGAAGGATGGCGAAAGCGAAGCTGATTTCGCGAAGCGCTGCGCACAAGATCTGGAAGACCTCATCATGGCGGAAGGCCCCGAAACAATTGCCGCGTTTTTCGCTGAACCGGTTATGGGCGCTGGCGGCGTTATTGTGCCGCCGGACGGATATTGGGAAGCGGTTCAGCCGGTACTGAAAAAATACGGCATCTTGTTTGTGGCAGACGAAGTCATCTGCGGCTTTGGCCGGACCGGCAATATGTTCGGCACGGAAACCTATAAGCTTCAGCCGGACATCATGACGCTCTCCAAGGCGCTGTCGTCCTCATATCAGCCGATCTCCGCCCTGTTGATCAACGATGATGTCTACCAGCCGATCGCCGATGAATCGCACAAGATTGGGGTTCTGGGACATGGATATACCGGCAGTGGCCATCCAGTGGCGGCGGCTGTTGCGCTTGAAAATCTGAAGATCATTGAAGAGCGGGATCTTGTGGGCAATGCCCGCGCCGTTGCACCGCTTTTCCAGAAACGTTTGGCGCAGCTGGCAGAGAACCCGTTGGTCGTTGAGACCAGAGGTGTCGGGCTGATCGGGGCGGCAGAGCTCCATCATGAAGCTCTGGCGGACACACCTGGGGCCTTGGGCGCGCAAACCAATGCAATGTTCCATGAAAGGGGCCTGATATCCCGCAACATGCTGGATGCAATGGCCTTCTGCCCGCCGCTGATCATCACGGAAGCCCAAGTCAACGAAATGTTCGATATAGCCGAAGACGGCCTTCGGGCGGCCGCAAACTTATGACGGCCTGGTCCATCGTCGGTACCATCAGCGGGACCTCCGCCGATGGTATCGACCTGGCGCAAATTTCTACAGATGGCCAGCAAGTCTTAGGTTTTGGCGCGGCGGACACGGTTAGTTATCGGCCTGATACCCGGACACGTGTCTTAGAGGCAGCGGCGAAAAAGGGTGCCGGCCGCGAGCAATGGCCGGATCTGGCACGCGCCGTTACCGAAGATCATATCTCAGCGATAACAAACTTCCTCAGTAGGGAAAACCTGTCGCCGGATGCCATCGTCTTTCATGGCCAAACCGTATGGCATGATCCAGCTGCCGGAGAAACCGTGCAGCTCGGTGATCCGCACATGCTTGCCAATTCTTTGGGTATCCAGGTCATTGGCGATGTCCGGCTGGCGGACATGGCCGAAGGCGGCCAGGGCGCTCCGCTTGTCCCCGTTTATCATCAGGCGTTGGCCCGGTCGCTGGTCGGTTCGGACAAGGAGCCGATGTGCTTTTTAAACATCGGTGGTGTGTCTAACCTAACCTACATCGATGGCGACGACATTCTCGCTTTTGATATCGGTCCGGGAAATGCGCTTCTGGACGATTGGGTGCGCCAGCACGGGAAAGGCAATTTTGATGCCCGTGGTGAGATTTCTGCCAAGGGGCAGGTGGCGGAAAACAGGTTGGCGGACGCGCTCAAACACCCGTATTTGTCCGAGCCAGGTCCAAAGTCTCTGGACCGCTACAGTTTTTCCGGCGCTTTTGTTGAAGGGCTAAGTCTGGAGGATGGTGCGGCCACCTTACTTGCCTTCACAGTGCGGGCTGTTTCTCACGCAGAAACACTTTTGCCTCAGCAGCCAAAATCGTGGCTGATCTGTGGTGGCGGGAGGCATAATCCTGTGTTACTGCGCGAATTGCAGGAAGAGCTGTCCGGTGACGTTGTCTCCGCTGATGTTTTCAAGATTGATGGCGATGCGCTTGAGGCTCAGGCGATGGCCTTCATAGGCGGACGGCTCTTGGCCGGACTGCCGGCAACCTTCCCTGAAACGACTGGGGCAAAACGCCCGGTTACTTGCGGCAAGATCTACCAGCCGGGCACATAATCCGTGCGGTAGTTTGGAAAGTTGTTTTGGAGGAAGCGTGAAAACGATCACGGAACCCGCGCGCGAAATCAATGTCATTCACGAGACCGATGTTCTTGTCGTCGGGTCGGGCCCCGGCGGTTTGGCTGCGGCTCTCGGCGCCGCGCGCGCTGGCGTTGATGTCACCTTGGTGGAGCGGTTCGGTTGTTTGGGTGGCAACATCACAGCCGTTGGGGTGGAGGGCTTTGCCTGGTACCGGCACGAAAAAACCATCGACACAGAAGGTGTCGGCCGCGAGTTTGAAAGCCGGGCCCGCGAAGCTGGCGCGACCACACCGGAACCACAATCTGACAGCGATGCGATTGACGCTGAAGGATTCAAACTGGTTGCCGACAATCTTGTCGAAGAGGCGGGTATCCGGCCGATGATGCATCGGGCCTTTGCTGCGCCGATTATGGATGGCAATGAAATCAAGGGCATCATTACCGAGAGCAAGGCAGGGCGCGAAGCGATCCTGGCTAAACGCGTGATCGACGCAACCGGCGATGCGGACATTGCTTACCGGGCAGGTGCCGAGACCTGCAAGACGCCGATTGAAGAAATGCAGGCGGCCTCTGTTATGTTCTCCATGAACGGCGTCGATAAGAAAAAATTCATGGATGCGGTCAAGGCCGATCCGCACACCTATAAGGACTGGGAAAGCGGCGAGTGGACGGTGGAAACCACTGGCAAAGAGGACGCTATGTTCTCACCGTTCCTGAAAAAACCGTTCAAACAAGCTTTGGAAGCCGGCATCATTCCGGCCCATTTGCAGACCATTTCCGGCACTTGGGGCGCGGTCTATGACAGCGGTGATCTCACCTATCTGAACCTGGTGCATTTGCCGGAATGTGACGGCACCGATCCCGATTCCATGACGAAAAACGAAATCGAGGGACGCCGCCAAGCCATGCTGGCGGTTGAAGCGCTGAAGCGTTATCAGCCGGGCTGCGAGGCCGCAAAGCTGCGCAACTTCGGTATGACCATCGGCATCCGCGACACCCGCAAAATCCTGGCCGCCTATGACATGACTGGGCACGATGTGCGTGAGCAGGGCCGTTTTGACGACAGCGTTGGCATCTTTCCGGAGTTTATCGATGGCTATGGCATCCTGATCCTGCCGACGACTGGCCGCTATTTCCAGCTGCCGTACCGGACCATGTTGCCGAAAAGGGTTAAAAACCTTCTGGTCGCCGGCCGGGCAACCGGCGGTGACAAGGTTAGCCACGCGGCGACCCGCAACATGATGTGCTGCACGGTAACGGGGCAGGGCGCAGGTGTTGCAGCGGCCATTTCGATCAAACACGGCATTGATCTCAACGCCATGGATATCTCTTTGTTGCAGGGTGAACTGAAACGCCAAGGCGTGCGTCTGCATTAAGACTGTAGCTTAAGTCGCAAATATATCGAGCTGTCCCGGACTTGTTCCGGGACCTCAAACATTGGCCCGGATCAAGTCGTGGGCGGCAAAGAAGGTGAAATGCGCTGCCCAGCTTGCGCATAAGCGCCGAGACAGGCTATCAGATTTGGCATGAACGGATCTGAAATCTACCACCGGCTGATTGGCCTCATCGAAGAGCGCACATTAAAGCCGGGAGACCGCCTGCGCGAAGCGGACCTTGCAGAAACATTTGGCGTATCGCGCACACCCATCCGCGAAGGGCTGAAGCGGCTTGAAGCGCAGGGTTTGGCGGTCCACGAGCCGAACCGCGGCATGGTGGTTCCAACGCTTGACCACAATCAGATCAACGAAGTCTATTTCATGCGCGAGGTTCTTGAAGGGACGGCCGCAGGCCTTGCTGCAAAACATGCTTCCAAACCGGAAATTGAGATCCTTCAAGATCTCGTGGTAGCAGACCGTCAGAGGATCGCTGACAAGGACAGCCTTGTGCGCTCAAATCGGGAATTTCACCGCCGCCTATGCCTGGCATCCCACAACCGCTATCTGGTTGATCAAATCGAACATTTGCGGCTGTCGCTGATCCTGATGGCCGGAACGACGCTGGACACCCCGGAGCGCCGGGAAACGGCGGTCGAAGAACATGCGGCCATCGTCAACGCGATTGCCGATGGAAATCCAGATACAGCCGAAGCAGCAGCCCGTTTGCACATCGCCCACGCCCATAAAACGCGGCTGCAGCAAATCTAACTTTCAGGCAAGTCGTTTTCTTAGATACACGCTTGAATCTTAGGGCAGTTTGCCGGTCCGGATATCGTCTTCAAAGCCTTGCTTGTTGGTTCGAACCTTTTCGAGTGTGTCCGTCATGGCATGCGGAACGGTGTTGTATTTGCCGCTCCATAAGATGATCTCTGAGATCACCGGGGCGAGATCCCGGCCCTTTTGGGTGAGTTCATAGACAAAACTGCGCCAATTTTCCGGATCCCGATGTTTTGTCACTAGCCCTTGTGCTTCCAGGTGTTTCAGGCGCTGCGCAAGAATGTTGGTTGAGATCCCCTCCCAGCCTTCAAGCAACTGCCCATAAGTTGTCGCCCCTTTGATGGCCATGTCGCGGATGACAAGCAGTGTCCACTGGTCCCCAAAAGTGTTCAGCCCAAAAGCGATGGGGCATCCGGAATCATATTTGTCTGATTTTTTGGTCATACAGAAATTTACACAATCAACTTGCAAAATGCAATTTGATAACGTAACTCAAATGAACTTGCATAATGCAAGTTGATAGAGAGGTACGGAATGACGAGCAGAAATCAGCCAAGTGAAACCGCTGCGGACTTCCAGATTTCGAGGCGGAAATTAATTGCCGGTGCGGCAGCCGCCACAGCGGTTGCCGGCCTTCAGCCGACCCTTCTTAATGCGCAGGAGAAATTGAAAATGACGCCACAAGCCTTTGTCTACACGGAAGTCGCGATTTCGGTTCCGTTCGAAAATGCACCTTGGGAAAAAATCAATGAAGCCATACGCGAGCAACCGGGATTCTTGAACAAGACTTGGCTGCATGGGCATTCCACCCAAAGCGTTGGCGGCTTTTACGCCTTCGACAGCATCGACAACGCTCGAAAGTTTGTGACCGAGTATTTTCCGACCGAACCGCGCTCATTTGGGGTGGCTCACAATACAAGGGTCTTTGACGCGGCTGTTGTGAAAGATGCGAGCGTAGACCTGGGAGCGGTGCATTTTGGAGAGGCAGCGGATCAGAAACCGGGCGCGTTTGTTTACACCGAACTACAGTTCTCCAAACCGTTCAAAGAGTTCAACTGGCAAGAGCGGAACAAAGACCTTAAGCAGGTTTCTGGATTGCAGAATAAGGTTTGGTTGAGCGGCCTTCAAACACATACGCTTGGCGGCTTTGATGCCTTTGAAACTGTGGAGCAGGCGCTCGATTTCGCCATCAATCAGTTTCCTCAGACCGCTGCAAATGTCGGCTGTGCTTTTTACACGAGAGTGTTTGATGCCAGCGTTACAGCGCGGGCCAGCCGGGAAATGAATTCGCCCTATTACACCGCCTAACTATTTGAAGATAGAGCGCGGGTCCTGAATTAGGGCCGCGCTCTAGTCAAAATGGTATGACCCATCGGAGGGCAACTGAATTCAAAAAGATAATAGAGGGATCAGAAGTGTAGCAAATGCCGCTGTCCCCAAAACACCGAATGTTATGGCCGTGCCGGTTGTTCGAAACTTTAAAGGTTCTGGATCCTGGCTGACACCATAGGCATGCAAGCATCGCCCAATCAGAAGGAACAGGCCGAGGCCGGCAGTGAGCCATGTCCAAGCGCCCTGAAGTTCAAGGATTAATATCAGCAACAAGGCAAATGGTGTGTATTCGGCAAAGTTGCTGTGCACCCGTATCCGGCGTTGTAAAGCTCTGTTGCCTTTGTCACCCAATGCAATTTGTTCTGCGTGGCGGGAATTGATGACCCGCACACTCAAAGCCAGGTAAAGAAGTGCCAAAAGACCGGCGAAAATGGGCGTCACAACAACCGGCATGGAAGTGCCTTCCTCAGATGCGAGTCAAAAGCGTTTCGATTGATCTCACTACGCCAGATCTTTGCTTGCAGATCAGCACTCCACGATGTTGACCGCGAGCCCTCCTTGAGAGGTTTCCTTGTACTGTTCCATCATGTCCATCCCGGTTTGACGCATGGTTTCGATGCAACCATCAAGCGGAACGAAATGGGTGCCGTCCCCTCGCAGGGCCAGTGACGCAGCAGTAACGGCTTTTACTGCACCGAGGGCATTGCGTTCAATGCAAGGGACTTGCACAAGGCCGGCGATTGGGTCGCACGTCATGCCCAAATGATGCTCCAAGGCAATTTCAGCGGCATTTTCGATTTGTTCATTGGTACCGCCGAGAGCTGCACATAGGCCTGCGGCCGCCATGGCCGAAGCGGAGCCGACTTCCCCCTGACAGCCAACCTCCGCACCAGAGATGGAGGCATTTGCCTTGATGATACCGCCGATGGCAGCCGCAGTTAAAAGGAACGTGCGGATACCATTCGTATCGGCACCTGGGCAATGATCGAGGTAATATCGTGTCACTGCGGGAATGACACCTGCTGCACCGTTGGTCGGCGCGGTCACTACCCGCCCACCGGCTGCATTTTCTTCATTCACCGCCATGGCATAAACGCCCAGCCAGTCCAGAACATTGTGTTCAAACAACGGGTTGCTACGGCCTTCCTTGATTAGCTTCTGGTAGATGTCAGAGGCGCGCCGTTTGACGTTCAAACCACCTGGAAGAATTCCAGATTGCGTGATGCCTCTGTTGATGCAGGAATCCATAGCGGACCAAACTTTGTCGATCCCTGCCTCAACCTCGTCGCGTGCTTTGTCTGCGGACTCGTTCCGAAGCTTCATGTCGGCGATGGTGAGGCCTGCTTCCTGACCCATTTCCAACATTTGTTTGGCCGAAGCAAAGGGAAATGGAACGTTCTGAACCGCAAGTTCATTGACTGGCTCGTTGGTCGTCTTGAGCAATTCCTGTTCGCTGACCACAAAACCACCGCCGATGGAATAATAGACAAAGCTATCAAGGAGCGAGCCATCCTGGCTGATGAGATGGAATGTCATTCCGTTCGCATGCAGAGGCAAGGCCGGGCCATAATCGAAAATGACGTCCTTTTCCGGAACAAAAGGAACATCAAGCAGTCCTTCAACCTGCAAACGGCGTTTCGTTTCCAACGCCTCCAGCATTGGTTCAACCTGATCCGGATCAAGCGTATCTGGAGTGGCACCAAGCAGCCCGAGGCAAACTGCTTTATCAGTGGCATGGCCCTTGCCGGTGAACGCCAGTGATCCGTGCAGCGTAACTGTCAGCCGTGCCGCCTGGCCACAAATTCCCGGATTGGCTCTCAGGCGGTCGAGGTATCTGTGCACGGCGACCATTGGGCCGACAGTATGCGAACTGGAGGGACCGATCCCGATCTTGAAAATATCAAAAACACTGATGAACATCGATGCGGAGTGCTCTTCTTTTGGCGGATACTGGAGGTTTGATTGATGACGCCCAAGCTACCAGACTGCTTTTCGCAAACATGTTGTTAAGCGAGCAAAACTGTGTTGATTGCGACATTTTAGCCAGAGCAGATTTTCCCATTGTGCATGGGTATTCGGAAACAGTTGTTCCGCTGGTCTGCCTTTGATAGCGTGCGGCTCCCGATAATTAACTAGACCCGGAACAAGAGATCTCCATGCTATCCCAACACCCTTCTGACAAGAACGATGTCCTGCGTACAAAAAAGGATGCGTTCAAAATACCGGAAGGTGTGTTTTACCTGGATGGAAATTCCCTCGGCGTTCTACCAAAAAACGTTCCAGCCCGCGTTGCTGAAGTGGTGGAAAAGGAATGGGGCGCCAGCCTGATTAAATCCTGGAACGAGCACAGCTGGATTGATTTGCCGGTTCGTGTCGGCAACCGGATTGGCCGGCTGATTGGGGCGCCCGACGGCTCGGTCGTTGCCTGTGACAGTACATCCATAAATGTCTTCAAGGTTCTTGCTGCCGCTTTGTCGCTGCGGCCGGACCGCAAAGTCATCTTGTCAGACAACGGCAATTTCCCGACCGATCTATATGTCGCCTCCGGTTTGAAAGATTTGCTCAATAGCGGGCATGAACTGAAGATTGTCGATCCAGAAGATGTTGAAGCGGCGATCTCGGAAGATGTCGCAGCAGTTCTGATTACCCAGGTGGATTACCGAACTGGCCGTGTGCATGACATGGCTGGAATAACGAAAAAGGCACATGCGGCTGGCGCCTTGGCCATTTGGGACTTGGCGCATTCAGCTGGCGCCATTCCCGTCGATCTTGAAGGGGCTAAGGCAGACTTTGCTATTGGCTGCGGCTACAAGTATCTCAATGGGGGGCCCGGTGCGCCGGCCTTTCTCTATGTAGCGCCATGCCATCAGGACAAAGTAACCTCACCTATTACCGGCTGGATGGGGCATGAAGCGCCATTTGCCTTTGATCTGGACTACCGGCCCGTGCACGGCATCAACCGGATGACGGTCGGCACGCCGGCAATCTTGTCTCTGTCGAGTCTTTATGCCGCTTTGGAGGTATTTGAAGATGTCGATATGGCCGATATCCGGCGCAAATCCATATCCTTGAGTGAATTGTTCATTGCAGAAGTTGAAGCAAAATGCCCGCAGCTGACATTGGCAAGTCCGCGCGACCCGGAGGTTCGGGGAAGCCAAGTATCTTTCCGTTTTGAAGAAGGATACGCGGTGATGCAGGCGCTGATCGCTCGTGGTGTTATTGGAGATTTCCGGGCGCCAGACGTGATGCGTTTTGGTTTCACACCGCTGTATCTTTCACATCAGGACATTGTTGATGCGGTTAGCATACTTGCGGATATCCTGGCGACTGAGAGCTGGAATAGACCAGAGTACAAAACCCGCGCGAAGGTTACATAGCTTCTAGAGCCTGTCGCATCTAATTGTTTTCATTTGACCGCGACACATTTGATCTCTGGCTAGGCGGTTTGCGCGCGATGGTGTGATCACCATAAGCGCAAAACAACGTCGCAAGTGAGCAAATGTGTCCGGCCCTTTTCTTATGTCTTTTCATACAGAAGGGTGCAGAAAAAGGGCCCATCGGCAGCGTTGCACCGCTCACACGATCAACCAGATCGCGTTTCGCGATCGCGCCTAGCCGAAGGAGCCGTTTCTATGCATCAAATGGAATCAATTAGATGCGACAGGCTCTAGGTGGGACTGTTCTTCTAAGAAACCGATAAACCGATCCTCCGGGATCGGTTTGGAATAGAGATATCCCTGGAACTGGTGGCATCCGTTTTCGGACAACCAATTGCGTTGCTCGACCGTCTCGACACCCTCTGCGACCACACTGGCGCCCAATGCATCAGCAAGCGACAGGATCAACTTGACGATAGCGCCCCCGGTCGAAATGTCATTCATGAACACCCTGTCGATTTTGATGCCGTCAATCGGATAGTTGTACAAATATGCGAGATTGGAATAACCCGTTCCAAAATCGTCGATGACAATACTGTAGCCGACGTTCTTTAGCTCCTTGAGCGCCGTCAAAGCATCCGGGATTTCGCCCAGAACCACATTCTCTGTGATTTCCAACGAGATTTGGCTGGGATCACAGCCGTAAATATCGGGCAGATCCATCATGAGTGCCGTGAACTCTGGGTCAGATAACTGCCAGGGCGAGACATTCATCGCAATCGCGATCCTCAATCCGCGCTGTTGGAACCTGGCCTGCGCCTGAGCAACACTCCGGCAGACCCAAGCCCCAATCTCGTTGATCAAACCTGTGTCTTCAGCAAGCGGAATGAATTGGTCTGGCGCGATGAGACCCTTTTCAGGATGTAGCCAGCGGATCAAAGCTTCGGCAGACACCGTCCGGTTGGTTTTCGTGAAGGCGATCGGCTGGAAGTAAAGAACAAACTCATCTTCCCGGATCGCCCGCTCGAGGTCTTTTTTTAGCGCGAGGTTTTCATCGCGGCGTTTCCGCATCGTATCCTTGAAGCGGACACATTTTTCCTTTGGCTCACGTTTGGCTTGATAGAGCGCCAAATCCGCGTTGCGGATGAGATTGTCGATGGAACGGCCATCGTCCGGATAATGCGAATACCCTATGCTAAGGCTGATATTGCGTGGGCGCCCGTCAATGATCTGCTGGTAGCTGAAGGTGCCAAGCAGTGATTTTCCGAACCAGCCGGGGCCTTCTGCTTCCGGGTCTTCCAGGTGGCAAATCAAAAACTCGTCGCCGCCTAAGCGGGCAACGATATCGTTAGGGCCGGCGATTTCCTTCAATCGGTTAGCCACCAGCTGCAGTAGGGAATCACCTGCAGCATGCCCCATAGTGTCGTTGATGAGTTTAAAGTCATCGAGATCGACCAAATACAGTGTAGCCGTTAGCCCTTTGGCTGCTGCGGCGGCCAGGACCTTGGACAATCGTTCGGTCAGGAAAGTCCGGTTGGACAAACCGGTCAGGGCATCATGGCTTGCGAGATATTGTGCCCGCTCTTTGGTCTCATGCAACTCTGTCACATCGATTTCACTGACCAGATAGGCCGGTTGGCTCGTGACGACGTCGCTGCAAGGGCGGACCGTCAATTCATGCCAGCGATCACCGTCGTTTGTTCGAACTTTGGCAACCATCCGAGCATGCCGATCTCGTTCGATGCGTTCTTTGAGATGTTGAATATCTGCCGGATTTTGAAACTGGCTGAAGAAATTTGTGTCTGGATCGACGCAGGCCGCTCGTGCAGCCGTATTCCGGTAGAGCGGTGATCCGCCCATAGCAAACAGCGAAATCATCACTGTTGTGTGCATTAGGGCTTCGGCGCTTCTCAACGTCTCAGGCTGTTGCTCGTGATGGTCGCGTGCTTCAGCAAGCATGGCCATTCGGCCATCATTCAATCGAATGCCGCTCAAAGTGACTTGGAGGACCCGGGCTTTGCCTTTGGGATAAAGCGTCCAGATTTCGGAAAAGCTGACGTCCCGCTGAATAAAGTCCTGCCGGTATTGATTGAGACGTTGCTCAACAGAATGAGACATGTCGGCGCCCATGTCACGGGACCGTAATTCTGTCAGGTTAGGAGCACCGGTTATCTCAAGCGCTTTGTTGTTGGCCCAGATTATACGTTTTTCGTCGAAATCAAAAATCCACACACCGGTATCCAGCCGGTCGTAAATACTGTTAATCAACCGGGCATCAAATCTGGAATCGGACAACGCTTTAGCCAAAAAATCGGACTCATCTGTGTCGTCTTGCACCAATTTTCTTAGGTTTAGATGATCAGACAGTGTCATTCTCCAAGCCATGCGTGTGCAGGCAGTTTAGTTCAATGCAGAAGTGTAGGCTTCTGCAAGCAAGAGTTTCAAGTTGGCGATATTCGCAAGATTCACAGTACCTGACACCTGTGGTTCTTGTTGTTTGAAAGAAAACCGTCGCACCCTATCTACGTCGCGGATGATAGGCATGAGTGATGAAAATTCCCCTAACTCCATGATGTTGAATTACAAAACTTTAGATAAAATGGTGCAAAAATTCGCACTTACTTGAAAAGGATATTCCGGCTCCTAAGAGTAAGCAAGGGTTGTATTGTTTCGGAACTAATTCACAGATTGTTGTTGTGCGCGGTGCAGCAAGACGACTCAATCGCATTTTTCTCGTTTAAATTGTATTTGTTGTCTAAGCCGTTGACGCACTTCAGATCTGCGGTCGGTTGCTTTCTGCCTTCAGCTCGGGCGTTGAATCACCGGTTCAAAAACTATGGTCTCCTGCAAGTCACTAGGATCGCGTATACCAATTCTATCGCGTTTCAGGAAAATCTTGCCTTTTCTGGTGCGCAGGGCGGTGATTATGAGTTGATTGATCTGTCAATGAAGCTAGAAGGATGGAAGCTGCGGTAAAACACTCATAAAGCTCGAGCCTTTCGTGGGCCTGAAGCACCAATGCGCGGCCAAAGGAAATAAGAAAGACCGCTTCCGGGGGGCGGCGAGGAGCTTTGATGCTGGAGCTAAATCAGCTCGTAATGAATTTTGGTGGGTTTCGGGCAGTAAATGGCTGCTCATTCCAAGTGGAAGAGGGCAGTATCACCGGACTGATCGGCCCGAATGGAGCAGGAAAAACAACGCTCTTCAACTTAATAGCAGGAGCGCTGGCACCCAGCAGCGGAACGATCCGGTTTTTGGGGGAGGATGTTACCAGTCTGGCAAGCCATCAGCTGTTCCATAAAGGACTGGTGCGTACATTTCAGATCCCGCATGAATTCCACAAACTCACGGCGCTTGAAAACCTGATGATGGTTCCACCATCACAGCCGGGAGAAAGCCTGTTTTCGAATTGGTTTTCCTGGGGGCAGGTGAAGTCGGCGGAAATTGACGTCGAGAAAAAGGCCTACGAAACGCTAGAGTTTCTGGAGCTGAGCCACATTGCCCATGAACGAGCCGGCAATTTGTCCGGTGGCCAGAAAAAACTTCTGGAGCTGGGCCGGACAATGATGACGGACGCCAAGCTTGTATTACTGGATGAACCGGCAGCCGGTGTGAACCGGACCCTTTTGCGCAAGCTGGAGAGTAAGATCGAACTCTTGAATAAAGAGCGCGGTTACACCTTCATCTTGATCGAGCACGACATGGAAATGATTGAAAAGCTGTGTGACCCGGTCGTCTGCATGGCCGAGGGTAAAGTGTTGATTGAAGGCGACTTTCAAACAGTGCGCTCTAATCCTCAGGTGCTGGAAGCCTATCTTGGAGAGACCACAGGGGATGCCGCATGACTGCTCTCCTCTCTTTGGACAAGATCACCGGCGGTTATGGCGATGCCGACATCCTGCAGGATGTTTCGATGCATGTGCAGTCCGATGAGATTGTCGTCATAGTGGGCCCGAATGGCGCCGGTAAATCGACAGCCATGAAATCCGTCTTCGGCTTGTTGAACATCCGCGGCGGTAAAATGCTGTTTGACGGTGACGATATCACTGGCTGGGCGCCGAACCGCATCGTTCAACGGGGTATCTGCTACGTACCGCAGGTCGACAACATCTTCAGGGAAATGTCCATCCATGAGAATCTGGAGATGGGCGGATTCTTGAAAAAGGGTGATTTGTCTGCCGCCTATGATCGGATTTACGGGTTGTTTCCGGACTTAAAAGAACGCCGCAAAACAATGGCAGGCAGCTTATCGGGTGGTCAGCGCCAAATGGTCGCTATGGGGCGCGCCATGATGCTGGATCCGAAACTGTTGCTTTTGGATGAACCGACGGCTGGACTGTCGCCCAAGTATATGGAGCAGATATTTCAGATCTGCCGCGATGTCCGGGATAGCGGCATTGCAATTATGCTGGTCGAACAGCATGCGAAACAAGCGCTTGCATTTGCCGATCGGGGCTATGTGCTGGCTGCAGGAAAGAACCGTCATGAAGGCTCAGGAGCCGATTTGCTGGCGGACCGTGAAGTCGCCGAAATGTTCCTGGGGGGCTGAGCGGTATGGATTTGCTTGAACTTCTAAATTTCTACGTCATCCCAGGCATCGTTCTAGGATCAATCTACGCCCTTGGCGCCGTCGGGATCACGTTGATCTTTGCGATCTTACGGTATGCCCATTTGGCTCACGGAGATTTGGCGACACTCGGGGCGTTTATTGCGCTCGCTGTCGTTACCACATTCGGGGTATCGCCCTTGGCGGCGCTTCCGATTGCCATCATTGCAACGGCAGCAGTGGCGGTCGGTATCGACAAAGTGTTTTATGATCACTTGCGGGAACGGCCCAAGATCGTGACCGTCATGGCTTCTTTGGGCATCGCATTGATGGTCCGGGCGGTCGTTCAGGTTGTCTGGGGGGTCGACACCGAAACTTATTCGCGCGGAATTGTGCGGCCCGAAAACTATTTCGGACTGAGAATACGTGACCGTGAGATTTACACAGTTGTCGCAATGCTGGCACTTGTGGGTGTGTTGCAGCTGTTCTTGACCCAATCTAAGTGGGGCAAGGCGATGCGGGCCATGTCCGACAACCCGAACCTGGCGCTGCTTTCCGGCATCGACAACAAGAAGGTCATCATCCTGACTTGGGTGATCGCTGGTGGACTGTGCGCGGGATCCGGGTTCTTCCTTGGACTTAACACCGAGCTGAAGTCGATGATGGGTTGGCACATGCTTTTGCCGATGTTCGCGGCAGCTATTCTCGGAGGTGTTGGCCGTGTTGAAGGAGCAGTTCTTGGTGGATTGATCGTCGGGATTGCTGAAGAGCTGTCAGTGCTCGTCATTCCAAGTGAATACAAAGCCGCGATGGCCTTCGCCATCCTGTTGTTCATGCTTCTTGTGCGCCCGACCGGGCTGCTCAAGGGCAAGGTTCTTTAAGGAGGGAGGACAAGATGGAGTTTTTGGGTCTTGTAAACTATGCCCTCTTTATGGCGATCTTCATCGCGATCTACGCGCTGTTGGCGTTAGGGCTGAACATTCAGTGGGGTTTTGCCGGCCTGTTTAATGCTGGTATCGCTGGGTTCTTTGCCGTTGGTGCCTATACATCCGCGATATTAACGACTGAGGCGGTAGACGGCCGGATTGGCGGCTTCGATCTGCATTTCATCATCGGTTGGATCGGCGCAATGATTGCCGCGGCTGTTGTCGCGTGGCCGATTGGCAAGATCTGTTTGCGTTTCCGCTCCGATTATCTGGCGATTGCCTCCATTGGAATTGCAGAGATCATTCGTCTGGTGATCAAGTCGGAACCAGTGCTTACCAACGGCGCTCGCGGTATTCCGGGCATTCCGCGGCCGATGAGCGATATCGGCTACATGGAATCGCAGATTGCTTATCTGATCATCGTTCTAGCGGTGTTGATCGCTGCATATGTCCTGGTTGAGCGTCAGTTCAACGCTCCTTGGGGCCGCATGATGCGGGCCATCCGGGACAATGAAGATGCCGCCAAAGCAATGGGTAAGGACGTTGAATTCCGGCGGTTGGAAGCTTTTATCTTCGGAGCTGCCCTAATGGGGCTGGGCGGAGCGCTGTTTGCGCACTTCAACCGATCTATCACTCCAGAAGCGATCGATCCGATGGTTGCCACCTTCCTTGTCTGGATCATGTTGATCCTTGGCGGGTCTGGCAACAACCGGGGCGCAATCCTGGGCGCCGCAGTGGTTTGGATCATTTGGTCCGTCTCGGAGATTGCAACAGATCGTCTGCCGCATGAATATGCGATCCAGGCAAAATACATCCGCTTGTTCCTGATTGGTTTGATGCTGCAACTCGTCTTGCGCTTCCGGCCAGAAGGGCTTCTTCCAGAGCCTTTGAGAGGTGATCAGCGGAGTACAAAAAACGGCGCGGACCATTAGGCCCGTGTCGGGGTGGTATGCGCTGAATGCGTGTGCTACTCAAAATATTCAAAGACCCGGCAAAGACCGGATAATTGAGGAGGTACTTCTATGAAAACCAAGCTTCTAACGCTTGCAGCCGGCCTGATGACGGCCACAGCGCTGGCCACAGTTCCGGCAAAAGCCGACGTCAAAATCGGCCTGATCGGTGGCATTTCCGGCCCGATTGCTGCGATGGCTCCGGCCATGGTCGATGCAGCTCAACTGGCGGTACAACAGGTCAATGAACAGGGCGGTATCGGTTCTGGCGAAAAGCTGGTCGGCGTTGTTGGCGACAGTGCCTGTAACCCGCAAGGCGGCACCGATGCAGCGACCAAAGCTGTGAACATCGAGAGCGTATCCGGCATCGTCGGTCCGCATTGCTCTGGTGCGGTTCTGGCAGCGGCTGGCTCTGTTACCATCCCGGCAGGTATCACCTTGATCACGCCGTCTGGCACGTCTCCGGAAATCACCAATCTGGAAGACAATGGCACCGTGTTCCGGACTGTTCCGTCTGACGACTATCAGGGCCGTGCTCTGGCACGCACCATGAAAGAGATGGGTTACGGCAAGGTTGCCGTTGCGCACCTTAACAACGACTACGGCACAGGCCTCGCAAATGCGTTCAAGGCTGAATATGTCGACGCGCTTGGCGGTGAAATCACCCAGTTCGCAGCCCATGAAGAAGGCAAAGCTTCTTACCGCTCAAACCTGGCAGAGCTTGCCAAAGGCGGCGCTGACACGCTGGTGATCTTCGATTACGGCGATGGCACTGGCCTCACCATCCTGCGTCAGGCTTTGGAAAACGGCTTCTTTGAGAAGTTCGTTGGCGGTGACGGCATGAAGTCTGATGCTGTGATCAATGAACTCGGCGCTGAAAACCTGGCCACATTCGTGTCCTCGTCTCCGGTTGGTGAAAAGTCCGACTCTCTGGACATGTTCAACGAAGCCTTCAAAGGCGTTGGTGGCGATCCGGATGCGATCTTCGCAAACACGTCCTATGATGCGGCTTTCCTTCTGGCCCTGGCTCTTGAAAAAGCTGGCGGTAAAAAAGAAGGCGTTGCAGCTGCTCTGATGGAAGTCTCCAACGGCGAAGGCGAAGCTATCCGTCCAGGTGAGTGGAAGAAGGCCAAAGAGCTGATCGCAGCTGGGACAGCCATCGACTATAAGGGCGCTGCTGGCGACCATAACTTCGATGCCAAAGGTGACGTTCCGGGCACTTACGCCCTGTTTGAAGTCGGCGCTGACGGCTTCGAAGTTGTCTCTGAAATGAAGTAATCTTTCGCTTTCTTAGCGAGATTATTTGAGACCGGCGGTTCGAAAGAACCGCCGGTTTTCTTTTTGCACTCTGGTGCCAAGCCTGAAAGCCTGTATAAGCGCGGCCATGCGTGATCTGGATATACTAGTACTCGGCGGCGGGGCTGCTGGTTTGATGTGTGGCATTGAAGCAGCCAAACGCGGCCGCAAGGTTTTGGTCATCGACCATGCCAAACGTCCGGCGGAGAAGATTCGAATTTCCGGTGGCGGGCGATGCAATTTCACCAACCTTCACTGCACACCAACAAATTTTTTGTCCCAGAATCCACGCTTCTGCGTGTCTGCTTTGAAACGCTACACGCAGCAGGATTTTCTCAATCTCGTCGAAAAGCATCGCATCGCCTGGCACGAAAAAACACTGGGCCAACTGTTTTGCGACACTTCGGCGAAAGACATCATCCAGATGTTGCTTTCGGAACTGGAAGTGGCCGGAGGGGCCTTGCAGCTGGAGACGTCGATCACAGCGGTAAGCAAGCCGGACGACAAGTTCTCGATCGCAACATCCAAAGGACCGTTGCGCGCCTCGTCTTTGGTCGTGGCCACAGGCGGTCCGTCCATTCCGAAAATGGGCGCAACTGGATTTGGCTATGAGCTTGCCAAACAATTTGGCCACGACGTAATTGCACCCCGTGCCGCGCTGGTGCCGCTGACCTTTTCCGATGCCAACAAGGATCTGTGTGCACGGCTCTCGGGCGTCTCTGTCGATGCGGAAGTGAGTTTCAAAAAAACCGCTTTCCGGGAAGGATTGTTATTTACTCACCGCGGCCTGTCCGGGCCATCTATCCTGCAGATCTCCTCCTATTGGGAAGAAGGTAAGCCGGTTTCAGTCAATCTGGCACCGGGCGTGGATGTTTTTGGGGTTCTAAAACAAGCCCGTTTGGACACGCCAAAACAGGACTTGAAAACGGGGCTAACTCAGATCCTGCCGAAGCGCTTGGCCGAAGAACTGTCGCAAGCCTTCCAGATGAAAGGCCGGATGGCTGACCTTTCCGACAAGGTTCTGCGCGGGTGCGCAGAGCAGCTCAACCGCTGGCAGCTGATACCGGTTGGTACCGAAGGCTACCGGACGGCGGAGGTCACACTGGGCGGTGTCAACACCAAGGAACTCTCCTCCAAGACGATGGAAAGCAACAAGGTTCCAGGGCTGTATTTCATTGGCGAAGTGATGGACGTCACCGGCCATCTCGGCGGCTTTAACTTCCAGTGGGCCTGGTCGTCTGGTCATGCAGCCGGACAGGTCGTTTAACTCCCGAAAGAGCTCACATAGCAAATAATACTGCATTGCAGCATTTTTGATGACCGTGCCTCATTTGCTGGTATAGTGCCGGCAAAGGGAGGCGGTTTTGAAGCGTGTGACCATTCATGATGTGGCCGAAGCTGCCGGCGTCAGTCTGGCGACGGTGGACCGGGTTTTGAACACACGGCCAGGTGTGCGCAAAGCGACTATCGAAAAGGTCCGGCAAGCAGTTGAAAGCTTGAATTATCAGCCGGATGTTTTTGCCGCAGGTCTTGCCAAAAAAAGCGCTTACCGGCTGCATTTCCTCATTCCAAATGGTCCTAATGCCTTCATGGAAGACCTGACCCGTGAAGCGAAGGCGCATGCGGTTTCCATGAGCGGCGCCCGCATGCAAGTGCATGTCGAGCCGATAGATGCCTTCGACGGTCATCGTGTGACTGGAACGCTTGCGATTTTGGACAAGTCGGTCTGTGACGGTGTCGCTGTGGTTGCGCCGGCCTTTCCGGAAGTACGGGCGGCTATTGACCGGCTGCAGGACAGAGGTGTGCCGGTGGTCACCCTTGTCTCCGATCATCCAGTCTCAGAACGGCAGCATTTTGTCGGTATCGACAATATGGCCGCGGGCCGCACCGCCGGGCGACTTCTTGGACGGTTTTTGCCCAAACATCCGGCCAAGATTGGTTTGATCGCCGGATCGCTCGGCTTGCGCGATCATGCTGACCGGTTTGCAGGCCTGCGTGAAGTAATTGAGACGGAATATCCGCATTTGCAGCTATTAAAGGTCCGCGAGGGCCGGGACGACAATGAACGGAATGAAGATCTGATCCGCAAACTTCTGGCCGAACATCCGGACTTGGCGGGCGTTTACAACATCGGGGCGGGCAACCGGGGGGCGATTTCGGCGCTGACGGAAAGTGGACGCGCAAAGGATATCGTTTTTGTCGGCCACGAATTGACCCCTTACACACGGCAAGCGCTTCAATCTGAAATCATGGATGCTGTCATTGCGCAGGACCCTGGGCATGAAATCCGCAGCGCCATTCGAATCTTGAAAGCACTTTGTGATGGAGTGCCCATAATTGATGATCAAGAGCGCATCGGTATCGATATCTTTCTGAAAGACAATCTGCCGACAGAGGCGTGAGACTCGGCAATCCTGTGATGATTGATTGAGGTCGAACATAGGTTTTTGGGTTTGGTTGCCACAAAACTTGGTCAAAATACTCCAAATTTATGATTGACCTTTTTAGCCGGCACCCGCATATCTATGCCATGCGCTTAACTCAACAGACCAATTATGCTGTCCGCGCCCTGATGTATTGCGCGGTCAATCCAGACAAGCCGAGCCGGGTTGCGGAAATCGCAGCCAGCTTCGAGATGTCTGAAACCCATCTTTTCAAGATCATGAAGGTTTTGGTCGATGCTAATCTGATCAAAACCATCAGAGGCCGCAACGGCGGTGTCATGCTGGCGCGCCCAGCCGAACAGATTTCGGTTGGTGAAGTGGTTCGCGCCGCTGAAGGCAGTTTCTTGCTGGCTGAGTGTTTTGATTCAGGAAGTAAGGATTGTCCCTTGATCATGTCGTGCGGTTTCAACGGATTGCTGCATGAGGCTTTGGAAGCCTTCATGGAAGTCCTAGATGGCAGGTCCATCGCAGACTTGTCAGAAGACCGGTTTGGTATGCGCACGCTCCTCAATATTGACCCGGGCGAACAACCGGTTGCTGCCAACGCCTGATCTGAATATCCGGATCTGAAACAAATAAAGCCGCCCTCTGGGCGGCTTTATTTGTTTGTTCTTTTGGATTTTCCAATCGAACAAAGGCCGAGCTGGCTGACCGCTGAGGGAGAGGAGAGGGCGGTTGGCTTGCCGGCATTTGGCACCTTGCCGAAACAAGGGGCCTGTCTTCCAAGAACCAGAGGACGCGATTTCCAGTTCCTTTCCGATCAGGCATTGCTTTAATAGGAAAACATGAGTATGAGTGTCAAGTATAAAGTTGAGTAAATTACTCACCTTAGAAACATTCTATAGAACAAGCCGTTAGCTTGTTCTCCGCCTCGGGGAAACCCCGTATATCAAGAGATGGATTGAAGCCATGACACCTTCGACGAACAGCCGTAAGCAACGACTGTCTCTCACTGTATCCAATGCACGCCCAGCATACTTCAAGGCCCCATCAGTTGCCGGAAAACCCGAGCTCAAATCGGACGATTTGTTCAGCGGGACGCGGGAGATTCACATCCTGCACAACGACGACACCTACCGGCTGTCGATCACAAAACAGGGCAAATTGATTCTGACCAAATAAACTGGCTGTTCCTATTTCGCGCCTGACGGAGATGATTACGCGGAAAAAATGGCAACCGGATTGCCAACTCCGCGCAAGACATGGTCTCCCATAGGATCCAGGCCGGACTTCAAGCCGTCCGGCAAAGCAGAACGGACTGGCTCGGTCAGCAGCAATGTCTGGCCGAGCGGCTTGCAAAGCGCCTCCACCCGGCTGGTCTCATTAACTGCACGGCCAATCACCGTGAAATCAAGGCGTTCTTCTCCCCCAACGTTGCCAAAAAATACTTCACCCATATGCAATCCGATGCCGATCTTAAGCGGGTGCCAAAGAGCTGGATCAGGCAGAGTATCGGAAGGAGCATCATTTAACTCGTCAATGGACGACAGGACTGCACGGGCAGCATTCACCGCGGCATCCGCTGCAGCTTGCCGGCCAAGTGTCTTTTGATCAAACACAGCCAGGACACCGTCGCCCATAAATTTTAAGATGTCGCCTCCGTGGTTCAGAACAGCCGTTGAGACCCGGTCAAAATAGGCGTTGAGGATGGCCGTGACTTCTGCTCCGCTTAATCGGTCAGCAAGACCGGTGAAGCCGCGCATATCGCTCATGAAGACAACGGCATCAATAGCCTCGCCGTCGCCGCGTTTGATTTCGCCATCAAGCACACGTTGACCGGCGATCGGGCCGAGATAGGTATCAGCAACGTTCCGGGCGATCCGTTTTACGATGTGGCGTTCTACATGCAGGGCGAACAGCTCGATCAAAGATCGGATTTCTTCTTTCTGCTCTGGTGATATGCCGCCTTTTCGAGTGGTCGCCAGCGTCATGGCATTGTTCATGGTGCCTGAGGCGCTCAGCGGTATGGCAACGTAATTCGTATATCCTTGCTCGGCGAGGTCCCGCATGATCGGGAAGGCGTTGAGGCCTTCTTCAGTTTCCAGGTCAACTTTGACAAACTCGCCCTCGGCCATGACCTTGTAGAGGGGATTTTTCGTGAAGGCTTCGTGCTGAAGCGCGTTGGCATCAGCAGCCAGTTCATCGCAAAAACTGTCTTGTGCACTCCAGAACCAGGAAAATCCGATCACACGCGGGTGCAACGTCCCGATATGAAGTGTCGACCGGTCAATGTCCAAATGGGCCGCCTGGCACCGCCACATGAACTCCTCGAACATCAGCATGACGTCGTCAATCTCTGTGGCATCGTTGAGCAGCCAGCTTTTGACGTCTTCCAGGGTCTGAGCATCAGGTGCACAAGCTGGACCGCGCTGTGAGCGGGCCAGCAGTTGCACATTTGCAGCGTAAGTTCTCGGGGAGGGATCAAGAGGTTGACGGCTCATATGGATCCGTTCGGTTTTTAAGGTCATGACCCTAATCTGGGCGTCTTTGCTGAAAGATCAATCGATGAATTGATTGAACGATGCCTTCAATAAAAAAGGCTCCCCGGATTGGATAATCCGGGGAGCCTGGAACTGAGATTGTTTTCAGCGATCAGAAGGCGGCTTCAACACCGCCCATTTCCACGTAGATGCTCTTTATCTGACTGTAGTACTCGATCCCGGCATGACCGTTTTCGCGGCCCATACCTGACTTCTTGTACCCGCCAAACGGCATTTCGATCGGCGTCAGGTTGTAGGTGTTGATCCAGCAGGTTCCCGCCTGCAGCTGATCGATCACACGGTGAGCGCGTTGAATGTCCTTCGTGAAAACACCGGCGGCCAGGCCGAAGTCGGTATCATTGGCGCGGGCAATAACATCGTCTTCATCTTCAAAATCGAGAACGCTCAGCACGGGCCCGAAAATCTCTTCCTGAGCGATGCGCATCTCGTCCTTGACGTCGGCAAAAACGGTCGGCTGAACGAAATAGCCATCCGGCAGGTTGTCGACAGTGGCTGCGCCGCCGCCGCAAACTAGCCGGGCGCCTTCATCCTGGCCGATCTGCATATAGGACAGAACCTTGTCGAGCTGCGGCTTGGAGACGAGTGGTCCGATGCTGGTTGCTTCATCCAGCGGGTCGCCGAGAACCGCATCGGCTGTGCGTTCTGCAAGCCGCTTCAGGAATTGTTCTTTGATGGCGGTGTGTACAAAAACACGCGTGCCATTGGAGCAGATCTGGCCAGTGGAATAGAAATTCGCATTAATCGCGGCGGAAATTGCGTTTTCGATATCCGCATCATCAAAGATGATCAGCGGAGATTTGCCGCCCAATTCCAGGGTCGTCTTTTTCAGATGTTCACCTGCAAGGGCGGCCACCTTGGAACCGGTCGGCACAGAACCGGTCAGTGAGACCTTGGCAATGTCCGGATGCGCGACCATTTTGGCGCCAACATCGCCAAAGCCTTGAATGACATTGAAGACACCGGCCGGAAGGCCCGCTTCCGTCAAGGCCTCCGCCAGCTTCAGCGCGCTGAGTGGTGTCACCTCAGACGGTTTGAAAATCATCGCGTTGCCGCAGACAAGCGCCGGTGCCGCCTTCCAGCACGCGATCTGGATCGGATAGTTCCAGGCGCCAATACCGAAACAGATACCGAGCGGTTCGCGCTTGGTGTACGCAAATGAGCCACCAAGATCGATGTGTTCGCCGGTCA
Organism: Labrenzia sp. PHM005; assembly: GCF_006517275.1. Lineage (NCBI taxonomy): Bacteria > Pseudomonadati > Pseudomonadota > Alphaproteobacteria > Hyphomicrobiales > Stappiaceae > Labrenzia > Labrenzia sp. PHM005. The sequence goes on along the minus strand of NZ_CP041191.1, from coordinate 6,046,685 downwards.
GGGTTGCCGCCAAGCCGCCGTAATACTCCAGGCAATCCGCGCCGGAAGCTGCGTCCGCGATCAATGTTTCCTGAAGCGGCTTGCCGGTGTCGAGCGTCTCAAGAACCGAGAGTTCGTAGTTTTTCTCGCGCAGAATTTCGGCAGCCCGGCGCAGGACCCGGCCCCGTTCTACAGGCGCAGTTGCGGCCCAGGCCTTTTGGCCCTCTTTGGCAGCTTTGATAGCAGCTTCGATAATTGCTTCATCGGCCGGGTGGATCTTGGCAATCACTTCGCCTGTTGCCGGATAAACCGACTCAAACGGAGTGCCGCTTTGGCTTTCAGAGTAGGCGCCGCCAATATAATGGGAGGCTTGCGGTTGCGCGCGCATGAGAGGCTCCTGCTTGTCGTGTTTTTGCCGGCTGATGCCGGATGAACAATTAACGCTGGCTGGTTTCCCAAGCCGGATTGATCCAAGGTTCCTGGTTGGACGCCGGCAGTGGCGTTTTGCCAAGGATGTGATCGGACGCTTTTTCGCCAACCATCAGAGATGGACCATTGAGATTGCCATTGGTTATCTGCGGGAAGATGGAACTGTCGGCGACCCGCAGCCCTTCCACTCCAATCACTTTACACTCCGGATCGACAACTGCCATCGGATCATCCTTGGCGCCCATCTTACAGGTGCAGCTCGGATGATAGGCGCTTTCGACATGCTCCATGATGAAAGCGTTGAGTTCATCATCGGTTTGAACGTTGTCACCCGGCTGGATTTCTTTGCCACGGTACGGCGTAAATGCGTCCTGACCGAAGATCTCCCGTGTGAGACGGATGCAGGTGCGGAAATCCTCCCAATCATCCTCATGGGACATGTAGTTGAAGAGGATCGATGGTTTGGCGCGCGGATCACTGGATGTAAGGCGGATGTGCCCGCGCGATTTGGAGCGCATGGGCCCGACATGCGCCTGGAAGCCGTGTCCTTCAGCTGCCGCTTTGCCGTCATAGCGAACGGCAAAAGGTAGGAAGTGATATTGAATGTCGGGGTATTTCACGCCTGCTTTGGAGCGGATAAAGGCACAGCTTTCAAATTGGTTGGACGCACCGAGACCTTTTTTGAAGAACAACCACTGGGCGCCGATGACCGCCTTGGAAATCAGGTTCCAGTGTTTGTAGAGCGTGATGGGCTGTGTACAGGCCTGCTGCAGATACAGTTCCAAATGATCTTGAAGATTGGCGCCGACACCTGGACGGTCCGCGACAACATCAATTCCAAGCTCAGACAGATGATCTGCCGGTCCAATGCCCGATTGCATCAGGATTTTGGGAGAGTTGATCGCCGAGGCAGACAACACGACTTCGCGGGCCGCATGCGCGGTCTGGATTTCGCCTCCGACTTCAAACTCGACACCGGTTGCGCGGCCGTTCTCGATGATGACCTTGCGCACAAGTGCGCCCTTGATCAGGTCCAGATTGCCGCGTTTGAGAGCTGGCTTCAAATAAGCATTGGCAGCAGACCAGCGCCGTCCGTTGAAGACGGTCATTTCCATGTCGGCGAAGCCTTCCTGACGTTCGCCATTGTAATCGCTGGTCACGCCATACCCTGCCTGCTGGCCGGCATCTTTGAAGGCTTCGAACAAGGGATTCCATTTGGTGCCGCGCTGGATGTGCATCGGGCCGTCTGTGCCGCGCCAGCCATCTTGGCCGCCTTG
>NZ_CP041191.1:632500-860000 GCF_006517275.1 Labrenzia sp. PHM005 | reverse complement strand
CTTTGAAGGTTTGGGTTTTTACAAAGGGGCCCATGCTTGATCTGGTTTGGAGCAAACGTTGTTTGTGCCGCATGTTTTGGCATTGGTTGGGCGTTTAACGCGCTCAAGTAGTGCGGAGCACGGTAGCGCAAACAAAGATGAACATTGATAATGAGAGTGATCAAGTGTCTTAAGGGCGTTCGGTGGATGCCTTGGCGACAAGAGGCGATGAAAGACGTGATACGCTGCGATAAGCTATGGGGAGCTGCGAATAAGCTTTGATCCATGGATTTCTGAATGGGGCAACCCACTCCGTATGGAGTATCCCGCAAGGGAAGCAAACCCGGGGAACTGAAACATCTAAGTACCCGGAGGAAAGGACATCAACCGAGACTCCGCTAGTAGTGGCGAGCGAACGCGGACCAGGCCAGTGGCTATAGAGTAAGAACCGGAACCGTCTGGAAAGTCGGGCCTTAGCGGGTGATAGCCCCGTACGGGTAGAAATCTTTATAGTCCTCGAGTAGGGCGGAACACGTGAAATTCTGTCTGAACATGGGGGGACCACCCTCCAAGCCTAAGTACTCCTTGTCGACCGATAGCGAACAAGTACCGTGAGGGAAAGGTGAAAAGTACCCCGACGAGGGGAGTGAAACAGTTCCTGAAACCGGACGCCTACAAACAGTTGGAGCCCGCAAGGGTGACAGCGTACCTTTTGTATAATGGGTCAGCGACTTAATTTAACGAGCAAGCTTAAGCCGGTAGGTGTAGGCGTAGCGAAAGCGAGTCTGAATAGGGCGTTTTAGTTCGTTGGATTAGACCCGAAACCGAGTGATCTAGCCATGGCCAGGTTGAAGGTGCGGTAACACGCACTGGAGGACCGAACCCACGCCTGTTGAAAAAGTCGGGGATGAGCTGTGGCTAGGGGTGAAAGGCCAATCAAACTCGGAAATAGCTGGTTCTCCGCGAAATCTATTTAGGTAGAGCGTCGGATGAATACTCTCGGGGGTAGAGCACTGGATGGGCTATGGGGGCTTACCGCCTTACTGATCCTAACCAAACTCCGAATACCGAGAAGTACTATCCGGCAGACACACAGTGGGTGCTAACGTCCATTGTGGAGAGGGAAACAACCCTGACCGCCAGTTAAGGTCCCTAAGTTATGGCTAAGTGGGAAAGGATGTAGGACTCCCAAAACAACCAGGATGTTGGCTTAGAAGCAGCCATCATTTAAAGAAAGCGTAACAGCTCACTGGTCTAAATAAGGGGTCCCGCGCCGAAAATGTACCGGGGCTCAAGCCATACACCGAAACTGCGGGTGCACACTTTGTGTGCGCGGTAGCGGAGCGTTCTGTAAGTCTGCGAAGGGAGACCCGCGAGGGCTCTTGGAGATATCAGAAGTGCGAATGCTGACATGAGTAACGATAAAGGGAGTGAGAGACTCCCTCGCCGAAAGTCCAAGGGTTCCTGCTCAACGCTAATCGGAGCAGGGTTAGTCGGCCCCTAAGGCGAGGCCGAAAGGCGTAGTCGATGGGAAACAGGTTAATATTCCTGTACTTGGTGGTAGTGACGGATGCCGTGTGTTGTATCTCCTTATTGGATTGGGGGTGCAGCGAAGGTGTTCCAGGAAATAGCTCCACCGTATAAACCGTACCCGAAACCGACACAGGTGGACTGGTAGAGAATACCAAGGCGCTTGAGAGAACTATGCTGAAGGAACTCGGCAAAATGCTCCCGTAAGTTCGCGAGAAGGGAGACCTCTGATCGGGCAACCGGTTAGGGGTGGCACAGACCAGGGGGTGGCGACTGTTTATCAAAAACACAGGGCTCTGCGAAGTCGCAAGACGACGTATAGGGTCTGACGCCTGCCCGGTGCTGGAAGGTTAAGAGGAGGTGTGCAAGCACCGAATTGAAGCCCCAGTAAACGGCGGCCGTAACTATAACGGTCCTAAGGTAGCGAAATTCCTTGTCGGGTAAGTTCCGACCTGCACGAATGGCGTAACGACTTCCCCGCTGTCTCCAGCATAGACTCAGTGAAATTGAATTCCCCGTGAAGATGCGGGGTTCCTGCGGTCAGACGGAAAGACCCCGTGCACCTTTACTACAGCTTCACACTGGTATTCGTAATGACATGTGTAGGATAGGTGGTAGACGTTGAAGCCTTTGCGCCAGCAGAGGTGGAGTCACCCTTGAAATACCACCCTTGTCCTTATGGATATCTAACCGCGGTACAACAATATCCGGGACCGTGTGTGGCGGGTAGTTTGACTGGGGCGGTCGCCTCCCAAATGGTAACGGAGGCGCGCGAAGGTGGGCTCAGAGCGGTCGGAAATCGCTCGTTGAGTGCAATGGCATAAGCCTGCCTGACTGCGAGACTGACAAGTCGAGCAGAGACGAAAGTCGGCCATAGTGATCCGGTGGTCCCTCGTGGAAGGGCCATCGCTCAACGGATAAAAGGTACGCCGGGGATAACAGGCTGATGATGCCCAAGAGTCCATATCGACGGCATTGTTTGGCACCTCGATGTCGACTCATCACATCCTGGGGCTGGAGCAGGTCCCAAGGGTTTGGCTGTTCGCCAATTAAAGTGGTACGTGAGTTGGGTTCAGAACGTCGCGAGACAGTTCGGTCCCTATCTGCCGTGGGTGTAGGAGAATTGAGAGGATCTGTCCCTAGTACGAGAGGACCGGGATGGACGTACCTCTGGTGGACCTGTTGTGGCGCCAGCCGCATTGCAGGGTAGCTATGTACGGAAGGGATAACCGCTGAAAGCATCTAAGCGGGAAACCCACCTCAAAACCAGTTCTCCCTGAAGAGCCGTGGAAGACCACCACGTCGATAGGAAGCGTGTGGAAGTGCGGCAACGCATGAAGCTTAGCTTTACTAATAGCTCGTTCGGCTTGATCCTCTCATTAGTCAATGTTCATCTTTTAAAAGGCGCTTTACGCGCCTTGTAAAAGGTAAGTTTTAGTGTGCTACCGGCCTTTGGCCTACTTGAGCACGCTGTTCTCGTCCCTTGCGGGCGAAAGATAAGACCAGTTTTACAACCAAATTGCCCTTCGCCGGCCTGGTGGCTCTAGCGGGGAGCCCCCACCCGATCCCATCCCGAACTCGGCCGTGAAACTCCCCAGCGCTAATGGTACTGCATCTTAAGGTGTGGGAGAGTAGGTCGCTGCCAGGCCTGCAAAGGACAATTTGGAAATTACTCTTCAACAAACTGGCGCTCACGCGCGCATCGCCCTCAGGGCTGCGCTCCGCGAGGGCGGCCTGACCGGCCGGCGGCCACTCGGCCTTGCCTCCGCTGCGCTCCGGATCTCTTGTTCCAAATCAGCGCAACACACCGGTCTCCTGAATTATTGTGCCGATTCCTTGAGGGAAACAGCACGCGCTCAAGCACCCCGAAGGGCGATAGCGCAAACAAATAACGCGGGATGGAGCAGTCCGGTAGCTCGTCAGGCTCATAACCTGAAGGTCGTAGGTTCAAATCCTACTCCCGCAACCAAATACAAAAATGGCCGCCCAAAAGGGCGGCCTTTTGTGTATTCGGGCGGGGATATTGGTGAGGCCCTCAGCGGGCCCAATCAAGCAGGGCTGCGCCCGACGCAGAAGGGCAAAAAAGACAAATCAGACGCCCGCAACCAAATCTCGATTTGAGCATAACAACTGATATTGGACTATCACCGCAACCGGATTGCTAATGTTACCAAAATCGGTCCAATTTGTTCTGCTGAAAGGCGCATCGGCACAAGTTCTCCTGCGAGACGGACCTTTGTTGCGGTTTGGCCGTGCAACTGTATTTCCCGCAAATCAATAAAACGGTCTAGTTGACCTGCCATAGCCTTCAGGATCGCTTCCTTAAGGCTGAAAACCAATAGTTCCGGCATTATTAGTGACGAAATTACATTGACCGCGGCGAGTTCTTTTTCGTCGGCTAGAAAAAGGGGGGCAATTTCCGCCATGCGGCTGGTCCGGCCGGGAATATCAATCAAATCTAGCCCAATGCCTGCAACGCCGGATTTGATGTGTTGTGCGGCCGCAATACAATAGCCCCCATCGTGACTGATTGAACCGGTCGTACCTTCGGGCCACAATGGTTGTCGAAACTTCCCCATACCAAGTGCCGTCACCGGGCACCCCAATCGTGACAAAGCCGCACGGGCTAAATGTCGCCCGGTCGAGAACTCGTCCTTGCGTCTGGAGACCGCGCGGCCGATCAACGCCGCCTCTTCCTCCGGCATTGAATAAGTGGCGATCGGAGCGGCGCAGGTTTGGGCTGGACCCGGCAAATGCCGGAGAACCCAATCCTCTAGGCACCGGCTCAAGATCTCCTTGGAGGTCATTGGGCAGATCCAACCGATGAATGCTTAGTACTTGCAATCAAAAAGTGTTTCCTGAATAGTACCGCGATACAATGATGGGCGCTTAGAAGCACCGAGCTATAAACCAAAGGTGTTCCGGTGCTGGCGGCCAAAGACCGCGCAGTTGAAGGAAGGGACATGAAAATTGCATCTCCTTCACCTTGTCCGGTCTGGTTTCAATCGCAAGACCAAGCTCCCCCTTCCCCTCATCGTTCTTTCTGCCATGGCCAATGCGGCTCTGATTGGCCTGGTAAATCATAGCGCAGAACTTGCGGCCTTTGGCGAACCGATTTCAGTTCGGTTGGTTTTTCTTTATCTCGTTTTGTTTTTGATTTTTGCCTATGGCAATAGCCTGTGCTGGCGCCGTTTCAATCGCGTGCTGCAGCAGCAGCTCAGCCGGCTGCGTCTGCGGATTGCGGACAAGGTACGGGCAGCCCCTTTGCGGCAGTTGGAGGAGGTCGATGAGGGAGAGCTTCTTGCAACGGTCAACCACGAAACCAATGTGCTTTCAGCCAACTTACCGTTGTTGACCGGGGCAATACAGAGCGTTTTTCTACTATTGGCCGCCTTGTTGTACATCGCGACGGTGTCGATGGCCGCTTTTGCCATCGTGATCGCAGTGTCGGTGCTGGGGGCGGGTTTGTTCTGGCGGCGGCGTAAAGCCATGAACACCGTCATGACCCAGGTCCTTCAATGCGAAGGCGAGGTGCTGACCGAAATGATCGGATTCACCCAGGGGTTTAAAGAAATCAAACTGCATGCCGACCGCAGCGACTCTCTGTTCAACGCATATCGCGACAGCACCGGCCAGCTCCGAAACAAGGTAATTGGCGTCGCCGGGATATGGACCACTCTGATCCAGTTTTCCAGTGCCTTCATATATGCGTTGCTGGGCGCATTGATCTTTCTGGTTCCCCTCTACACGGATGGATATACCGACATTGTCTACAAGCTTGTGGCTGCAGCGGCCTTTTGTCTGGGACCCCTGACGTCTATTACGTCGGTTGGTCATCTGTTTGCATCTGCTGAAGTCGGTTTGGCAAGGATTGCCAGTATCGAAGCGCGGCTGGCCGACATTGCAGATCCGGACGTAAACAAGTTTGATCCCGATCGGTTTCGCGCGCCGCGTCAAATCCGTTGTGAAGGTATCTGTTTCAACTATCAGATCCCTGGCCGCGGGACTACGTTTACAACTGGGCCTTGGACACTCGAGATTAACTCTGGAGAGATCCTTTTTGTGACTGGCGGCAATGGCAGCGGTAAGTCGACGGCCATGAAGCTCATTTCAGGATTGTATACACCGGATTCGGGGAGCATTTCGGTGGATGGCACAGAAGTCACCTCTGAATTACGCAGTTCCTATCGTGAAATATTCACAGCGATATTCGCTGACTTCCATCTCTTTGACCGGCTCTATGGGTTGGAAGGGATAGCGGCAGATGATGTCCAGCGGCTGATCGTCCGGATGGGCCTTGAAGACAAAGTAAATTTCGAAAATGGGAGATTTTCAACCCAGGCTCTATCATCTGGCCAACGCAAGCGTTTAGCCATGATTGTGGCTCTCCTGGAAGATCGTGATGTATATATTTTCGATGAGTGGGCTGCGGATCAGGATGCACATTTCCGCGACGTCTTTTACAAGGAATTGCTTCCCGACCTGAAAGCGCGGGGGAAGGCCGTTATCGCGGTTACCCATGACGACCGTTACTGGTCATGTTGCGACCGCCGGATTACATTGGATCTAGGCCAAATCGAGTTGGGGGCTGCATGATCCTGACTGATTTCATCCGCCGGGCACCGCGCCGGGATTTGCAAATCATGCTGGGGTTAAGCGGGCTATCAGGCGCGGCCAATGCCGTGCTGATCTTGGCGGTGAATCAGGCAGCCCAGCAAGTCACGACAGACACGCTGCCCGGAGCTTGGGATGTCGCGATGTATGCTGGCGCATTTCTCGCATTTTTCTTCGGAAACAAATTCGCGTTGCTGCGTGCCACACAAATAATCGAGCGATTATTGCAAACGTTGCGGGTCGAAATCATGGATCGCCTGCGCGGATCCGAACTGCGCCGGGTCGAGGCGTTAGGGAGAAAAAGCCTCTATTCAATGATATCAGAGCAGGCCAACAGCCTCTCAATGACGTTTCCACTGTTGATAGATTCTTTGCAGCAGGCTGTTTTGATGGTGATGGCTCTGATTTATCTGACTTGGTTGTCCCCCTACGCGCTCGGGGTCTTTATCATTGTGATCCTGGCGGCATCGATCCTCTACCGCGCTCTGCAACGCGAAATTCGTGTTTTGGTAGAACGCCAGATTCGCCGCCAGATGCTGTTTGTCGACACCCTGGAGCCGTTTTTGTCGGGCGGAAAGGAGCTGCGGCTAAACCACAAGCGCAGTGACGCATTGTTCGTGGAGCTGCAAAAACGGTCATTGCGGCTGCGTGAAACGCTCGTAAAGGTGGGGGACAGCTGGACTGAGCTGATGCTGCTGGGCAATGGCGTTACCTATTTGGTGATCGGATTCATCATCTTCTATTTTCCGGGCAATGTTTCCGGTTACGGAACCGTCGTGTTCCAGATAATCCCGGTATTACTGTTTTCTTTGAACCCTTTGATCCGGATTGCCGTCATGGCACCAGCATTTCTGCAAGTAGATGCCGGGTTGAGTGCGGTGCTGACTGTTCGTGACCAGTTGACGGAGGTTACACCGATCCCAGCAGAGACTGTGTGCGAGAAGTCGGCGCAGTATGCGGATTTCACGGAGATCCGGTTCGAGGATGTGCGCTTTTGTCATGACAGCGGGGGTGACCCAGACAGCTTCACATTTGGCCCGCTTAGCTTGACGCTCCGGCGCGGAGAAACAGTGTTCGTAACCGGTGGCAACGGCAGCGGAAAATCCACTTTTGCGCATTTGCTTTGCGGGCTCCATGTGCCCGATCAAGGCATGATCCGGATAGACGATACTCCCGTGAATGAAGCGCTTGCGCAAGCGGGTTTTCGCGCGCTGTTTTCCGCAGTGTTTGTCGACTACCACCTTTTTGACAGGCTTTATGGGCTGGAGCATGTTGACCCCGACAGGGTGAACACGCTCATTGTCGATATGGGCTTGGGTGACAAGCTAAAGTACGAAAATGGCACATTTTCAACACTGTCCCTGTCGACAGGCCAGCGCAAGCGTTTGGCCCTTATCGTTGCAATCCTGGAAGACCGGCCGGTCATCGTCTTGGACGAGTGGTCCGCAGAACAGGATGTGCATTTCCGTGACCGTTTCTATACTGAAATCGTGCCGATGCTCGCAGAGCGTGGTCAAACGGTGATTGCGATAACCCATGATGAACGTTACTGGGGCGCTGCAGATCGCATCTTGAAATTTGAACAAGGGCAACTGGTTGAGGACAGCAAAACATAATCGGTCCTGTTCGTTCAAACGCTTTCATTTGTAGATGACCGATTTGGAGAGCTTATCCCGGCATGCTGTCCGCATCCCGTTTTCCGAAGGAAAGGTATTATCGGTGGTTGCCGTTGATGGCACTTGCCACGTGTAGATCATTTGTTAGGATGAATTCCAACGGATTAGCCCCAAGGAAAAGACCTATGTCCCGCAGTACTTTGGAGACTACCGGCGCTAGCAATGATACGGTCGAAGATCATTATGACTCACCGGCTCTGCGACTGGGACCGATCCTGTTTGATGAACACTTACACTGGGGTTATTGGGACGAAGACAGTCGGGATGCAAGTTTCGGTGCCGCAGCGGAAGCCATGTGTCATCGAATGATCGATCGGACCGAAATTGGTCCCGGTGAACGGTTTGTCGATCTGGGTTGTGGTATTGGCCATCCCGCCTTGAAACTTGCTCAAGCTCGAAGTTGTCATGTCACCGGAGTGACGATTAGTGGCTACCAGCATCGTATTGCAGGCGAGAAAGCGGCACAGGCAGGGTTCTCCGACAGATTGGATTTTTTACAAGCCGATGCCCGCAGCGTCCCATTGCCAGACAAGAGTTTTGATGGCGGCTGGTTTTTTGAATCGATTTTTCACATGGGTCATGCAGAAGCTTTGGGCGAAGCCGCCCGGCTTTTGAAACCCGGCGCAGGCCTTGTCCTGACCGACCTGCCAACTCTGCCTCACACGACACCTGAATTCATGGACTTTGTCCATGAGCATATCCATTCGGTCTTTGTTCCAGAAGATCGCTATCCCGCCTTGATGGCAGATGCCGGATTTGAACTTCTGAACATTGAGGACATTTCCGAAAACGTCATGCCATGGCTGGAAACCAAGTTGCGTGAAGCCGTGCAGGAAAAGTGGAGTGACGTGGTCCGGCTCATGGGAGATCAGGCAGAAAAAGCCGTCGACAACTGGTACTATCTATTTGAATATATGGCAGAAAACCTCGGATACACCATGATTACGGCCCGCCGATTGTAATTCGGCTCAACACAATTCTGCGACTGCTGGGTAGCAGGCAGATGCTTGGCTAACGGCGCGAGGCAAGGGCGAAAAAGCCTTGCTCAGGCTATTGATGGCCAGGATTGTGTCCGGTTTTTGAATATTGATGTATGGAAAGCGTGTCATGAATTCTGACGAAGCATGGAACGAAATTGAGGCGGCAATCCTCGCATCCATGCAATGCCAGGACAAGTTTAGTAATACTCCACCGCAAGATCATGACGGAGCGGCGCGAGAGCCCGCTCCGATTGCCATTGTTGGCGCATCAGGCATGCTTCCTGGCTGTGAGGATCTGAAAGCATTTTACGCTGCGTTGGAAACCGGCGCCTGCCTTATTGAAAAACGGGCAGAAAGATCACTCGGAGAGCGGTTGTCGGCGCCTGCGGCCGATGCGCCCTTTGTCTATGGCGGTTTCGTTCCGGATCCGGCCGGCTTTGACGCCGGGTTTTTCGACATCCCGAAAAGTGAGGCGGATCAGATGGATCCGCGACAGCGGCTGTTGCTGATGGCCGCACTCGGGGCAATGTACGATGCAGGCTACGCATCGCGCAATTTACGGGGTAGCCGTACCGGTGTTTTCGTCGCGGCTCAAGACAACGAATATGACCGGCTTTGTGCCAGCCTAGGGCATGACCCGGATGCCGGATATGCACAATCATGTCTCTTGGCCAACCGCCTGTCATACTTCTACGATTTTGATGGCCCCAGCGAAGTGATCGAGGCGCAATGTGCCAGCGCCGGCGTGGCGCTGCATCGGGCAGTGCAGGCCCTACGTCAGGGCGAAATTTCCCAGGCGCTTGTTGCGGGTGTCAATTTGATGCTCACACCAGGGCCGTTCCGGCACCTTGCCGAAACTGGGCAACTCAGCCTGGATGGCAAGGTTTCTCCCTTTGGCGCCACTGCCGCAGGTCATGTGCGTGCCGAGGCTGCACTGTGCGTTGTGCTCAAACCGTTGTCTGAGGCTGTGGCGGACGGGGACAGCGTTTATGCAGTGATCCGCCAGACTTCCGTAAATTTCAATGGCCGCGGCGCGGCATCATTGGCGGCCCCCAGCGTGACACGTCATGCCGAATTGATTGCCGATTGTTATCGAAGCGTTGGTATCGGCCCTGGTCAGGTGGGCGTGATCGAAGCGCAAGGCATGGGGAACCCGCTGTCGGATATCGCCGAATGGGAATCCTTCAACCGGGCAATGAAGCGCTTTGGGCAAGAAGCGGGGGGCAGCGGCCCTCATGCGAAGTGTCTCGTCAGTACGTTGAAACCAGCCTTTGGCCACATGGAAGCCGCTTCGGGGCTCGCAGCGCTGCTAAAGGTGGTCCACAGTTTCGCAGCGGACCGCATCTTCGGCATTGCAGGATTTGATCAGGTGCATCCCGAAATCCGCGAAGATGGCGCAGCTTGCGCCCTGGCGGTAAATGACACACCGTGGCCAAGAAGCGGTACACCGCGTCACGCTGGAATTCACTGCCATGCGATGAGCGGTGTAAATGCGCACATTCTGTTGCAGGAACCGCCTTGCAAATCGGTTGCGCGTCCTCAAGACGCTCCGGCGGACCCTCAGGTAATCGTTCTGTCAGCCGCTTCGCCTTCAAGTCTTGAGCGGATGATCGCTAATCTTCTGAAGCATCTGCAACAACAACCTGAACGGTTGTGTGATGTGGCGAAAACCCTACAGCAGGGGCGCGACGCCTTGGCATATAGAATTGCCTGGGTTGTGCCAGACACCGCAGCCCTGATTGAGGCCTTGGAGGTGGAAACAAGGGGCCAGGCAACATCGGATTGGCCGGTGTTTCGGGGAACGGCAGGGTCCGGAATACAAGCTGAGGAAACAGTTACCGGGCTTGAGGCCTTGGCTCGCGCTTGGGTGACTGGAGTCGATCAGTCTTGGCCGGACCTTGAGGATCAAAGTGCCCGGCGTATTCGATTGCCCGGTTACGCATTTGATTGCCGGCCACACTGGGTGAAGCCGGTTCTGGAGCGCGCGCCGGACACCTCAGCGCAAATCGGGATCAAACCGTTTCTGATTGATCAAATTGCCGGTGTACTAGATCTGCCGGCAGCCTCTATAGATACCAAACAACATCTCTACGATTTCGGTGTGGATTCCTTGTTCGCTATGCAGCTCTTGCGGGCCGTCGCACGGACGTTCGGGATCACTGTGCGCGGCCGCGACCTGATGGAACATCAGAGTATTGATGCCCTAGCGGAGTATTACACAACTCAACTCCCCGCATTGGCAGTGGATCCGGAGCCGCAGGCGGTCGAGGTCTGCGAAGACCGGGGACATGCCCGCGATTTGCCCTTGTCGCAAGGTCAGGCAGGGCTTTGGGCCATTGCGCAGGCGCAGCCTGGTACCAGCGCATATAACCTGCCGGTCTGTTTGCATAGCCGTGAAGGGTTTGACACAACCGCCGTGCAGTCGGCCTTGAATAAATGTCTGGTTCAATATCCGGTTCTGACCAGTACGTTCCGAGTTGGCCGCCGTGGTCCGTTGCGGGATGAAAACCACGGGGCCACTTTATATGTGCGCCAGCTCGACTTGCCGCAGGAAGACCCTCTTGCAACCTTGAGGCATGCGGCGAAATCTCCTTTTGATCTGGCGCGTGACCTTCCAGTCCGGGCAACAATCTTCGGCCAACAGGGCACACCGTCCTACCTTTTGATTACATTTCATCACATCGTCTTTGATGGTGGATCGTTTTGGCTCTTCATGCAGACGTTTCTGGACGCATATGACGCCGAATTGGGCAAATCTTTGCGAGCTGAAGCCACCATATTGCCGAACAAAGGTGCCGATCAGGCGGCTTTTGTTGCTACGGCGAAGGCGGCCGCATCCGGCAGTGAAATGCGTGATGCCCGTGCTTTTTGGGCCAGGCGGCTCGAAGGACAGTTACCGTGCCTGTCTCTGACACCGGATAAGCCGCGAAACACAGCTCGGTTGTTCGAAGGGGCGCATCTTACCTTACCGTTGCCAGCGTCCGTGGCTGGCGCGATGCGCAGTTATTCAAGGGCTGAACGGTGCCCTCTCTCATCGCTTTGTCTCGCGCTATTCGCCACGCTGCTGCATCGCCTAAGTGGTGATGACGATATCATCGTCGGTATGCCCGACCACGGGCGCCATGATCCACGTTATGCGGAAACCGTCGGATACCTGGTTAATATGCTGCCGATTCGCATGCAGGGATTGGCCGGCCGAACATTGCGTGATCTCGCATATCACTTACAGGGGGAGGTTGCCGATGCCCTGGATCACGCCGCCTATCCGTTTGCGCAAATGGTTCGCGATCTGGGATTAAGCTCCGGTCCAGGTGAGCCGCCGGTCTTTCGGGTGGCTTTTGAATATCAAAACGCATTTTCCCATGATGCCCTGCCTGCTCTTCACCAGAGATTGCAGGTCACAGGTGATCTGACTCTGGTCGAAGATCTGCGGCAAGAGGGTGAATACGAACTGGTACTGGAGGTACGGGAAACCTCGGACACGTTGTCACTTTGCATGAAATACAACCCGGATCTTTATAGCGAACAACGGGTGCAGGGGTGGCTTGAAGCACTAACAAATTTGGCTCAACAGGCGTTGGCCGATCCTGAGGCCAACCTCGACAGTTTCGATATCGTTGGCACTTCAGATCGTGCCAAACTTCTGGCCTGGGGCACCGGGCCTAAGCCGGAGTTCAGTGCTGATACCGTGATGCAGCTCGTGCAAAGGCAGACCGATATGCATTCGGCTGAGACAGCTGTTGTCGATTGCGATGGCGCTTGGACTTATGAGCAGCTGGATCAGGAAAGCTTGCGGGTCGCGGCGGCGATACAACAGGCCGGAGTTCGTCCCGGCGACCGTGTCGCGCTCTGCCTCGGGCGCAGGAGGAATTATTCTGCGGCCCTTCTGGGGACATTGCGGGCGGGGGCAGTCTTTGTCCCATTGGATCCGGCCCATCCAAAAGCGCGTCTGAGACATATTCTGGAAGATTGTGCGCCGCGAGCGATACTGGCAGACGTCAGCACAGATGCCATGGCGACCCAACTGGCTGAACCTGATTGCACCATGGTTAGGGTTGACGCCCTTTCGTGCGCTCCTGAACCGCAGCCTGTCGGGCTGAAGGGCGGCGATCCCGCCTATCTGATCTACACCTCGGGCAGCACCGGGCGTCCAAAAGGGGTACAGGTTCCGCATCGGGCTTTGGCGAACTTCCTGCAAGCCATGGCGCAACGCCCTGGAGCGGGCACTGGAGACCGGCTTCTAGCCGTGACCACGTTTGCCTTTGATATCTCGCTGCTGGAGCTTTTGCTGCCAATTACCAGCGGTGGGTCGGTTCATATTTGTCCGGAAGAAATTGCCCAGGATCCTGATGCCCTGGCGTCGGAGATTTCCCGAGTAAAGCCTGATATCTTGCAAGCGACGGCCTCGGTTTGGACCATGCTCTTTGCTGCTGGTTGGCAGCCTCCGGACGGCCTCAAGGCCTTGTGCGGCGGTGAGCCTATGCCGGACCGTTTGAATAGCTTGTTTCAGAATTCCAAGCTTGATGCCTGGAATATGTATGGTCCGACCGAAACCACAATCTGGTCGACTTGCGGCCCGGTGACCGGCAGCCAGGACACCGTCACGATCGGCATGCCGATTGCCTTCACCGAAGTGCTGGTTCTGGATGAGTACTTGCAGCTTGTGCCTGTCGGTGAACAGGGAGAATTGTACATCTCCGGGGCGGGGTTGGCGGATGGATATTGGCAACAGGCCGACCGCACCGCGCAATCCTTCATCGCACATCCGTACCGTTCAGGAGAGCGTCTTTACAAAACCGGGGACCTCGCCTCCTGGAGTCCGTCAGGCGGTCTGATTCATCACGGCCGGCGTGACCAGCAGATCAAATTGCGCGGCCACCGCATCGAACTGGCAGAAATCGAATGTGTTCTGGATCGGCACAAGGAGCTGCGCGAGAGCGCAGTTGTTTTGCGCAAAAGCGGGCCGGAAGCACAACTTGTGGCCTATGTTGTTCCAGAAAGAGAGGCTGTTCCCGCGGTAGAATTGCGTGCATGTTTGAGGGAAGACCTTCCAGCTTATATGTTGCCGGATCTCATCATATCCTTAGCAAACCTGCCGTTAACGCCGGCGGGCAAGATCGATCGCATGGCGCTGGCGGCCCGGCAAGTAGATCTGGGTCACGATCGATCTGCCTCACCGGAAATAGAGCCTGGTCCACCGGATATGGACCTTGAGAAAGAGGTCCTGGCGCTCTGGTCGGACGTGTTGGACAGTACCGGAATTGGCCGGGACATCGGTTTTTTCGAGGCGGGCGGCAACTCGGTAACTGCCGCAGTGTTGGCGGCCCGGATTTCCGAGCGCTTTGGAGTGGAGTTGCGCGTATCCGATCTGTTTCGGTTTCCGACAATCCGGGCCCAAGCCAGGCATCTGGGCGCCGGCACATCGGATGTGGTGCCGGCATCGCAAAAACAGGTGACAGCTGCGCATGAGGCACCGAAGCTGAACCATTTTGCAGCCCCCTCTCTTGCTCAGCGGCTGGACGACGAACCTTTGGCGGTGATCGGCCTGTCTTGCGCGGTGCCTGGTGCTTTGGATTTGCAGAGTTTTTGGCAAAACCTGCTTGATGGGCGAGAGGCGCGGGAGGTTTTGACCCCTGAGGAGTTGCGTGCCGCTGGCGTGCCGGACGCCCAGTTGTCTCAACCTGATTTCGTACCTGTGGCATTTCCGTTGGCCGAGCGGGCCTGTTTCGATCCAGGGTTTTTCAACATTTCAGCGCGCGCCGCGCTTCATATGGATCCCCAATCCCGGTTGCTGCTGCAGCACGCCTGGAAAGCCATGGAAGAGGCCGGACACAGCACCGCAAGCCTACCAAAAACCGCCGTTTTCACGGCGGTGAGCCACGGACACTATAAGACACTTCTGCATGACTGTCAGGCAGTGTCTGATGATGAGTTTTATAGTGCCTGGATCGCGGGGCAGGGCGGGACTGTTCCAACCATGCTGTCCTATCAGTTGGGCCTTACCGGGCCGAGCATGGCAGTCCATTCCAACTGTTCTTCGGGTTTGGTTGCCCTGCATCAAGCCCGGCAGGCATTGTTGGCCGGGGAAGCCCGCGCAGCTTTGATCGGAGCGGCGTCGGTTTATGCCGTGCCAGGGGCAGGATACTTGCACCAGCCCGGATTGAATGTTTCCAGTGACGGCCATTGCCGCGCCTTCGACGCGAAAGCTGATGGACTTGTTGCTGGAGAAGGGCTGGGCGTTGTGCTTGTAAAAAGGCTCAGCGATGCCCAGGCCGATGGCGACCACATTCACGCATTGATTAAGGGCGTTGGTATCAGCAATGACGGGGCCGATAAGGCAGGCTTCTTTGCGCCATCGGTGCAAGGTCAGTCTGAAGCAATCCGGCGTGCTCTCGAAAGCGCGAAGGTTGATCCGGCTTCAATTGGGTATATCGAGGCACATGGGACCGGCACCCGACTGGGTGACCCAGTCGAGATCCTTGGTCTTCAATCTGTTTATGGCCGCGCCGCGGGAGCGCCGCAGCCGGTTCGTATTGGTTCGCTCAAACCCAACATAGGCCATCTTGATACTGCAGCCGGACTGGTGGGACTGATCAAGGCGGTCATGGCGGTCAAAACCGGTGAGATACCGCCCTCGATAAATTTCGAAACGCCAAATCCGGAAATTGATTTTGAAGATGCCGGATTGGAGGTGGCCGCCATTCGCCAGGGTTGGCCGGAAACCTCAGGTTCTCCCAGACGTGCGGGGATCAGTGCATTTGGCATTGGCGGCACCAATGCTCATGCGATTGTCGAGGAGTTCCAGCCGGAGTCTGCTATGCCGGTTTCGCCGGTAGCAGAGCCGTCTTCGCAGATCGTTCCGGTTTCAGCGCGAACGCAAGACGGCTTGCGGCAGCTTTTATCCCGGCTTTTGGCGGTTGTCGAAGACAAGGCGGAGGCGCCGCTCGCGGATATTGCCTACACACTGCAAACCGGGCGCCGGCATATGGTGTACCGGAAAGCCTTTGTCGTGTCCGGTCTGGATGAACTGCGCGCTGAATTGAAGGCTTGCTTGTCTACAGCAGAATTGCTCGAAGACCAGCCCGCGGCTTCAATGCCAAAACTCAAGTCGCAAGAAATGAGTGTGCTGATGGAGCACTGGCTGGCAACGCGACAACTTGATCGTGTCGCGGAAGCCTGGACCGGAGGCACTGAAGTCGACTGGACGCAATTGCACACTGGGCCAAGGCGCCGGGTGAGCTTGCCTACTTATCCGTTTGCCAAGGAGATCTTTTGGCCCGGCAAGCCGGGGGCACAGCCATCTGCAGGCTCAATGCAAAGCCTGCTGCTGACGCAAGATAGGCAGGTCGCGAATCGAATACCGGTATCAGCACCGGCAGGGGTCCAAAAGGTTTGGCTCATGGGAGCCCTGGGACAGCACCAGCAAACATTGTCGGAATTGCTGCCAGATGCCCGGATAACGGATTTGCCCGGCGAGTCCGGGGCCGATCCGGCGTCGCATTACATGAAGTTGTCGCGGGCTCTTTTGGCGAAAGCCCGTGATCTGGCTTTGGAGGGTGGAGCTGGACTGTTGCAGATTGTATTGGACGCTCGGGGGACCGGGTGTACCAGTTTTTTTGCCACCCTGGCGCAGGAGATCCCGGACCTGCGCGTTCAAGTCCTACAAGTCCCTGAGGCCATACAGGTTCAGGACTTGGCTGGCGCATTGAGGAGTGAGGCTAATTTTGACGGCCCGCTGCATCGGCAGCTGACGGAGGGCGCACCTCTCACTCCGGTCTGGCATGCGCAAACCCTGTTTACGCTGGAAGGGCAAAGCCCCTGGCGTACCGGAGGAGTTTATGTGCTCAGTGGCGGCGCAGGCGGAATCGGTCTGCATTTGGCCCGCCACATTGCTCACGCCGCTGAAGGCGCGCGGCTGATTTTATTAGCCCGCTCTGCGATTGATCCCGAAAGGTTGGCCTCGTTAAGGCATACAGGGTGTGATGCCACGGTTATCCGCTGCGACCTTGGTAATCCCGGGGAAGTGAATAGTGCAATCCAGCAGGTTCTGAAAAAATTCGGCGCGCTGCATGGAGTATTGCATTTGGCAGGTGTGAATGGGGACGGCTTGCTGGCCTCGGACTTGGAACGCCAATGCGATGCGATGTTAGCGCCCAAAGTGATTGGTGCTCGGGCTTTGGACCAGGCCACAGCAGGTCTGGATTTGGACCTGTTTGTGATGGCGTCGTCCGTTGCCACGTTGCGCGGGAGCCCGGGACAAGCCGCATATTGCTTGGCAAACGGCTTTCTAGACAGTTTCGCCCGGAAACGGGCTCAGGCTGTCGCGGCAGGCGAGCGGTTCGGTCAAAGTTTGGCCCTGCACTGGCCTCTTTGGGACGATGGTGGCATGCGTCCGCCGGATGCCGACACAGAAATGGCCATGCGCCAGAATACGGGACTTTGCCCCATACCTGCCGGAATTGCCCTCAAGGCGTTGGACAGTGCGCTTCAGCAGGGGCTGACGGAGGCTGCCGTCTTCTATGGCAATCAAGACAAAGCGTTGAGTTGGCTGAGTTCGGATGCCGGCGGGCCAAAACAAAGTGGGCCACAAAACACGGTTGGTGATTTGCCCCAGCGCCTGGAGCACCGGCTAAAGGCCCTTATTGGGCCAATTCTAGGGCGGGATGCCGAAGCGCTCAATCCGGTTGAGCCATTGCAGCATTACGGCATCGATTCGATCACAATCACCCGGATCGCGCGCGATCTTCAATCTCTGGCCGGGCCGGGCGCTCAAACACTGCTGTTCCGGTTCTCAACCATCCGAAGCCTGGCGGAGCATCTTGCAAAAACCTATGGCGCAGCCTGTCACGAATGGATCAAAGAAGCTGCAGCCATAACGCCTCAGAATTCGAATACCACCTCTGTCCGTCCAACCGGCACCACACAGCTTTCCGCAACAGAAAGCATCTCTTCGCCAGCACATGCCCGCGCTGAGAAATCAGAGTCCATTGCCATCATCGGCCTCGCCGGTCGGTATCCGGGATCGGATTCCCTGGAGGGATTCTGGCAGAATCTGGCGCAGGGGCGCGACTGCATCACCGAAATTCCGGAAGAACGCTGGCGGCTGGATGGTTTTTTCGAACCGGATGAAACTCGGGCTGTTGCTCAAGGGAAAAGTTACTCCAAGTGGGGCGGTTTCCTGGAAGGGTTTGCAGATTTCGATCCCCTGTTCTTCAACATGTCTCCTCGTGAGGCACGTGATATCGACCCGCAAGAACGAATATTTTTGCAGTGTGTCTGGCACGCGCTGGAAGACGCGGCACTGACCCGAAAGGACCTGAAGGAGCACTACGACCAGAATGTGGGTGTTTTTGCCGGTGTCACCAAGACAGGTTTTGACCTTTACGGTCCTGCACAGCGGGCGGCAGGCAAAGTGGCCTTTCCGCACACTTCTTTTGGCTCCATAGCCAATCGGGTTTCTTACGTTCTGGATCTGCATGGGCCCAGTATGCCCATCGACACCATGTGCTCTTCAGGGCTGACGGCGATCCACCAGGCCTGTGCGGCGCTGTTGGATCGCAGTACGAATCTCGCGATTGCTGGTGCAGTCAATTTGTACCTGCATTCGTCCAACTACGCTGAATTGTGTTCCGCCTATATGTTGTCGCGCAGTGGACGGTGCCGCAGTTTCGGAGCTGATGCAGATGGGTATGTCCCCGGTGAAGGCGTTGGGGCCGCGGTGCTCAAACGCCTGTCTGAAGCAGAGCAGGATGGTGATCGAATTCACGGTGTGATCCGTTCCACTGCGGTCAACCATGGTGGGCACACCCATGGGTATACCGTGCCCAACCCGCGTGCGCAGGCGGCACTGGTTCGGTCGGCGCTGAACAAGGCCGGAATAGATGCGGACACAATCGGCTATGTTGAGGCTCATGGCACCGGAACGCCTTTGGGGGATCCAATCGAAGTGGACGGTCTGGTCGAAGCCTTCGCTTCGGGTAACGTGTTACCAGGCCAATGCTGGTTGGGGTCGGTGAAATCCAATGTCGGTCACCTGGAGGCCGCTGCAGGTCTCGCCGGCTTGACCAAGGTTCTGATGCAAATGCGCGCTGGGCAAATCGCACCCTCATTGCATGCAGATGCAGTAAACCCCGCCATTGACTTCGGGAACACCCCGTTTCGAGTTCCGACGGTATTGACCGAGTGGACACCTGCGGACGACAAGCCGCGCCGCGCGGGCATATCTTCCTTCGGGGCCGGCGGAGCCAATGCACATGTGGTGGTCGAAGAATATCAGGCGACACCTTCCAAACCGCGCTCGTTTAAATCCGGGCCAGTTCTGATCCCGCTTACGGCTCGAACATCGTCACAGCTGAAAAAAGTTGCCTGTAATCTCCGCGTTTGGCTGGAGAGCAGAACAGAATTGCCCGATTTGCGCGACATTGCTCTAACCCTTCAAACGGGGCGCGAAGCTATGGCCGAACGGGCGGCATTCTTGGTGCAGGATCATCAGGATTTGCTGACGCAGCTGAGAATTGTCGAAGACGGGGGCATTCCGGATAAAGGCGCACGCGGGCGGGTCAACCTTTCAGAGACTGGGCCAAGGGAAGAGGCTATCGGGTCGTCGCGGCTGCGATCTCAGAATAACGGCACCCTGGATGAAATTGTCCAGGCTTGGGTTAGCGGGCAAGAAATCGATTGGTCCTCGCTGGCTGGAATGGCGGGCGCGCGGCGCATTGGCTTGCCACTTTATCCATTTGATACCCACCGCCTGTGGTTCGATGAGGTTGTCACCGAAGACAACGCAGAAAATCCCAACGCCCCTGATCCAGTCCCTGAACATGTTACGTTCAGCCCGTATTGGGAAAGTGTTTCACCTACGGACAAACCTGCCCCGTTGATCGGACCTGTCCTGGCAATCGGCGCGACTGGCGCGAGCCGGGATCAATTGGCGAACGCATACCCTGATGCCCAATTTGTACCGCCGGACGAGGCACCAAAAAAACTAAGAGAAAACTGGGGGACGGTCCTTTGGTTGGCAGAGCCGGGGGCGGCTCCGCTAACATTTTTCCGCTTTGCCAAGGCGCTGATCGAAACCGGTCCGGCCTCTGGTAACTTGACACTCGTCACCCGGAATGGCTTTGCTTTTGACGCTGAGCCCGCTGATCCAGAGCAAGCGGCAATACAAGGCTGCTTGGCGGTTCTGGCTCAGGAACTGCCCGGTTGGACATTGCGCGCAATGGATCTACACCCGGCAGAGCCACTGTTTCCCAACTTGCTTGATACTCTGCCGCTTGAAGGCGGTCAGATTGGATTTGCCCGGCGTCAGGGACAATGGCTGAGACCGCGCCTGATTCCCTGCGATCTACCAGAGGTGCCGCCGGAAATCCCCTATCGGAAGAATGGCGTCTATTTGGTTTTAGGGGGCGCCGGCGCTCTGGGACGGGTCTGGACCACGCATCTTTTGCAACGTGTTTCAGCGCAAGTTGTCTGGTTGGGCCGCTCGGCACTTTCTGCGCAGATAAGACAGAATATGGCTGCCTATGATGGTGCCGTTAGCTATCACTCGGCCGATGCCCGCAACCCGGGAGAGCTGGCTGACGCAATCGCGGATATTCGCAACCGGTACGAGAAGCTTGACGGGGTAATTGTTTCCACCCTCGCAGAATATGACAAGTCGATTGCCGAAATGTCCGAAACTCTGTTTCAGGATATCCTGTCGACCCGCCTGAATGTTGTTTCCGCGCTGGACAAAGCGCTGATGGGCGTTCCCACACCAGATTTCGTAGCGCTGTTTTCGTCACTGGCATCATGCGGAAAACCAGCCGGGATGGCCGCCTATGTTGCCGGATGCCAGGCATCGGAGGCTGCGGCCTTTGCGCTTGGCAGGTCACACTCCTGCCCAGTGACTGTTGTTAATTGGGGCTACTGGGACATTGGCGGCGGTGTCCGGGTGACTGACAGTCTGAGGGCTTTGGCGGCCCGGCGCGGAGTTGTCCCAATCGATCCCGAAGCTGGAATGGCGCTGTTTGAAACTGCCCTTGCAATGAAGCAGCCGCAAATTGCAATCAGTCGAACAACACGGCCGGACCGGATTGAGACCGTCTTGGAAACGCCTCGAATGAAGCCCCTGTCCGGTACGGCTTTGCCGGTATTGCCCCAGGTCGTTACGAGGGAAGCGCCACCGGAACCTGCACGCGAGGCTGCGGCATTGGATCAGTGGCTGGGCCGCCTGCTTCTGGCACAATTGCGGAAAATGGACGTCTTTGATCGTCCAGGCCTGTCTCGCAAGATCGAGTTCGAGACATTTGCCATTTTGGCCAAATTCCGTCCGTGGTGGGACGAAGCGCTGAACATTCTGGAGGAACAAGGCAGCATCTCCCGGGATGCGGCCGGAGCTGTTACTCTCCTAGGAGATGATCTTCTTTCACCGGACACGGTCTGGGCCGAGTGGGAAAAGGCGCAGCAAGCCTTCCTCGAGACTCCGGATACGCGGGTTCTTGCCATTCTGACAACAGATTGTCTGAAAGCCTTGCCGCAAATCCTGCGAGGACAAGCTCTCGTGACGGACATTCTCTTTCCAGCTGGAAAGATGGAAAAGATCGAAGGTCTGTATAGCAACAACCGGATTTGCGACTTCTTCAACTCGGTCGTTGCCGATACTGTAGACGCGGTGATAACTGCGCGGCGTGCTCAGGATCCTGAGGCAAAACTTCGAATTCTGGAGATCGGAGCCGGTACAGGCGGAACGACGGCCACTCTGGTGCCGCGTCTGGCCCGCTGGTCCGAAGCAATCGCGGAATACTGCTATACAGACTTGTCGAAATCGTTCTTCACGCATGCGCGCCGCCGGTTCGGGCAAAGCGCTCCCTACATGCGTTTCGAACTTTTCAACGTCGAAGCCGCGCCCGCGGCCCAAGGGTTAGATATTGGGGCCTACGACATTGTTCTGGGAACAAATGTGCTGCACGCCACCCGCGATATACGGGAAACGGTCCGTAACGCGAAAGCGTTGCTGAAGTCTGGCGGCGTCCTCATTGCGAATGATATCAGCGACAAAACTGTTTTTGCTTCAGTCCTGTTCGGGTTGATCGACGGCTGGTCATTGGCCGAAGACCGTCACTTCAGGATTCCCGGCAGCCCCGGGCTTTATCCCGAAACCTGGGAAACAGTGTTTGCTTTGGAGGGATTGCAGCATGTGCAGTTTCCAGCCGAGGCCCAGCATGGGTTGGGCCAGCAAATTGTAGTTGGCCAAAGCGATGGCCGGGTTGCCGTGTCAGAGCCGTTTGAGGTGGAGGTTGTACATCCTGGCCCTCTTGAGCACGGCACGACAGATGACAATTCTGTTTCGGAGGAGGAAATACACAGCGGGACACAAGTACGAGGTCGCGGGCTGCTTTCAAATGAAGCAATTCGCGCCGAAATCGAAGACGCCTTGGCCGCCGCATTGGACATCGACCGTGATGAGATCGCTTCGGATGTACCATTCTCCGATTATGGCGTTGATTCAATCCTGGGTGTCGGGTTCGTTCGAGAAATTGGTGCGCGGCTGAGCATCACGCTCCAAACCACTGATTTGTTTGATCATACGACTGTGGCACGGTTGTGCAGCTTTATTGAGGAACAACACCATCCAGCCGTCGGGGGTGCAATGTCTGAAACAGATATTGAGCCAAAGGTAACTACCGATCCTCAGCGGAAACTTGAGCGCTGGGACGATGGTATTGCGGTCATCGGGATGGCCGGACAGTTTCCCGGCGCTGCTGACGTCGACACGCTCTGGCGCAATATGATCGACGGGGTGGATCCTGTGGTTCCGCTGCCAGGGCGGTACATGCGTCCTGAAAAGGTGTCACAAGACAAAGAACCTGGAAAATCCTACTGCCGTTGGGGCGGGATACTTGAAGACCGTGATGCATTTGATCCGCTATTCTTCAGGTTATCTCCGCGTGAAGCGGCGTCTATGAATCCGCACCAGCGCCTAATCCTGCTGGAAAGCTGGCATGCCCTAGAAGATGCTGGGATCGATCCGGGCGGGCTGGCCGAAAGCCGCACAGGGGTCTTTGTCGGGTGCGAGCCCAGCGGGTATGTGCACGACACATTCACTGGGGCATCCGACGCGATTGTTGCCTCGCGGATATCCTATTTCCTGGATCTCAAAGGCCCTGCCTATGTGGTCAACACAGGGTGCTCTTCTTCCGGTGTGGCTCTGCATTTGGCTTGCGAGAGCTTGCGGAATGGAGAATGCGATCTGGCGCTGGCTGGTGGGGCCTTCGCGGTGATGGGCGAGAACATTCTCATCGGGCTGGCCCAGACCGAGATGCTGACCCGTACCGGCCATTGCCGGACTTTCGATGCCGAAGCGGACGGCATGGTGATGTCCGAAGCGGCCGGCATGGTGGTGCTCAAACCCCTGTCTGCGGCGGTGCACGACGGTGACCCGATTCATGGGGTCATCCGAGCCTCTGGTACCAATCAAGATGGTGCCAGCAACGGTATAACGGCGCCCAGCGGTGCAGCTCAGGCGGCACTGATTTCCGATGTCCAAAGCCGTTTCGACATAGATCCGCGGCGGATTTCATATGTCGAAACCCATGGAACCGGCACCAAATTGGGAGACCCGGTCGAAGCGAATGCGCTGGTCAAGGCCTTTCAGCCGCATGATTTGACACCAGGCAGCTGCGCCCTTGGAAGTGTCAAAAGCCATATCGGTCATAGCGCCGCGGCAGCAGGGGTTTGTGGGTTGATTGCCGTGCTCATGGCCATGAAACACCGCAAAATGCCTGAGTTGAGGCACTTTAAATCGCTCAATCCGCTGATCAACCTGGAAGGGGCTCCTTTCTATCCTTTGACGGAGACGTCGGATTGGACCCGGCGTGATGGCCAGCCCCTTTTGGCGGCATTAAATTCCTTCGGGCACAGCGGAACCAACGCGCATCTTGTCATCGAGGAAGCGCCCGAATTGCGGGTTTCGCCAACTGTTAGCGTCGGCGACCCGCAGCAGGAGTTGATCCTGCTTTCGGCCAAGGATGTGGAACGCCTGCAGTTGCAAGCCGGGGCTCTGGCACGGAAGATCGAAAATGTGCCGGACCTGCTCCTGGCGGATATTGCACATACTCTGCGGACTGGCCGGATGGCGATGGAATGCCGTGCGGCGTTTCTTGTGACAACCCGGACCGAACTGTTGGACCGTTTTAAAGGTTTGGCGGCAGGAACACTGGCGGCAGATTGGTCAGGGGAAGTGCCCTCCAAATGGACGGCGCGTGCCGGGCCGCAGCCTGAAGCGCCGTCTAGTACAGCCGTCCTATCCATGCAAGCGGAAGCCTGGGTCGCGGGCGCTCCGATCGACTGGTCCGGCGTTGCGCTGCATCAGGGGTGGCGCGGACAGCGCTGCCATCTGCCTGGGTATCCGTTCGCCAAGGAACGGTATTGGCGATCTGATAGGCAGGACCAGGATAGGGACAAATCCGGTCATGATACACTCCACTTGAACGGCGAAGAATCCTGGTTGCGTGATCACCGGATTGCCGGCCGGCCTGTCGTGCCCGGTGTTGCTTATCCTGCCTTGGCCTTGGCCCGGTTGACAGGAGCGCGGAACACGGGCTGGCGGTTTGAGGATTTGGTATGGCCGGTACCGCTGACCGTTGAGGCTCCGGTGGATCTGGAGATTGAGGCAAAAAGCTTTGATCAGGACGGATCCTACGCGTTGTCCAGTCTTGCGCCGGACGGAACGAGCCAGGTGCATCACCAAGGGCGGTTGATACCGTTGGAAGGCCCTCCGCCAGCGGTGGATTTACCATCAATTCGCGCGCGGCTCTCAGCCCATGAGATGGCGGTGGATGCCATATACGGTGCATTGAATGAAGCAGGTGTTGTTCATGGACCGGCACTAAAATCCATTGGACGAGTCTGGGCAACGCCGGACGAAATTCTGGCAGAGTTGAACCTGCCCGGGACGGCGGAAAGTGGTGTTATGCCAATTGCGCTTCTCGATGGCGCCTGGCAGGCGACACTGGCATTGTCGCTAGCGGATCCAAATAACCCGGCACCGGCTGCTTTGCCATTTTCACTTGAAACGCTGGACCTTCATGCCCCGCTCGGGGAGGGTCCGGTTCTGGTCGCGGCGCAACGGCGCGAGGGCTTGGTGGACCTGCAAATTCTGTTGCCCAATGGGACATCAGCGTTGCAAATGCGCGGGCTGTACTCCCGGCCCATCAGCGTTGCCAAACCCGCGGTTACTGAAATCGCATTGGATGCGCAGGACCCGTTTTTGAAAGACCACTCGGGCATTGTTCCGGTCGCGTTCTTTCTTGACCGGCTGCTGGACCTCGAAGGCGACGGCGCACTGTGCAATATCGTCTTTCCGCAACCGCTCCGTATCAACGAGGGCCGGGCCACTGCGCTATTGCAACAAACCGGTGGGCGGTTGGAAATCACTCTTGATGGGGTACGTTACTGCCAGGCAGACCATGAGAAGGGCTCAGATACTGCTTTCACGCGCCCGAGGCCTGTAGATCTCGACGCCCGCCGGACGGAGACGCCATTCGTTCTGACATCCCGCGCATGCGATGCCGTATTGCAGTCTACCCACGGCCCGTCCCTGATGAGCTTGGCCGAGCAACGTAATGGCCCGAGTGGCGCGCTTGCCCGGGTGCAGTCCGCAGAAATGGGGGCGCGCCGGCGCGTGGCAGTGCTGAATGGGGCTCTCCTGGCAGCTGTCGTCTGGTGTCAGACCCAGCGAGAAGAGTCCACTTTGCCGATGCCTTATGGGATCGGCTCTTTGACGCAATTCACCCCTACCCTGCCGGACAAGGTGCTTGTGGATCTGCGCCCGGCACGGAAAGGCCCACCGGGGGCGGATCGCGTAACTCTCGATTTGGATCTGTGTGACGACAACGGTTCGGTCTTTCTGGCGCTTCGCGGTCTAGAACTTGTCTGGTCTGAAAAGCAGCAATTGCCGGGCCCCAATCAGCTGCTGTTTGCAGGTCCGTGCTGGCAAGAAATCAGTCCACCGCTGATGAACGGTACTGCGCCGGTGGATCCGGTGCTGTTCGTGACGCAAACCGACGCGCATCGGCAATCCACGTTGCGGGCAGCATTTCCGGGCGCGGATCTCCGTGTCCTGTCCGACACGGTCGAGAACGCGTTCGCAGAGATTCTGAAGTTTGTCCAATCGAATGATCCTGTACGGGGTGCCCGGCCGGTCCTGCTCATTGTCCCCGATCAAAGTCTGGCTTCGTCGCTGTCTGGGTTCATGCGGTGCCTTCGTCTTGAACATCCCGCCAGCTGTGCGCAGGCGGTGCTGGTTCCTGGAAGTCTATCTGATCGCGCTCTGACGTCAGGCCTAAAGCAGGTATTGAACTCAGGACAGCTGCCCATGTTGTCCCGATTGACAGAGAGCGGACCACAAAACGGTTGGGTCCGCGAAATTCCACTTCCTTCCCGAACGGCATACTTCGCTGCTGGTGACGTGATCTGGATCACCGGCGGTCTTGGCGGGATTGGGCGTATCCTGGCAAGGCATTATGCATCTGCCGGACAACGGGTTGTCCTCACGGGGCGTTCGGCACCGCCGTCCGGAGCGGAAGCATTTCTCACGGAAACCGGCGCGCTCTACTTGCAAGGCGATGTCACAGATTGCAGTACCGCGACATTGTTGGCGCGGGACATCTTGGCGAAGCATGGCCGTCTTGATGCGGTGATCCATGCAGCTGGGCTGATTGAAGACGGATTATTGCGCGATAAAGGGCAAGAATCGGCGGCGCGCGTTCTTGCTCCAAAACTGGCGGGAACCCGGGCGCTGGACGAAGCCACGGCCGAACTGCCGCTCAAGGCCTTCGTGTTATGTTCCTCTGTCGCCGGCGTACTGGGGAATGTTGGGCAAGCGGACTATGCGTGCGCCAACGCGTATCTGGATGTGTTTGCCGAACTGCGGCAAGGCCAAGTCTTGAACGGACAACGCCATGGCCAAAGTCTTTCAGTTGCCTGGCCCCTCTGGCAAGGCGGTGGCATGGCGATGACGGATGAAAACGCCCGTATGATGCGGACAGGTACCGGAATGGTGCCGATGCCGGATGGGACGGGAATTGAGGCGCTGGAACGTGCTCTGGCAAGCGGCGAAACCCGGCTCGTTGTCGCCTATGGCCTGCCTGAGGAAATTCGCGAACGGTTCCTGGGATTTGAATATCCGGCAGGGAACAACGTTTTGGAGCCCGCCGCTGTTGAACAACAAGCTGATCAATCAGAGCTGGAGACCCGGCTTCGCGATCTGGTTGCCAAAGTTCAGCATATCCCGGTTCAAAAGGTCACGCGGTACAAACCGCTATCTGACTATGGTTTCGATTCCATCAGCTTCACAGAACTGGCGAATGAGGTGAATTCCGCGTTTGGCCTGCGGTTAATGCCGACGGTCTTTTTTGAGATACCCGATCTGGCGGCTTTGGCAGACAAGCTGGCCAAGGATCACAGTGTAACTCTGGAGCCAGAAAAAAGGCCGTCTTCTGTTACATCGCCTGCACCAGCGCGGGCAGTTGTAGACCAGGAGAAGCCGGTTCGGTCCAGCGCCGGTTTCGACGGTTCGGTTTCAATTGGCAAAGCCCCTTCGGTAAACCGGGGGATGGACACGGCCGAGCCTATTGCGGTGATTGGCATGGCAGCGAAACTGCCAGGGGTTCAGAGCCTTGACGCGTTCTGGCGCGCTCTGGATGCAGGCCGGGATCTTATCTCAGAAGTGCCGGCAGACCGTTGGGACTGGCGCGCATTTCAAAGCGGTCCCGATGAAGATAAATCTGCGCTGAAATGGGGTGGTTTCCTTGCCGATATGGCGTGTTTCGATCACGCACACTTCGGCATCTCGCCTGCTGAAGCTGAAGTGCTCGATCCGCAGTTACGTCTCATGCTCGAAACTCTCTGGGCCACGCTTGAAAATGCGGGTGTTGCACCCGATTCTGTTTCGGGCAGTCGAACGGGGGTCTTCACCGGAGTTGCGACCTGCGACTATTCGGAACTTCTGGCAAAGGCCCGGGAGGCCGGGCATTTGCGTTCGGCAGCAGAGCCATTTTCTTTTCTCGTTGCCAATCGCGCCTCATATTTCTTCAATCTTCACGGTCCGAGCGAGACAATCGATACGGCTTGCTCTTCTTCGCTGATCGCCATTCACCGCGCGACTGAAAGCTTGAGGGCCGGTATGTGCGACATGGCGCTGGCTGGCGGGGTAAACATACTCGCAACACCACGCATCACTTTAGCCTCCAGCCGAGCCGGAATGTTAAGCGAGGACGGCCGGTGCATGAGTTTTGATGCCCGTGCGAACGGTTATGTGCGTTCCGAAGGTGTTGGCGCGGTCTTATTGAAACCTCTTGCAGATGCTCAGCGTGATGGTGATCGCGTGCTTGGCGTCATTCGCGCCAGTGGGGAGAATCATGGCGGGCGTGCATCCTCACCGACCGCACCCAATGCAACTGCTCAAAAAGAACTGATTGTTGATGTCGTTCGCAGGGCCGGGATCGATCCGGCTTCGATTGGCTATTTCGAAGCCCACGGCACCGGAACCGAGTTGGGCGACCCGGTTGAAGTCAACGGCCTAAAAGCTGCCCTTTCGGAGTTGGGGCTCGACGCCCGGGACGGGCCAATCTGGCTGGGGTCCGTCAAGGCGAATGTCGGACACACGGAGGCTGCTGCAGGCGTTGTCTCATTGATAAAACTGCTCTTGATGCTCCGACACAATCGGATCGCAGGAAATCCGCATCTACGTGACCCCAATCCCTATCTGGATCTGGATGAAACTCCCTTGTCTCTGGTGCGCGGCAGCCTCGATTGGCCGTCAGGCCCGGCACCGCGACGTGCCGGTTTAAGCAGCTTCGGGGTCGGCGGGTCGAATGCGCATCTTGTATTGGAAGAGCCGGCGACTGATACGGAACCTGGATTGCCAGGCAGTTCGCCAGCGGAAGCCGAAATCATAATATTGTCTGCGCGCACACCCGAAATTCGGGCGCAGATGGCAGGTGATCTTGCGCAGCATCTGCGGGCAAACCAGGACACCTTGTGTCTCAGCGATGTAGCGCACACGCTGCGGGTTGGCCGGGCGCGGTTGCCAGCACGTCTGGCCTTTGAAACATCGAGTCTGACCGAGACGATCCAGTTGCTTGAAACTGTTGCGCAAGGGCAGGTTCCGGAAAATGTGACCCTGGGTGAAACAGAGGAAATCACAGGTATCGCACTGTCTGAAGACTTGCCAGATCTCATTGAAGTCTGGCTGGCCAAAGGGCAGTTGTCTCGAGTTCTGAAGGCTTGGGTCGCAGGCGCTGATCTGGATTGGGCCCAGGTGGCGCCGAAACGTGAGGGGCGGAGGATCGAACTGCCGGGCTATCCGTTCGAGCGGATAACGCATTGGATTGGGTCAGAGAGCCCAGAAGCGCTCCATGTGCCAGATGCTGCTGCCGCACTCCCTTCAGTTCGTCAGTTTGCGGAAGAATGGGAGCCGTCACCCTTACTGGAACCGGGTTCAGGGCCGGTTGGACGGGTACTGGTTCTGGCGCCAAAAAGCATGTCGGCGGCCGATGCCGACCTGAACGCTGGGGAAGATCTCTTATGGCTGACGCCCGAGCCGGAAGACCTTCAAAACAGCGAGGCAGCTGCACGGTTGCTGTCCTGGCTAGAACCAGCCTCACATGTGCTCTTGTTGCTGGGGGATGAAGACCGCGTGGCCGGCCCAATCATCCACCTCCTTCAAGCGTTGGCGCAAGGCCGGCAGCGCCCGCAGTCTTTGATGATATGTGGTCATGCAGAAACTCCTGAAGATCTCGCTTGGCTGGATGCCTTGGTTGGCGTGCAACGTTCTTGCCGCTCAGCACTACCTGATCTGAACGTGTCGATTGTCTTTGGCAGCGGCACCAGTCTGACTGTCATGGTGCGCCATGCGCTCGCTGAAATGACCGCCGGAGCCGGTGTTTGTGTTCGTTATCGTGGCGAAGAGAGGCAAATTTGTGCCTCGCGGGCGTTGAAAGCACCGCCGGATGTTCAAACTCCGTGGCGGCATCGCGGTGTTTATTGGATTGTCGGCGGCTCCGGGGCGGTCGGGTCAGTTTTGGCGCGGCACCTGGCTCGCACCGTGTCCGCGCGGCTTGTACTGAGTGGCCGAGGGCCTGAGGATCGGGCGCTGATTGATGAGCTATGCGCCCTTGGTGCAGATGTTTGTTATCTACCAGCCGATGTGACCGACATCGCCGCACTTCATACTGTGCGTGATCAAATTTTCTCCCGTTGGGACAGACTGGATGGAGCGTTCCATCTGGCCGGAAGAAGCGGCGCAGCTCCGCTGATTGAGGCTAAGGCTTCCGGGTTTGACAGTGTGCTTGCCCCCAAATTGCAAGGCACGAAGAACCTTCATGAGGTACTGACAAATTCAGGAGCCGATTTCCTGTGTCTCTTTTCTTCAAGCTCGGCAGTGCTGGGAGACCTGGGGTCAGGCGATTATGCAATGGCCAATCGTTTCCAAAGCGCCTTTGCAGCCGAGCACAATAACGAAACGCTTCCAGTTCTGGCGGTGGAATGGCCGCTCTGGCGTGCCAGAGGGCTTGCCGATGCGGAGTCGGAGAGCCTGTATCTGGCGAGCAGCGGTCAAGTGCCGCTGGAAGGCGAACAGGCCATGCAGGCGCTGGAAACGGCGGTCTTTACCGGCCGGACCCGAACCCTAGTTCTTTCAGGGAACGCCGAACGGCTCGACCACCTTGCCGGCACACCGCAGAAGTCCAAACCCTCCGCCGAGACGGGTGATGTTCTCACCGTGTTGAAGTCTCTAGCGGCGGATCAACTGAAAATGTCATCGGGAGAGATTGGCTCGCATAAGAACCTCGCCTCTTTCGGATTTGATTCCATCGCTCTTTCAGAATTTGCCCGGTCCATTGGCACGTGCTTTGATATCGACTTGGCACCATCAGTTTTTTTCAGTCACGCGACACTTGGCAAGCTTGCTGCGCACCTGTCCGAAATTGGTGTGGGAGTAACGACACCGGAGAGCACTCAGCCGCGAACATTTGCCCAGCCCAGAGCTGTTTCTGACGATGCAATTGCAATCATTGGAACAAGCGGCCGCTTTCCGGGCGCGCGTGATGTAGGTGGCTTATGGAATATTCTGGACCAGGGCCGGGAGGCGGTTGAGGAAGTGACCCCGGAGCGGTTCGATTGGCGCAGAATTTACGAAGCCAAAACACCGCCGGTACCAGGTAAGACCAACAGCAGATGGTGCGGACAAGTTCCCGGTCTGAGTGAGTTCGATCCGCTGTTTTTCGAAATATCTCCGCTGGAGGCTGAGCGGATGGATCCGCGGCAGCGTCACCTGCTGCAGGAAAGCTGGCTTGCGCTCGAAAGTGCCGCCCTCGGTCCAGAACACCTGGCCAGCCAACGGGTTGGAAGTTTTGTCGGCGTTGAAGATGGCAGTGATTACATAAAGCGGTCCGATCAGATTAGCCTGACAGGCGCGCATAATGCGGTTCTGGCAGCACGGCTATCGTATTTTCTCGGGTTGGATGGTCCCGCACTGGCCCTCAATACAGCCTGTTCCTCCGGATTGATGGCCGCCCATATGGCCTGCCAGAGTTTGCGCGCAGGTGAATGCGATGTGGCACTGGCCGCTGGGGTGAACCTGATGGTCTCGCAGGATGCCTACATCGGCATGGGACAAGCCGGCATGCTCTCGCCAGATGGCAAATGCTACACGTTCGATGTCCGCGCCAACGGCATGGTTCCGGGCGAAGCGGTTGCGGTACTGGTGCTGAAATCTCTGGCGCGGGCGCGTGAGGACGGTGACCCGATACAGGCGGTGATCCGCACAAGCGGCACCAACTATGATGGCCATACAAATGGCATCACGGCCCCAAGCGGACAGTCACAAGTGGATTTGTTGCGCCGGGTCCAGGCACAGGCCGGAGTAAAACCTCACGAAATCGACTGGGTCATCGCCCATGGCACGGGCACAGAATTGGGCGATTTGGTTGAAGCCCATGCGCTGCGCGATGTCTTTTCCGGGGCGGAACGGGAACCAAACAGCATTGCCGTGACCACGACCAAGGGTAACTTCGGTCACACGTTCGCGGCATCTGGTCTGGTCAGTGCCATAGGGGCTGTACATGCTTTGCAGCATGACCGTCTGCCCGCCAGCCTGAACCATAACCAACCCAGTCCAATGCTTGGATGGCAGAAAACTCCGCTTTATGTGAATACTCAGAGCCGCGATTGGCCTCGCCCGCATGCCGGCCGGAGTCGCCTGATTTCGGTCAGCGCATTCGGGATCAGTGGAACCAATGTAAATCTGCTGATCGAGGATGCTCCGGACTCGCCTGCGCAGCTACCGTCTGAGGAGCGGAACTATGTTATTTCCTTGTCGGCGAAGACAGAATCGTCCTTGCAAGCCATGGCTAGCAAGTTGGCAGCTTATCTGAAAAGTCCCGAGGCGGCGGATCAACAGCTGGCAGCCATTTCCCTGACCCTGTTGACCGGTCGGCATGCATTCACCCACAGGCTCGCGCTGGTCGTCAAGGATCTGCAAGATGCCGCCCGGCAGTTGGAAGCATTTGATTCAACACCAGGTTACCGCGGACACGTCCCGGAAGAACCTGATCTGCCGGATATGTCGCAACAGATTTCCGGACTTCTGGAGAAGGCGCAGAGCCGTGAAGCTCTGCATGAATTGGCCGAACTCTTTTGTCAGGGGCATCCGATACCCTGGGTCAATCTGTTCCCGTGCAGTCTGCGGCGGATCAATCTGCCCGGCTATGTGTTCGAACGCGATCGCTGCTGGATTGACGCGCCAGAGGCCCGGCCTGCCCCCGCAATTGGGCCGTATGTCAAACCACTGCCAGAGCCAGACACGCCTGCGCATCCGCCCGTTTCGGGAGTTTCGGACCTCTCTCCTGGTTTGGATATGCTGGAGGCCGCCCGCGGGGCCGCATCAAATGTGCTGAACCGTGACGTTCAGACCCTGTCCCGGATTGTCTGGGGAGCTCCGCAAAGTTCTGAAATTCGACCGGATCCGAACGAAATCTGCATCTTGTCTGCCGATCAGGGGCTCGTGGCGGTGGAAGCCGCCGGAACAACTGACGCACTGGCCCTATTAGCCCAGGCCGGCGCACCGTGTTCCAGCTTTCCGGCACCTGTCCGGCTGCCGCGATTGCGAGGTGGTCTCAAACCTGTTTCCGCCCCGCAGGGAGTAGCAGCCCTCTACGGGGATGAGGGGCGGCTTGTCGGGAACATGAAAGGATTGTCTGCACCCGCAGTTTTTGATGTGCGGGTCTTGCGGGCCATCTGGAATTCCGTGCAGTGCCTTTCGGATCTGGAGACCGCGCAAGTTGCTTGGCCGGCTTCGCTGATGACGCTGGCAAGCACAGCACCGCTGACCTCGGACGTGCACTTTGAAGTGGTGCGTCTATCCGATCCGGATCCGGGATACTTGAACGTTGACGTCACCGTTTATGATCCGCAAGGGACACCGCTCATGATCTTGCGGGAGTTTTCACTGTCCCTTGGAGCGCTTCCAGAGAACATTCAATGGGAGGGCGTTGAGGCATGACGGCAACGCGGGCATCGGCTCTTTCGGTTTGCGTTATTGGCGGCGGGCCCTTGGGGATAGGTCTGGGGCGCGAATTGTCCGAAGGCGGGATTGACTATGACCTTTATGAACAAGAAAGCGATCTTGGCGGTGTCTGGAATACCGATGCGCCCTGCGGAAGAACTTATCCCTCGCTTCACCTGATTTCGCCGAAGTTCAATACACAAGTGCCGGATTTCCCGATGCCGGATCATTATCCGGCCTACCCCAATCACAAGATGATGCTGGACTATATCCGGTCCTATGCGCGGCATTTTGGGGTTTATGACCACGCCCATTGCAATACTGGCGTCACTTGGATCGAACCGGACGGCGACGGCTGGAATGTGGAGCTGTCGACAGGGGCAACCCGCCGGTATGACATTGTTGCTGTCTGCAACGGGGCGCAGCGGGTGCCGCACTACCCGAAACCACCGTATCCGGGAACCTTTTCAGGGGAGGTGTTGCACACAGCCGATTACAAGAACCCGTCACAGATCGCGGGCAAACGGGTCCTGGTGATCGGTGCTGGTAATTCAGGGTGCGACGTGGCGGTGGATGCCGTGCATCATGCTGTCTCGGTGCATCACAGCACACGCCGGGGTTACCACTATTATCCGAAATTCATCGACGGCAAACCGACACCGCAATGGATGTTGCAGCTCGGCACCAAGTTCACCTCGAAAGAGGAAACCTCGGCCTATATCCAAAAAGTGTTCAAGCTGGCCGGGTTCGATGGCACCGATTTCGGTTTGCCTGCGCCGGATCACCCGATTGACGCTGCCCATCCGATCATGAATTCGCAGATACTTTATCATATCGGACATGGCGATATTGCCACGGTCGGCGATGTCGCGGGTTTCGATGATCTAACCGTGCGTTTCAAAGACGGGCACGAAGCTGAGATCGACATAATCGTCTATGCCACCGGCTATGACCGTCATTTCCCCTTTATCGATCCGGATATTCTCGACTGGAAAGACGGAATTCCAGATCTTTTCATCCATATCGTTCCACGCAACCTCAACAATCTTTTCTTTTTTGGCTTTGTAAACGCTGCGGCCGGGCTGGGCGATGGAATGCGTCTGCAGGGGCAATTTGTCCGCAGTTACGTGAGAGCCTTTGAAAATCAAACCCTTGGCTATCAGAAGTTTGTCGCGGCGAAAGCCCAGGATGATCCAGATTTGGGTCAGGACTACTTCGTTGACAGCCGCAGGCATACTTGGGAAGTTGATTTTTGGAAATTTATCCGCCATGCGCGCTATTACCGGGAGATGCTCGATGACGACTGAACCCGACAACGGTCGCGCCGGCGCTGCTGAACGCCGGATCGAAGCCGAGCTTATGGGGCAGGGGGGGCAGGAGACATCCCGGTCTGCGGTGCCAGATGGCCGGGAATTTGAAGATACTGTGGGCGATGTTGTCGCCGCCTGTCTCAAGATACCTTCCGACCGTTTTGACACGTTATCGCCGTTATCCCGGTTCGGGGTGGATTCGATCATCGTGACCGAGATCATGAAACGGCTTTCGGACATGCTCGGCGTTTCAATTGCCCCTACGGTCTTTTTCGAAGCCAAGAACGCCAAGGAGTTGGCTCAAATCTTGGATGGACGCTACCGCCGTGAGGCTGATCGCGTTCCTCAATCTCAGAAAGCTCCGCAAAATCCGCTGGCGTTGCCTGATCGCCGTGCTGAAAAACGTGCTCCAAAGGAGACGAGCCGTACAGTGCCAGCGTCCCGATCCAAAAAGGCAGCGTCCTGGATTGCAAGCGCGAAGGCGGCTTTGGCGCAGCCTGGACAATTCCGGACAGATCAGGAAGACATGGGGGCAGTTGAAACCCCACACGTGAGCGGGTCTGCTTTTGAACCGATTGCGGTTCTGGCCATGGATGGCCGGTTCGCTCAAAGCGCAGATTTGGGCGAGTTGCAGTCGCACCTGGAGCAGGGAGACGATTGCATTACAGAGATTCCTGCCGAGCGCTGGGACTGGCGGCAAATCTATGATGATCCCGGAAAAGGCGAGTTTACCAAGGTCAAATATGGCGGCGTCGCCCCGGCAGTAGATCAATTCGATCCGCTTTATTTTGGCTTGTCGCCGCGTGAGGCGGAGCTGATGGATCCCCAGCACCGGCTTTTTATCCAAAGTGCATACCGGTTGCTGGGCGAAGCAGGCTATGCTCCAAGTTCGATCGCTGGCCGTCCGGTCGGGGTTTTTATCGGCGTAAATCTCCAGGATTACGCCCACATGATTGATCGGGCGGGATCAATCGAGGCACTTCATTTGACCAGCTTGGGGCATATGTTCTGTCCCAATCGTTTGTCATTCATGCTGGACATTACCGGGCCGAGCCAGGTGATCGATACTGCCTGTTCCAGCTCACTCATAGCGGTGCATCGCGCGGTGCTGGCCCTGCAGCATGAAGGTTGCGAGATGGCGATTGCCGGTGGCGCCAATCTGATGCTGACACCGGATATGCACATTATGTATTCCAAGGTCGGCATGCTCTGCGAAGATGGCCGCTGCAAGACGTTCTCGGCCCGGGCAAATGGGTATGTCCGAGGTGATGGGGTTGGCGCAGTCCTGCTCAAGCCATTGTCTGCCGCTGAACGTGATGGCGATACAATCCTCGCAGTGATCCGCGGTTCTTCTGAAAATCACGGCGGGCAGTCGACGTCTCTGACAGCTCCCAATCCACTTGCCCAGGCCCGGTTGATCGCGGAGGCGCATGGCCACGCAGGCGGAGATCCGCGCAGGGTTGGATATATCGAGTGCCATGGCACCGGCACTGAGTTGGGAGACCCGATAGAAATCAACGGGCTGAAACAAGCATTCACGTCGCTTTATGACGCCCTCGGGAAGACTCCCGAGGGCGCGCCGCATTGTGGCCTGGGATCAATCAAGTCGAATATCGGCCACGCGGAAACAGCGGCCGGGATAGCCGGGCTGATCAAGGCGGTAATTGGATTGCGTTCTGGGCGTTATTTCCCAACCCTGCATTCAGAAGACCAAAATCCCCTGATTTCGCTGGAGCAGACGCCTTTCTTCATATCCCGAAAGGGCAGTGATTGGCCGCGTCCAGTGCTTGATGGGCAGACCTTTCCGCGCCGTGCAGGCGTCAGTTCTTTTGGCGCAGGCGGGTCGAATGCCCATGTCGTGGTTGAGGAATATCTTCCCGAAACAAGGACGGCTGCAGTAGGTAGGCCGGATCGGCCTATGCTGATCCCGCTTTCAGCCCGAACCGAAGCCCAGCTTGATCAAGTTATCTTGGATTTGCTGGCGCATCTGGAAGGATTTGCAGGCGATGAACTGCCCTCATTGGAACAGATTGCCTACACGTTGCAAACCGGGCGTGACCCGATGGCGTTTAGACTGGCGTTTGTGGCAGACACGGTTGGATCACTGGTCGCGTCGTTACGCCGATTGCGGGACGGTGATCAGGCCGGATTTGCTAAGGGATGTGTCAAGACGAGGCGCAGATCCCGGGAAGAAACGACACCGGCCGATTTGAGCCAGCCCTTGCCTGATCTGGCTGAGGCCTGGGTCTCGGGTGCTCTTCTGGACTGGTCTGCGCTTCACGAAAACCGTCCGGCAAAAGTGCGCCTGCCCGCCTATCCGTTTGAAAAACGCCGGTGCTGGATTCCTGCGCCTGCCGGAGAAATGCCGTTGCGCCGCCGCTCATCTGCGGTGTTTCGTAAAAAATCGGGTTTCGGGCTGGCCGCACATAAGAACGAGCCGGGTGAAGGCCGGTATGATCTAACGCTGACCGGCGCCGAACGGTTTTTGAAGGACCATGTTGTTGTGGGCGTCCCCATGCTTCCCGGCGCGGCCTATCTGGAGATCGCGCGCGCAGCAGCGGCGCAGTTTTTGGACGTTTCTCACCGTGAAGCCTGGCGATTTGACAAGATCGTCTGGGTTCAGCCGTGTACTGTGACCGAAGGTTCCACGGATCTGACGGTGCATTGTACCGGTAGGCCAGATGGATCGGTTGAGTTTCGTATCACCAGCATGCCCGGTTCGCAGCTGCACTGCCAGGGTGTAGTGCGACCCGGAGAGACGGGCAATGGGTCTGGCCAGACGGTTCCGGCAACCGAACCTGCAAATACTACCGCGCCAGTTTTGGATAAGGCACAGTGCTATAACCGCTTTTCCGAACTTGGTCTTTCCTATGGACCGAGCCATCGTGGCTTGCAGCAGATCTGGCGTGGTCCCGACGGCGAGGCCTACGCCGAAATCAATCGGCCCGATGAAGCGGATGATCAGGGATTTCTGCTGGACCCGGCGATGCTCGATTGCGTTCTTCAATCCTGTTTGGGATTGGCGGAAAAAGACACGGATTCTTCAGCCTCTTTGCCATTTGAGTTGGGCACTCTGGAACTTTTCGGGACAGTACCGGATCAGCTGCGTGTTTGTGTACGGGTTGGACCACAGAACACGCGCCTACCCCGCATTGATCTTGACGTCACCGGTCCTGATGGCCGGTTGGTGATGCGCCTTCAGGGATTTGCGAACCGCGAACTGGATCCGGCACTTGGGCAGGAAACGTCAAACGACACCGTGCTGCGGGCCCGGCCGGTCTGGCATCCGGTAACGCCCGGCGCGGCTACGCCAAGTGCTGTACGGCAGCTTGTATGCGGCATGGCACACGGACATTCGGGTGCTGGCGAAACTGCGCGGGTGGTGCACGTTAGCGGTAATGCCGTGGCTGACTATCTACGGGCGGCCAAAACAATCTTTTCTGATTTCAAGGCGGCGGTGACGCTCGGCGAAGGGACGGGATTTTTGCAGATTGTGGTGCCGCAATCTGATGAGGCATATGGAACGGCGGGTTTGTTTTCCGGTCTGGCGGGGCTGGTGGCAACAGCGAACAAGGAATCCACCCGTTTGCAGGCCCAGCTTGTCGAATGCCCGGGAGATCTGGCTGCTCTGGAACTTCCTGCTCTTTTATCTCAGGCGGCGCGAGTTACTG
Source organism: Labrenzia sp. PHM005 (assembly GCF_006517275.1). Classification (NCBI taxonomy): domain Bacteria; kingdom Pseudomonadati; phylum Pseudomonadota; class Alphaproteobacteria; order Hyphomicrobiales; family Stappiaceae; genus Labrenzia; species Labrenzia sp. PHM005. The sequence continues at coordinate 821,693 of NZ_CP041191.1, read as the reverse complement.
GAGCATCACATCTCCGGCTGTCATCGAAGGGCATTTTGGCTCGAGGATGGGAGAAACTGAAGGTTGAAGGCGAGGGCTCTCCCTGGCGTAATGATGGGATATATCTGATCACTGGCGGGACCGGTGGATTGGGGCAGCGTTTTGCAGAGCGCATCGCACAAGAAACTTCCGCAGCGACTGTGATCCTTGCAGCGCGCAGCACGGCGGATGCGGATCTCGTCGTCCGATTACAAGACTTGGGTCTAAAAGTGGACAGCACCTCTTGTGACTTGGGCGACCCAGATGCGGTGCAAGCCATGGTTCGTTCGGTTGTTGCGCGTCATGGCCGCATCGACGGGATTTTGCATGCCGCGGGGGTCTTAAAAGACGGCTTTATTGCGGACAAGGCTGAAGCGGATTTCGATCTGGTGGGGCGTGCCAAACTTGCTGGAACATGGGCGCTGGATCAGGCTTCAGTAGATCTGCCGCTGGATTTCTTTGCCACGTTCGGGTCCGCTTCTGCCGTTTGGGGCAGCGCTGGGCAAACGGACTATGCCGCTGCGAATGGGTTTTTGGAAGCGTTTGCCCTGTGGCGCAGCCGGAAAGCCGCTCAAGGTGAACGGTTCGGGGTAAGTCTGAACATCGCCTGGCCTCCCTGGCAGGACGGCGGCATGCGTATGGCACCCGAAGCTTTGGCCAGGATGCAGGAAAGCACTGGCTTGGGGGTTCTGGCGACAGCCGCCGGCATTGATGAATTTGAAGCAGCACTACTGTCCGGCGGGCCGCAGCAAGTGGTGATGTGCGGTACGCAGTTGGCGATTGACGACATACTGACACCACCGGCCGCGCCTGTCAGCGCGCAACCGGTATCCCAGCGAACAGAGTCAGATGGCCTGCAGCTAGCGGCAGAAGAATTGCTGTTGGAGCACATCGCTGAACACATGGGGTTCGAGCGGCAGGATCTGGATGCCGAGTCGGAGTGGTCGGACCTCGGCTTTGACTCCATTACAATGACCACTTTCTCCAACCGGCTGAATGAAGCCCACGGTATGGACCTGACACCGACCGTGTTCTTTGAGTACGTCACTATCGCCGACATGGCCGGTTTTCTGGCGCAGACCTATGAGAGCTGCTTGTCGGGTTTGCTTCCGGAAAATCCCGTTAGGCATACCGCGAAAATCACCGAAAAACCTTTGCCTGATCAGCCCGATCCGACTTCTCCACCGGATGCCGAGGCGATAGCGATTATTGGAATGGCAGGCCGTTTCCCAGACGCCCCGGATCTGGAAACGTTTTGGGAAAACTTGCGCAGTGGCCGCGCGTGCTTACGTGAGATCCCCGAAGACCGTTGGGATTGGCGCGCCTTGAAGGCCGCTGGATTGACCGATGTAAACCGAGCCGGCTTCATTGATGGGATCGCTGAATTCGATGCCCGGCACTTTGGCATTTCACGTCGGGAAGCGGCCTTGATGGACCCGGCGCAGCGATTGCTCATGGAGTACGTCTGGCGCGCTATTGAAGATGCAGGTTATGCCCCGTCAAGCCTGGCCGGAAGCGACACTGCGGTGATTATTGGCACTGCCCCGTCTGGGTACGGTGCACGGATGGCCGAAAACGGTATCGGGATTGACAGCCACAGCTCTACCGGTTCTGTCGGTTCTGTTGGCCCGAACAGGATAAGTTATCTTCTCGATTTGCACGGCCCCAGCGAACCGGTGGAAACAGCTTGTTCCAGCGCTTTGGTCGCGCTGCACCGCGCGATCAGTGCCATGCGGGCAGGTGATTGCAGCCAGGCAATCGTTGGCGGCGTAAACCTTGTCCTCAGCCCGGAAACGCATATCAGCTTTTCGAAAGCGGGAATGCTTAGTCCGGACGGCCGCTGCAAGACTTTCAGCGCTCAGGCAGACGGGTATGGCCGCGGCGAAGGTGTCGGAATGCTGTTTCTCAAGCCGCTAACTGCGGCAGAACGGGACGGTGATTTTGTCCACGGCATCATCTTGGGCAGCGCCGAAAACCACGGCGGCAAGGCGAATTCCTTGACGGCGCCCAATCCACGCGCCCAAGCGGCGCTGGTGGAAACAGCCGTGCGCAGGGCAGGAATTGCCCCTCAAAGTCTGAGTTATATGGAGGCTCATGGCACGGGTACCGAACTTGGTGACCCCATTGAAATCGAAGGATTGAAGACAGCCTTTGACGCTCTTGAAGCCGGTCAGGAAGCGCGGTGTGCGATCGGGTCGGTCAAAACAAACATCGGCCACTTGGAACTGGCAGCCGGTGTCGCAGGTGTTTTGAAAGTTCTGTTGCAGATGCGCAACCGGACTTTGGCTCCGAGCCTGCCGGAAGAAGTAAATCCCTATCTAAAATTAAAGGATAGCCCTTTCTACCTGGTCCCACAGGCGCAGGAGTGGCGTCGGCCGGTCGATGCCGTCGGAAAGGAAATCCCGCGCCGGGCCGGTGTGAGTTCATTCGGATTTGGCGGTGTAAACGCACATGTGGTGCTGGAAGAGCCAGCACAGACCATACGTGCTGACATGCCGGAGATTCCCGAACTGATTGTTCTGTCGGCGCGGGATCGTGAGGGGCTTGCGGCTAGCGCAGACGCCTTGGCAAAGGCTCTGACTCCCTATGCAAACACCGGGGGGGCCTTAGAACCAACGATTGAGTCCCGACTCTGCGCATGTCTGGCCGATATTCTAGAAATTGACATCGATGAGGTCGAACCACTTACCAAACTCGATGATCTGGGGGTCGAACCGGTGCATCGCCCGTTGTTGCGCCGGTCGGTGGAAAAGGTTCTCGGCCTGACCATTGACCATGATCTCGTGCATCGCGCCGGTTCCATCCGGGAGATAAGCAGCGCGTTTCAGTCGCTGCCGGAGCATTCCGGAATGGAAGCTGCCCCGCTGCTGCGGGACATCGCATTCACCTTGCGGGCGGGCCGTGATGCAATGACGGAACGTGTCGCATTCGCGGCGCAATCCTTGAAGGAATTGGTAGACCGGTTGCGCATCTTAGCGGCGACCCGGGACAACCTCACCGGTCAAGACGGGTTTTGGCACGGACGGGTTCCTTATAAAACCAGAAGACACAACAAGGTCACCCAATCTCCGAAGGACGTGCCTCTGGAAGAGCTGGCGCGGCTTTGGGTTGGCGGCGCAGCGTATGATTGGGAGGCTGAAAGGGACGGACGCGATCTACGGCGCGTGCCTTTGCCGGGGACGTCCTTCAAAAAGGAACGCATCTGGTTTGATACGTTGAACGGGAAACCCTCAGCTGCGGTTCCGCAGATCAAGGACACAAGCCTACCAAGCGGCATGGCGCTGACTCGCAAGTCTGATGGGGTGTTTGAGGTTTCGCTATCCGGAGATGAGTTCTTTCTGCGCGATCATATAGTACAGGGGCAGCCGGTGCTTCCGGGTGTGGCTTATCTGGAATTGGCGCGCAGCGCCGGGTGTTTGCATTTGCAATCACGCGACCTTGCCTTGAAAGACGTGGTCTGGGTGCAGCCGGCGGTCATTTCCGAACCGCAGACGCTGCAGGTGGTTTTGGGTTCTCCTGGTCCGGGGCAGGAGTATCCTTTCCGGATTCTGTCTCACGGTGATTCAGGTGAGCGGTTGCATTGCCGCGGGGCAATCGCGCACCTGCCGGAAGTGCCGCCGGAAATCATCAATAACGACGCTATCCCCTCTGGCCGGCGTATTCCGTCCAACGAGATTTATTCGCTGTTTGAGACGGCCGGTTTGCACTACGGACCAGGACATCAATGCCTGAATTGGCTGGTCTCCGACGGATCGCGTGTCGTGGCGGACTTGTCCTTGCCGGAGATTTGCGGATCTGCAGTGGAACCGTTCGTCTTGCATCCCAGCCTTATGGATGGCGCTCTGCAGGCGGCAATCGGATTCGGATTGGCCGGGGAAGAGCAGAGCGGTGACTTGGCCCTGCCCTTTGCGATCGAAAGCCTGCAGTGTCTGACCGCCAACAAAAGCCGCATGCGGGTTCATCTTGAGCGGCGAAGTGTCGCCTCGGCCGCGCACGGGATTGAAAAAATCGACATTGCCCTCTGTGATGAGTCAGGGCAGGTCTTGACCCGGATTAACGGCTTTTCCACCCGGCGGGTAGCGCTGCCCGAGGCCGGAAAGACCCCCGCCCATCAAGCCTTGGGCGCTCAAGATCCAGTGAACGTTCCGGCACAGGACGGCCTGAAGGACGCTGCTGCCGCCTATTTCAAGCGGCTTCTTTCTGAAGCGTTGGCCTGTCCACCGGACGAAATCGATCTGGATGAACCACTGGAGTACTACGGTTTCGACTCGCATATGGTCATGGAACTGACGGCGGTTCTGGAAAAAGAGTTCGGAACGCTTTCCAAGACCCTCTTTTTTGAACATCAGACCCTTGGGGCTGTCCTGGACCACTTTATCGAGGCGCACGGCCCGTCGCTGACCACAGTTGTGCGGAAGGGTCGGGGAGCGGCCGGGACGCCTGCCAGCGTTGATGCCGCGGCCAAACCGCGGACAGAGCCCAAAACGGGCGGGTTGGATATTGCCGTGATTGGTCTTGCCGGGCGTTATCCGCAGGCCTACGACATCGCTGGCTTTTGGGACAATCTGCGCAACGGCCGCGACGGCATTACAGAAGTGCCGGCGGACCGGTGGAAATGGCAAGATTACTTCTCGACCGACCGCAGCCGCATCGACGCTCACTTTTCGAAGTGGGGCGGGTTTATTGATGATGTGGCGGCCTTTGATCCGTTGTTTTTCAACATTTCACCTGGCATGGCCGAAGCCATGGATCCGCAAGAGCGGTTGTTCCTGGAGCATGCCTGGACCGCAATGGAAGACGCCGGTTACCGCCCTGGGGATCTCCAGGCCCAGTCGGTGGACGAAGATGGCCTGCCGGGACAGGTTGGTGTCTATGCGGGTGTCATGTACGGCGAATACCAGCTTCTTGGATTGCAAGGCAGTCTGGCGGGTGAGCCAATGAGTACGGCCAGTTATTATGCAGGTGTTGCCAATCGTGTGTCCTATGCCTTGAACCTGCATGGTCCGAGTATGGCGGTTGACACCATGTGCTCCAGTTCACTTACGGCGATCCATCTGGCCTGCGCGGATCTGGCTCTTGGACGGGTCCGGATGGCGTTTGCCGGCGGCGTGAACCTGAATCTGCATCCCAACAAATACAGCCTTTTGAGCAAGGGCCAGTTCATTTCGAGCAATGGGCGGTGCCAAAGTTTCGGAAGTGAGGGCGATGGTTACGTCCCTGCAGAAGGCGTAGGCGTTGTGCTGCTGAAACGCCTTGCAGACGCGGAGGCGGATGGCGACCATATTTATGGTGTGATCAAGGGGAGCGCGCTGAACCACGGAGGGCGCGCCAACGGCTATACGGTGCCCAATCCAGAGGCGCAGCATCATGTCATTGCCCGTGCTCTGAGGGAGGCCGGCGTAGACCCGCGGGCCATCGGCTATGTCGAAGCCCACGGAACCGGCACCAAACTCGGCGATCCAATCGAGATCAAGGGTTTGAATGACGGGTATGGGCCGGTTCTGGAGGGGCCGTGCTGGATCGGCTCAGCCAAATCCAATATCGGCCATGGCGAGGCCGTATCCGGACTGGCAGGGCTGACCAAAGTGCTCCTGCAGCTCAAGGCTGGCGAAATTGCTCCGTCTTTGCATGCTGAGACCCTCAACCCAAACATCGATTTTGCAGCAACTCCGTTTCGCGTGAATACAAGCCTGCGTACCTGGGACGCTCCGGTGCATGAAGGTAAAACACTGCCTCGCGTTTCTGCGGTTTCTTCCTTCGGTGCGGGTGGGTCGAATGCTCATTTGGTAGTCGAGGAACACTGCCCCCCTCCGTCCGTCGAACCATATTCTTATGGGCCTGTTCTGATCACTCTGTCTGCAAAGGCGGAAGACCGGCTCAAGGCCTATGCCTGCGCGCTCGCTGATTGGGCCGAAAATGCACCAGCGGAGACTTCGTTGCGTGATCTGGCCTACACCCTGCAGGTTGGCCGTGAACCAATGCCGCACCGCATCGGCGTGCAAGTCAGCACTGTCGAGGAGTTGGCACGGTATTTACGCCAATTCTTGGCCGGACGTGACGGTCCGGTTCGCTCCGGGCGTGCACGGGTTGTCAGCAATCCAACAGTGGAGAATCCCGATGGTCTTGCGGCCGAAGTTCTTCTGGACGGCTGGATGCAAGGTACAGTTTACGATTGGCGGAAAATCTATGGCGGCGAAGCGCGGCGGCTGAGCCTGCCAACCTATCCATTTGCACGCGAGATTTATTGGCCTGATACCACGGCTCAGCCAGCACCCATTGCGTTGCGGACTGCGGCAACAACAGCCAAGACGACCGAAACCAGAGCACTTGAAGCCAAATCGACCGGGCACACCTCGGTGTTACATACAGATTTGCTGTTGTTGCGTCCGCAGTGGAAAGACTTGCCGCTGACAGCGCCGTCTATTGACCCGGCCTTGCGCCGTGTCGCTCATATCGGGCCAATGAGAAATTTGCAGGAGCACGCTCAGCTTGCCCTTCCAGCCAGCGATCCAGCGGATCCCAACACGTTTACAGACCAGGCGCTGGCCCTGTTGCGGGATCTGAAGGAACTGGCGCTGCAGAGCTCGGATCAGAAAGTTCATTATCAGGTGGTATTGCCGGCTTCCTATTCTCAGAGCGCAGCATTGGCCGGCATGCTCGACAGCGCGGCACGTGAACTTCCACGTTTGACCTGTCAGGTTCTGTGCTTTGACACCGATGATCCGGCCTCCGGTCCATTGGAGGCCGATCTCAAAGCTGTTGCTGCCTGGCCCGGCAAGTCTCGTTTGCGCAAAAAAGACGGGCGCTGGCAAGCACTGACTTGGCAAGAGGAACAGGACGTAGCCGATGCACAGCCCGGCGGGGGATGGAGGGAAGGTGGACGTTACCTGATTGTCGGTGGTTGCGGCGGACTGGGCGCCATTGTGGCGCGCCATTTGGCACAGACACTGTCCCGGGTTTCACTGGTTTTAACCGGCCGGTCCCCATCTGGTCCCAAACAAAACGCTTTGCTGCAAGAACTGCGGAGCAAGGGGGCCCATGCGGACTATCTTGCAACAGATCTTGGTGATGCAGCGGCGGTCCGGTCTATGATCCGCCAGACGACGGATCAGGGATCGCTTCATGGGGTTATTCATTGTGGCGGCGTGCTGTCGGATGCGTTGATCTTGCGCAAAACCGAAGAAGATCTGCGCCGAGTCTTTGCGCCAAAGGTAACAGGTGTTGCCAATCTTGACCGCGCTACGGACGGATTGGATCTGGATCTTTTTCTTGTCTTTTCGTCCATCGCCGGAACGATGGGAAATCCAGGCCAGGCCGATTATGCGGCGGCCAACGCTTACCTTGATCAATACGTCGAGGAACGGAACCGCCGTGCGCTAAGCCCTGGCGGGCCAAGGGGAATGGCTCTTTCAGTAGCGTGGCCTTACTGGGCGGACGGCGGCATGACGCTTGACGCTGCGGCGGTTAATGCGATGCGCGACGGCGCAGGATTGGTTCCCCTTTCCACAGCCAGGGGATTGGAAGCTCTGGATAGGATCGTGAGGGCCGGATGGCCGCAAACTATGGTTCTGGAAGGCGACGGTGACCGTTTGGCGGCATTGATCGCAGCAGCAGACGCAGGCCAGCCGGCTGGCGCCCCCGCTGGGCCTGAACCCGCGCCGCCGCCAAGCAGCTTCCACTTGCAAGATGCTGTAGAGGAGTATCTGGCAGAAGAACTTGCCAAGGTGTTGCGTATCTCGCCGCAGCGGCTGGAAGCGGATGTTCCGTTGGTGGACTACGGCGTGGATTCGGTGGCAATCATGGCCCTGACCGCGTCGATCGAAACCGTGACCGGGCCTTTGCCGGCCACACTGTTTTTTGAAAATCCGACAATTGAAGCTGCTGCCGGCGCGTTAACAGATCTGGCATCCCAGTCCCTGATGGAGGCTTTACATGTGCCTGAGCCAACCGTGGACCTTCTGGAACCAGCTCCTGGGGGAACGGCAGAAGATCAGGCGCCGAGTGAAGACCCGCTTCTTGACAACAATGCTAAACCGGTCCGCGCTGAAGCGGCCGTACCCGACACGCAATCTGCCGGTTCCGGTGATATCGCGATTATCGCAATGGAAGGACGGTTTCCTGGTGCCGAAGATCTGGAGGAGTTTTGGGATAATCTTGTAAATGGGCGCAACAGTATCACTGAAGTGCCCAAGGATCGCTGGGACGCCGAATCTTTGTTTGACCCAGACGGTGCATATGAAGGCAAAGCCCGATGTAAATGGGGTGGTTTTCTTTCCGATGTGGATGGGTTTGACGCACGTTTCTTCCGGATAACGCCGGATGAAGCCGAACTTCTCGACCCGCAGGAACGATTGTTTCTGGAAACCGCCTGGGCCCTGATGGAAAAGGCAGGTTACATGGGTCCTGCGTTGCGCGTGGATCTGGAGAGCGCTGTCGGTGTATTTGCGGGTTCTATGACCCAGCAATATCACGCTGTTCGTTCAGATCCATTGCGCGAAGCGTTGACAGTCTTGTCGTCACCGAGTTCGATCGCAAATCGTGTCTCCAACGTGCTGGACCTCAATGGCCCAAGCTTGGCGGTGGATACGATGTGCTCTTCGGGGATCGTCGCCATCCATATGGCTTGCGAAAGCCTAAGGGCCGGTGCATGCCGGGCGGCAATTGCTGGGGGCGTCAACGTTTCGATCCACCCAAAGAAATACATCGGGCTGTCAGCCAGTCAGTTCATAGGGTCGCGCCGAGACAGCACCAGTTTCCGCGATGGCGACGGGTACTTGCCGGCTGAAGGGGTGGGGGCGGTGCTGCTGCGGCCGTTGGACGATGCAGTGGCGGCAGGCGATCGTGTCCTGGCGCTGATCAAGTCGACCGGGATCAATCACAGCGGCCGGTCCAACGGCTACCGTGTGCCCAGTGTTGCCGCTCAGGCCAAATTGATTGGCGACACGATCCGCCAGGCTGGCGTGCCGGTAAACACTATCACCTATGCGGAAGCTGCAGCAAATGGCGCGGCGATGGGCGATAGCATCGAACTGGCCGCCTTTCGGCAAGCCTTTCAGGATTTGACGCCGGAACAGAAATTCTGTGCGATTGGCTCGGTCAAATCGAATATCGGTCACGCAGAATCCGCTTCCGGCTTGTCGCAACTGGCCAAAGTTGTGCTGCAGATGCAAGCGGAAACCCTGGTTCCAACACTCGGAACTGACGCGTTGAACCCTAAGCTAGATTTTTCCTCTGGGCCGTTTCGGCTGCAATCGGAGTTGCAAGCCTGGGCTCGCCCGATAGGGTCAGATGCGGCCAGTGGGGGCTCGAACCAGCCATTGCGGGCGATTTTGAATTCCGTGGGTGCCGGGGGCACAAATGCCTGCATGGTTCTGGAAGAACCTCCCAAAACAAGTGCGCCGCCGGCCGCAGTTGCGCAGGATCAGTATCTGATACCGCTTTCGGCCCGGGATGAAGCGGACTTGAGGGTCTTGGCGGGACGGTTGAAGACATATCTGGAAACCCGTCCTGAGACCCGAATGGCGGATTTGGCGTTGACCCTGCAAACCGGCCGCAGCCAGCTGGATCAGCGTGCGGCAATGATTTCACGTGATGTGCCCGCATTGCTGCACCAACTGGAGGCCCTGGCTGAAGGACTGGAAGCGGATGGGCTGGTCACCGGCAATACAATGACTGGTCAAGATGCCCTTTCCGGCCTGCTGACAGGCAAGACAGGCGCAGAAATAGTGTCACTCCTGTTGCGCCACCGAAACTTGAGGAAGCTGGCGGTGGCCTGGGTCCACGGTGCACGACTTAACTGGTCCCCACTGCAGGCCGAGGGCGCGCAGCGTTTAGCACTGCCGGCCTATCCGTTCCGCCGGACGCGCTATTGGCTCGGCGGCATTGATGCGCGCGAGGCTGTATCACAGCTAGAGCCAGACACCCGTTCTGACACTACCGACCCCGAAACCTGTATCCGGGATTATCTGATCAACGACCTGCGCATAGCCCCGGAGGAAATTGACTTTCGCCGGTCTGCGTTGGATCACGGGCTGAACTCCGTGATGTTGATGCCGCTGTGCCAAGCCTTGGAGGCCCGATGTGGCCTAACCGTCGGTCTGGGCGACATCATGGAAAGCAAATCACTGGCCACGCTGCTTTCCCGGATTGCCGGGAAAGACGGCTATGCGCCAATGGATAATCCTAAACATGCGCAGCCAGGAACCTCCGACGCCGTGAACACCGCTTTGCCGCTGACCAAAGGGCAAATTGCATTGTGGCTCCATGATCAGAAGACACCCGGCGACGCTGGCTACACTGTGCCGATGGCATTGCGGCTGGCCGGTAGCCTGGACAAGGACATGCTTCGCGCGGCATTCGCGGATCTGCTTAAACGGCATCCAGTCCTCACCTCCGTTTTCACGGCCAACGGCGGAATGCCTCAACGAATTGTCCAGGACGGAATCTCGTATCCCATTGAAGAGTTGGACCTGTCCGGCGCGCCTGCGAGCGTGATCGAAAACGAATTGCATGCCTTCGCAGGCCTGCCATTTGATCTTACCAATGGTCCATTGGTCAGAAGCCTGTTGATCCAGGAGGCGGCGGACCGGCATGTCTTGATCATTTGCGTGCATCACATCGTCTTTGACGGGCAATCCGCAATGATCCTGATTGATGATTTAATGAGGCTCTATGAAGCCCGGCTGCAGGGCGTGCGCCTTCCACGCCCAATTGGGTCTTCATTTGATGCGTTCCAGCGCTGGCAGGAACGCCTCTTGACCAGCGAACGGGGAACCAACATCCGTGCTTTCTGGCGTGATGAGCTCGAGGGCCATAACGAGCTGTGTCTGCCGGGGGACTGGGATGCTGACCTGGAGTGCGCCTCAAAGGCCGGCAGTCATGTGCTTTGGATCGACAAGGATACAGCCCGGCGTATTACAGAAGCTTCGACCGCACACGGGGCAACGCCAGCGCAATTCATGATGGCTGCGTTCGTGCTGATCTTGCATCGTTTGACAGGGTCCCATGATCTGCTTATCGGCTTGCCGGTGTTGGGCCGGCCCGATCGCAGTTTCGATCATACTGTCGGCTACTTCGCCAATCTCTTGCCTCTTCGCATCCGACTGTCAGATCAGGTCAGTATCCGCGACTTGGTGAGGGAAACACGCCAGACAATGCTGAATGCGCTGGAGCACGGGGATTTGCCTTTGTCGGAGATGGGCGAAGTATCCGGCACCGGCCGTTTGCTGATGCCGCGGGTTCAGTTTGCTTTTCAATCGCTGGTCGGACCCCAAAACACAGACCGCGGATCGCTGGAGGTCTCAGTCGTTGACGGGATTGACCAACAGGGCGTTCAGGATCTGGCTCTGGAGGTTTATCCCGGACCGGAAGGAATGCGTTGCCGGTTTGCCTATAATGCGAGGCAATTCAAATCCGATACTGTTTCTGCTTTGGCGGATGCTTATCAAAAAGTCCTTTCAACTTTCCTTGCGGATCCCGGAGGGGCTCTGGTGGATGTGTCCCTGGCGGGTGCGGATGATGAGGTGCTTACTGACTGGGGGCATGGCGGTCCGCCTGCACCCGACGAAGCGCTTATTCCAGCCTGGCGCGCTCAGGTGCGGATGGCTCCCGATGCCCCTGCGGTGATTTGCGGCGATACCGTTTTGACAAACGCTGCATTGGAACAGAATGCTGGTGACCTTGCCGCCCGGCTTGTCGATGCGGGTGTTCAGCCGGGTGATGTGGTCGCAAGCTGTTTGGCACGTTCTGCAAATTCGCTGGTCGCGGTTCTAGCCACATGGTGGGTCGGGGCGGTGCACATGCCGCTTTCGCCGGTCCAGTCGTCGTCACGGTTGGACGACATGATCGCTGATGGAGCTCCTGTCCTTGCGTTGACCGATGCAAAGACGGCAAGCCTGTTAAGCATTCGTCAGATGCGCGTGGATGAGAGAACGGAAATCAGCAAGGCCACGGCCGGCGTGCTGCCAACGCCGGTCATTCAGGATCCGGCCGCTGCCGCTTATATCCTATTCACGTCAGGATCATCAGGGCGTCCCAAAGGCGTACAAGTGCCCCACCACGCCCTGGCTCATCATATTCAAGCGATGGCAAACCTTTTTGCGGTCAATGACCAGGACCGGGTTCTGCAATTCGTAGAAACCAGTTTCGATGCGGCTTTTGAACAATGGCTGACAACGTTGGTTCGTGGCGCCACGGTCGTGATGCGCCCCGAAGGATTATGGTCCGCGCTTGACTTTGCAGAGGCCGTGCAGCGCTGGGCGGTTACGGTTGCGGATTTGCCGCCCGCTTTTCTGGATGAAGTCCTGCGCGATCTTGGGCGGAGTGATGACTGGCAGCTGCTGCAAAGTCTGCGCACGGTTGTGACCGGGGGCGAGGCCTTGACCGAAAACACCCTTAGCACCTGGTGCGACAGTCCTTTGGCGGATCGGGCTCTTGTTAATGTTTATGGTCCGACAGAAACGACAATCGGAAGTACCGCTTTTGTTTACCGCGCACAAATGGACGGACCCGAAAGACGTCTGCCGATCGGCCGGCCGTTGCCAGGAGAAAACGTGTTTGTGCTAGATGTTGCGGATCAGCCTTTACCAGCCGGATTGATCGGTGAGCTTGCAATCGGCGGCGTCGGTCTTGCGGATGGATACATCGCAGCGCAGAACAAACAAGGCGGTTTTTCCTCGGGGCCGGGAGGTAAAGCAGACCGGCTGTATAAAACCGGTGACCTGGCGCGCTGGCGGACAGATGGACAGCTTGAGTTCCTTGGCCGGCGTGACAATCAGGTCAATGTTCGCGGTTTTAGGGTCGAGTTAGCCGAGGTCGAAGCCGGTTTGGAGCGGATTGACGGGGTGCTGCGGGCTGCGGTCACGGTGTCGGATCGCAAGCCCGATACCACGTTGCAGGCCTATGTCACAGTATCGGACCCGGATCTGGAGCCGGCTGCCATATCCAGGGCGCTTAAAAGCAGTTTGCCAGATTACATGTGGCCAAGTGAAATTCGAGTTGTCACGGCTCTGCCGCAAACGATTGCCGGGAAACTGGATCGGCAATCGTTGAACGGGGCGCCCGCTCCATCAGTATCAATACCGGAGGGTCCTCTCAGCAGGATCGAAAAAGTATTGGCCAGCTTATGGGCTGAACTGTTGGACTGTCCCTCAGTACCGGTGACTGCGAACATATTCGAATTGGGCGCGCATTCACTGCTGTTAATCCGGTTTGCAGGAGAAATTCGTTCGCGGCTTGGGGCTGAATTGTCCGTAGCGCAGCTATTCCAGGCACCGACAGTGGCCGATCAAGCTGTGCTGATTGAACGTGCCAAAGGTAATCGTTCATCTGTGGTGAATTTACAAGCTGGGTCTGGTCCGGGTCTTGTACTGGTGCATGGCGGAGTTGGGACGTTGCTTTGTTACCGGACCTTGATGAAACATCTGGATCCCAGATTTTCCATTCTCGGTCTGGAAATGAACCGGCTGGATCGGTGGAACTCGATCCCGGATGCCGCAACAGCCTATCTGGCTGATCTTGAATTTGATCAAGGGCAGGCACCGCTTCATCTCGCCGGATGGTCAAGCGGCGGTATTGTCGCTTGGGAAATGGCGCGGCAGATAGAACGGTCGGGCGGCGAATTGGCCTCACTGACATTGATCGATTCTTATCCCCCTGCGGTGCTTTCCCATATTGACAATCGTATCCAGCCGCATGATCACGAAAAGGCGCTTCTCGCTGGATTTGCCCGGGATATGGGGCTCGCGGCGGAGCTGCCGAGTGCTGAGCCCAAAGGCGCGCCGGAGAAATACCTGCAAAATATGGCCGAAAACACGGGGGAAGACTTTCAGGTGCTCCTCACGCTTTTCAATAATTACAAACACATTGCGAAAGCCGTTGACGGCTACACTCCAGAGCCAGTTTCCGTTGCGGCGTCTGTCTTTCATGCGGAAGGTGCAGAGATTTCTTCGGCTATGCGGGGGTGGCCGGCTGAAGCGGGCGTTTTGGATATCCAGCCGGTTCCTGGAGGCCATCTTTCAATGCTTGAAGGTGAGCATTCCAGGTTTCTGGCAAATCTCCTGAACGGCAAACTAACAACAGCTCATGACTGATCGTACTGTGCATTGTATGGGGATTGGTTTGGCTTGCGGGTATGGATTTGGCAAGTCCAGCGCGCTGCAGGGGGTGCTTACTGGCAAAAACCTGTTTCGACCACTTGAAAGGGAAGGGCGCCAAGTCGCCGGGAATCCCCCTTTCATTGGCATCGAGCTGCCAGACAGTGTCCCTCAGGTGTTGTCGCGGCGGGCGTCCCGGACCACTGGCTTGACTGGGCAGGTCTGCGCAGCGGTGGCCGCAGAAGCCTGGCAGGATGCGGGCTTTGGAGACCCCGGAGAACACCGGCTCTCCGGCCGCACGGGTGTGATCCTTGGCGGCAGCAATTTGCAGTCACGCGAAATGGAATTGATCCGCAACAAACTTCTTAATACCTCGCCGAACCTTGCGCCGCCGCGGCTGGGGCACAGTTTTCTGGATACGGATGTCGCCGCCTTGATCAGTGAGGAACTGGTATTGGATGGCCCGATCATGAGCGTTGGCGGGGCTTCGGCCAGTGGTGCGCTGGCAGTTCATCTGGCAGCTGCCGCCATTCGCTCCGGTGAGCTTGATATCTGCCTGGTTATCGGGCCATTGCAGGATATGTCCTGGTTGGAATTGCAGGCGCTTCGCAATTTGGGAGCCATGGGTCCGCATCTTTCAGATGAAAGCGGTGATCTTATGCCAGAGCCGCGCTGCCGCCCTTTCGATGCAGCCGGTACCGGTTTCTTGTTTGGTGAAAGTGCCGCTGCCTTGGTTTTGGCAAGGAGTGATCTGGGCCCGCAGTCCTATGGGCGTATATCGGGCCTGGGCCGCGTCCAGGCCCAGACGCGCGGGCCTGAACCGTCACAAAATGCGCTGCAAGAGGCCATCACCGCAGCTTTGACTGATGCCGGTATTCCCCCTAGTTCTCTCGATTTCATTTCAGCCCATGCCACCGGGACGCCGAGAGGCGATGCTGCAGAAGCCCAGGCTTTGGTGGCCCAGTTACTCAATTCTGTTCATGTCACGGCTCCAAAATCCGCACTCGGGCATGGAGTGGCGGCAGCTGGTGCCGTGGAAATTGCCCTGGCTTTCCTGCAGATGGAGGCAGGTCAAATCGCGCCGATTCATGGACTGGTCCAGCCGACGCTCCCGGATTTGAACTATGTGCTAGATAACCCCGAGTCCGGACGGTTTAACTCTGCCATGTGCCTGTCCTCAGGGTTTGGAGGATTTAATCTCGCCACGGTTTTGAGTTCTGACTAGGGAATAGGGATGTTGTCGCCACTGTCCATCACCCAAAATGGCCGCAGTTCAACATTATGGTTTGATCGGCCTGAGAGCGGTAACACCATCACAGAGGCATTGGTGGAGGATGCTCATGCAGCGCTGGACCGGGCCGAGGAAGCCGGATGCACCGCGATAATCCTGCGCGGCTCTCAAACGGTGTTTTGCACCGGGGCGGATTTCGGCGGCGGAGATCCGGTGGACCCCGAAAGGCTTTATCATCTTTGGGAGCGGCTGGCACTCGGACCGTTTGTTTCTCTCAGCGTCGTTGAAGGCCAGGCAACGGCAGGGGGTATCGGCTTTGTGGCCGCAAGTGACATGGTCCTCGCAGGGCCCGATGCCCGGTTCACTTTGCCCGAGCTGCTGTTTGGGCTGCATCCAGCTTGCGTCCTGCCATTTCTGACGCGGCGGATTGGAGCTCACGCAGCGTCCTATTTGACTTTAAGCACCCAATCCATCAATGCAGAGCAGGCGTTGTCCCTTCATTTGGTGGATTCCATCTTACCGGAAATCGAACTTGGTCTGGCACAACACATACGCCGTATTGAACGGCTGGACCCGCAAGCAATACGACGTTTCAAAGCCTATCGCGCGGACCTCGACAAGTCACTTGGTCAAAGTAGGGACAAGGCGATCGCTGAAAACCGGTCCCTGTTTGGCGATTCGAGCATTCGCGCCAATTTGCAACGTTATGCCACAGAACAGAAATTCCCTTGGGAACTCTAGAGCCAGTTGAAACTCAAGAATCCGAGCGAGGTGTGAGCGAAAATCGTTCGGGATTTATTCGCTATTCCGCACCTGATTAGGACAACTGGGCCTCTATCGGGGTCACATCGGACAGTGCAAAATAGCCTGAATAGCCTTCCATGTAGACTGCTGGTCGATGGCCGAAAAGAAGGATGGCTTCGCTGCGAGTTTTCATTACGCCGTCATAGCCATTTACCTGGACATCGATACCCGCAGAATGCTGTGTGTTCCAGTCTTCGACGATTTGGACAGGTGTTTTTGCTTCCTGTGCCTGCGTTTCCTCCTGCAGCACCGGAGGGCTGCCGGCCTGGGGCGGAAGCTCCGTTTCCACGGGTGTCACCACATGCTGTTTACGGATACCCGCGACCAGCTTGCTAAGCACATTGCCGGGCCCCGTTTCAAAAAAATGTCCCACACCCAAATTCAACATGTACCCGATACTTTCTTGCCATCGCACTGGGGAGGTCAGTTGTTGCGCCAACATTTGAGCAGTGCAGCCATCTTGATAAGGTCGGGCATCCACATTGGCAATCACGGGGATGCCGGGCGCTTCAAAACGGAACTCGCCTAGAAATGCTTCAAATTCCTCCTGGACAGGAGCCATGTAGCGGGAATGAAACGCGCCCGAGACATTCAGTGGAATATACATCGCTCCAGCATCGGAAAAAAACGGTTCTACCGCTGAAATGTCCTCAATGAGGCCGGAAATGATCGTTTGCTTGTCGGAGTTCAAGTTGGCCACATCGATCGACGCAAAGCCGTTATCCTGCAAGACCGTCGCAATGCGATCCGGTGTGAGCCCGATGACTGCCGCCATTCCGCCCTTGGGCGCCGTGCTCATCAAGGCACCGCGTTTTTGAACCAATCTCAAACCGTCTTCGAAGTTGACCACACCAGCCTGATGCAAGGCATTGTATTCGCCCACACTGTGGCCGGCGGCGATATCTGGTGCTCCGCTGTCGTCTTGCTGCGCGCGCGCCATCATGGCGTTAACCACAAACAAAGCAGGTTGGGTAAATTCGGTTTGCGTCAACTGCTTGTCGGGATCCCGCAGACAGAGATCGGCAATGGAATAACCCAAGACCGTATCTGCGGCCTCAGTCATTTCAGAATAGCGCTCAAACAGGCCTTCGCCCATTCCGATGTGCTGGGACCCTTGCCCGGGGAATAAAAACGCCTTCATCTCGAACCTATGTCTATTAATATGATAGCGCGTATTTCAAACCACTCACCAATACCTTACAGTATTGTTTAAGTCATTCAACGGACTCGCCACTGTGAACGCTTTCTCCCATCCATGGCCGACCGATTTGGCGCCCGATCCGGTGATCTGGATGTTTGCTGGGCAGGGGGCTCAGTACTTCCAGATGGGCAGGGGCTTGTATGATGCGCATCCCGTTTTTCGCGCCAGTATGTTGCGGATGGAGGAAGCACTACAGCCTTATCTTGACCATCCGGTCACAGACGTTCTTTATGATGATTTCGCCCATGTTGGGGACACATTCGATCAGTTGACCGACACGCATCCGGCGCTGTTCATGGTTCAGGTGGCGCTGGCTGAAACTCTGATTGCCGAAGGACTGCCGAAACCGAATCTGCTGCTCGGTGTCAGTTTGGGCGAATATGTCGCCGCGGCTGTTTCCGGGGCGATATCCCCAGAGGAGGTTTTGCCAGCGTTGCTGCGCCAGGCCTGGACAATTCAGTCGAAAGCGGAACCGGGCGCTATGTTGATGGTGCTCGATGATTTAGCTCAATTTGAAGCTGATCCGATTTATCGTCGTGGCTCTTCAGAGCTGGCTGGTGTCGTATTTGATCGTTGTTTCGTTATCACCGGGCCCACAAACGGCATTAATGACATTGCCGATGATCTGCGAGCCCGCGATATCTCCCATCACCGCTTGCCGGTCCGGTATGCTTTTCACGGCTCCGGGATTGAGGCGATCGAAACCTCCTTCAGGGCTGCACTGCGCGCGTTTAGCTGGGGCGCGGCACAGATACCTGTGATTGGTGCATCGGATGGCACAGGACGGCCATTTGATCCGGTCGAGCGGGATTGGTGGAAGGTTGTGCGCGGACCGATCCGCCTGCATGAAACCTTGCTGGCGCTGAATGCTCAATACCCGAAGGCCACCTATATCGATTGCGGCCCGGCTGGAAACTTGCGCACCGCGTGCCTTTACGGGTTGGGCGATGATTTGCGTGCGCGCAGTTTTGCGGTCATGACCCCTTTTGGGGCTGATACGCAAAACCTGAGCGCCTTGAAAAACCATCTTGGCGAGGCGGTTGGATGATCGCGGCCGGTCATTTGGGCTCGGCCGCTTTTCGGGATGACTATGGGGTGAGCCACGCCTATATGGCCGGTGCCATGGTAAAGGGGATTGCCTCGGCAGATTTGGTGATCCGTATGGCACAGGCCCGGCTCTTGGCAATATATGGGTCGGGAGGAGTACCGATAGAGGACGCTGCGGTCCAAATCCGCAGGATCAAGGAGACGGTTCCGCCTGGCTCGGTGTTTGGCGTCAACGTCCTGGCCGATCCACTCCACCCCAGACGCGAAATGCTTATGGTGGATCGGCTCCTGCAACTGGGCATCCGTGTAATCGAAGCTTCGGCCTTCATGGAGGTAACCGAAGCGTTGGTGAAATACCGTCTAAAGGGGGCGAAACTGCGGGATGGGGCGCTAGATGTGCCAAACCGGGTGTTTGCCAAAGTGTCACATCCTGGTGTTGCCTCCGCATTCCTTGCGCCTGCGACGCCGGAATTGATCCAGCGACTGCTGTCCCAAGGTCTCATCACTGAAGAAGAAGCCTCCCTTGCTCCGGGCATTCCGGTTGCTTCTGACTTGACGGTTGAAGCAGATTCCGGCGGGCATACCGACCGTGGGGTTACAAGTGCGCTTTTGCCAGCGATGATCGCTCTGCGTGACGCTCAGCAGGCTCAGCACAGTTTTGCCCAACCTAGCCGCGTCGGCTCAGCCGGCGGAATAGGGACGCCGCAAGCTGCGGCAACAGCCTTTCTTCTGGGGGCGGATTACATTGCCACTGGATCGATCAATCAATGTACGCCTGAGGCTGGCACCAGTGAGGCGGTTAAAGAAGTATTGCAGCGCACTGGGGTTCAAGACACGGCTTATGCTCCGGCCGGCGATATGTTTGAACTGGGTGCCAAAGTGCAAGTCTTGAAGAAAGGACTGCTCTTCCCCGCACGTGCCAACAAGCTGTACGATCTTTGGCGCGCCCATCCAGGCCTCGAAGCGCTGCCAGTTGCGATCCGCAAAGAGATTGAAGACAAGTATTTTCGCCGCTCCTTCGAAGACGTGTATGCCGAAACCCGATCGTTCTACGACAAAGCTGCACCTGAGGAAATTGAACGTGCGGAACGCAATCCAAAGGTCAAGATGGCATTGATCTTCCGTTGGTATTTCATTCATTCAATGCGTTTGGCTCTGGCCGGGGAAACTGGTCAAAAAACGGACTGGCAGGTCTACTGCGGCCCGGCCTTAGGAGCTTTCAACACCTATGTAGCCGGCACGGATCTGGAAAAGTGGCAGAACCGTCATGTCGATTACATAGGGTTGCATCTCATGGATCAAACGGCTTCTTATCTGGGAGCGCAATTTAATGCGCTTCGGCAGACCGGGACGGCGCTATCATAAGCGGCCGAGGAAAGGGAGATCGGCGATGAGCGTACCGGAGGAAACAGATACGGACTGGTGGACGATGCTGGCGGACCCTGACTTCCTGGCCGATCCACATGACCGCCTGGATGTGTTGCGTGCGGAAAATCCCATCCATTTCGACCCGGCGAGCGGGTGTTATTTTATTCTTGGTCATGCGGAATTCTCGGAGGCGATGCGAAATAAGGCTATCGGCCGGGATTCGCGCAACTGGAAGGGAGGCTGGCATTCCGATCCCGGCTTTCGGGAGCGGGATCCGGTAGCCTTCCGTCTTTTTTCCTTATTCCAGCCGCAAATGATCAATGTGGACGGGATAGACCACGCTCGAATGCGGGGTGTTTACGAACCCGCTTTCAGAGCCCAGGCTGTAGCTCAACTCGAAGGGATGGTGCGTGAGGAAACTGAAAGGCTGATTGCTGCCTTACCGAGTGACGGACGCCCGGTTAATCTGATTGATGCCTACGCACAGCCCATGCCTTTGAATGTGCTCTGCCGCCTTTTCGATATTCCGCGGGACATGGCAGATACAGTGAGCGATTGGTCTAAGAAGTTGATCCAGATTGGCGATCTGATGTTAACCGACCAGCAGAAGTCCGACGGACTGGAGGCACTGACGGCATTTAAATCCTATCTGAGAGAGCAATTGTCCGTCAGCAGCACTGGAACTGAAGGCAGCCTCATGCGGCTGGCATTACAGGGCCTGGACAACGGCACGCTGGACGAAGAGGAGACACTGACAAATCTCGTTGCTCTGTTGATTGCCGGACACGAGACGACCGTGACCCTCATCGGGATCGGGCTAAAGTTACTGTTGGAACACCCAAAAGAAATGGAGCGGCTGCGAGCGCAGCCGGATCTGGCGCGCAATGCAGCGGATGAAACCTTGCGCTATGACCCGGGAGGTAATTTCCTGCTGCGCGTTGCCGCACAATCGTGCGAGATCGGTGGTGTGAAAATTCCGCAAGGGGCGCCGGTGATTGGATTGCTTCGTGCCACCAATCGTGATCCGGCTCGCTTCAAGGACCCTCACCGGTTTGATATTACACGCACAGGCAATGCGCATCATACCTTTGGCGGGGGCGCACATTTTTGTTTAGGAGCCCCTTTGGCCCGAATGGAAGGGCGTTTGGCATTTCAGTGCCTGCTTTCTGCCTTTGCTGACATTGAGCTGCAAGAACCGCCAAGGTGGTTAAACATGGGAACCAATGCGCGCAGCCTTGAGAGCTTAATCGTAACGCTCAAGCGATAAAGATGCTTGTCAGTCTCTGTTTGAACCAAAGTACCTTTATCCTACCTAGCGATAGGCATCCGAAGTACTAAACATTTAGCGAGGTTTAGATGCGCCCAGGATCGGGCAAGGGCCGGTAATTGCATCCAACTCGTAATACGTCCAGATCATGTCTGTGACCTCAACGATATTATACTTCCGTGCTAGAAATCCTTCGTGAATCCGGTTGGTTGTGGCCATGAAATGCGATTTCCAAATATTGTTCCGCTCATCAGATATTGTGATGTTTTCGTATCCGATTTCTTCCAAGACAGACTTGTAATCTTCGATGGTGGCAATGTGGTTTTCCGGGTTGGGGAACACCGGATATTGCTCCAGCCGAGCCCCTGAAGTCATCAGAACATCGGACATGACCAAGCGGCCTCCCGGCTTCAGAATGCGCAGGGTGTCTTCCAGAAACTTGCGCCGCGTGTCGAAATGAAAAGCGGCTTCGATGCATTCGACAGCATCAAAAAAATTGTCTTCAAAAGTCATCTCCGTTGCGCTCATGACTTGTGCATTGCAGCCTGGAGCGTTTTGAGAGGTGGTTTCGATTTGTTTGGCAGAGATGTTGATGGCCCACACATCTTCGGGCCGGTAAGTGTCCAGAAGCCGTTTTGTAGAGGCGCCCATCCCGCAGGCTACGTCAAGGATCCGTCCGGTTTTTTGAGGCAATAGTGCCAGGAGTTGATCCTGCAAATTGCGGCCGGCCTGATCCAGAGATTCAGTATTTGCATCCCAATAGCCAATATTTCGAAAATGCGTGCCAGCAAGCATATCGGCCCAGATCGTCTCGCGAGCATAAAACGAGAAATCGTAGTGTTCGTTGATGGCCTCTTTCAAGTCCTCCGGGGCTTTATAGACTTCATCATGACTGGGTTCTGCTGGCACGCCGGAGCCCGCAATGCGGACCAAATCTTCGGGCACGTATCCGATTGACGAAATCTTCTGCTCTACCGTAGCCGAAAGCCGGTCAACCAACCGCTGTCGCAGATCCTTGAGTTCGCTAGCCATATTGGATTTCCTGCTAAAATTGTGATGGTGATCTTGAAACGGCCCTTGAAAGAAAAATGTGTGCTCGGCCGTCGGTACTACGGTGTCAACAGAGGTGAACTGTAATGTTGAGCCAATTGTGCCAAATGTGTAAAGCCGTGCCTGACAATGTCATAGTCGGCACCAAAATCCATCAAGCAGGCGATTTCATCGACATCAGCGGCGATAACCTCGTCGACCATATCTTTTGCAGTATCGGGCGTGCCGAATAATGCACCTGTCCTGACATAGCGCTGATAGGCATAATCCAGCACTTTGGCACGGTCGGCGTCACTCAGATCTGCTGAGGCGCCTGTGACCGCACCGGCGTTCACGTGGGCGTTCAGGCTGCTTTGGATGTACTGGCGGAATGGGACTTCGATGGCTGCCAGAACTGAGTCCATGGTGTCGAGCAGCAGGGTATGAAGCGTGAGGGTTACTCTGCCGCTGACCGGATCATGGCCCGCCTCCTGCCGAGCCTTGCGATACAAGGCGATCTTTTGGGACAAGTTCTCCAGGTTGGTCCCATAGAGCATAGTGAACACGTTGTAGCCCATCTTTCCGGCGTGGATGAAGGCGTCTTCGTTCTGAGTTATCAGCAACCAGACCGCCAGATCGGACTGGATTGGACGGGGGTAGACGGTGATGTCGACAACATCGCCCCCGGGTCCGGGAAAGGCGAGCGTCTCGCCCCGCCACAAACGTTTGATTGTCTCTATGCCGTCGCTGCAGATTTTGCGGCGATCTTCAAAGTTTTCTGGAGCATAGATGAAATCTCCCTTGGCCCAACCTGAGCCAAAGCCAAGATCCACCCGTCCGCCCGATAGAACATCGTTCATCGCCCACCATTCCACAATCTCCGCTGGATGGTGTAGCGGGATGGTGACACCAGCGGTACGAAAGCGGATGTTTTGTGTTTGGGGAATGAGATGCGCTGCGGCGATTGCGGGATTGGCAAAGACCGAACCGAATTCGTGGAAATGGCGTTCCGGGAAATAAACCGCTTCGAAACCCGTTTGATCGGCGAACCGGGTGACATCACCAAGAAACCGGTACTTCTCGGCATATGAGATGTCTGTGCGCACATCGGAAAAGAACAGGCAGCTAAATCGCATGTTTTGCCGCCTGGACGGCTTCGGTAAGGTATCGACTCCTAAAAGTTCCTCTATGCTCTGGCTCATGCCGCTTCCCGTGCTTTTTGGATATAGGCTGATAAGGCGGCGATGCTTGGATGATCGATTAATGTGCGCGGATCGACCGTCATGTCTAAAGCTATTTCCAGCCGAGTGCTCAGTATCATGCCCGAGATGGAATCGAGGCCGTAGTTCTGTAACGGCGTATTGTGGTCGATCTCCTTGAGTTTAAGCACGTTGCAGACAATCCCGGCGATCATGTCCGGCAGAGACTCATCCTCAGCTTCGGGAGGAACTACTTCAGTGGGGCCAAGCATGATCCGGTGGAGGCGAAGCATTTGCGCGGGGGGCAATTCACGGATCTGTTCCAGGCCGATTACAGATGTGACGTCTTCAATGGTTACAAGATCCCCGCGGGAGCGGATTTTTTCCCAGCGTGCAAGCTGGGTATTCATGTCCAAGGCCTCATCGTTTAACGTTCCGGCCAGCAGCAGGCCCGGGCGGGCAGCAGCAAACCGGTCTTCCGCGATCAGACCCAAGATTGTGCCGGTCTCCGCAGTGGGAGACAGCGCCCGCCGGATAAGGGCGCAGCCTTCAGCATCACTCAAGGTCTTTAATCCAATTTGATCGAAATTCTTTTGGACCGACTTGGCTTTCTCTGGTCTGACACGGCAGAACGCACCACTTTGCGTCCAGTCACTGAGAATTGTCGACCGGGTGCGTCCACCATCCAGTTCATGGGCTTTGGCAGCAAAAAGATCCGCATAAGCATTGGCCATGGCGTAATCCAGGGCGCCTCGTGCGAAGTGTGGAACCAAGCCGGTTATTGAAGTCAGCACAAGAAGAAAAGAAAGCGGGTCGTTTTTCGTAAGACTATGGAGGGTCTCCAGCCCATCTGCCTTGGCTGTGAGTACGGCGCGCATGTGATCGGCAGACTTGGCGGCAAAACCGGGTGGGTCTACCTCAGAATAGCGCCCGGCTGCATGGATCACGCCGCTGAGCGGCAGGCCGCGTTTGCGGAGACTTGAGAGCCATGCAGACACTTTGGCCGCATCGCTGACGCAGGCATGCAAGATTTCCAGAGTTTCCAATTGATCTGACAATGCCTGCAAGATGCTCAATTGACTGCGGATTTCAGCAGGCGTGTCAGCCGCGGCGATCAGACTGGGCCAGTCCTGCATCGGCGGCAAAGGCGTTTCACCAATCAGCGCCAGATGTCGGGCTCCCTGGGCTGCCAGGTCCTGCGCCAAAGTCAAACCGACGCCGCGGGTGCCACCGCTTATGAGATACAGTCCTTCCGCGTTCAGGTGAACGGACGGTGATGCGACCGGCTCAGGTGCCTCAAGTACCGGCGCAAACCGCGCGCCGCCGCGATAACAAACCTCGGAGACCGGTCCGGCTGACGCACATTCGGCCGCAATGAGTTTCGCCAGGCCAGCTGTATCTGCGACCTGCGCCATATCCAGATCGAGCCACCGGGACTCTGCAAACCGGTATTCGGCGCGCAGGTTCTTGACCAACCCGGCTTGCCGCGCCCCGGCCAGATTGCGGGAAACACTGCGGAACGGTATCACATCACACGTCAAGTGCAGCAAGTTCAGGTCCCGGCCCTCACGCATGAGGGATTGGATCCAGTGTCTGCGGTCAGGGTCGTCCGGATCGTTGTCTCTCACTTCAGTCAGAGCGGCGGCGTCGATAAACACATCCCACGCCGCCATCGCCCCTTCCGGCGGAGTGTCCCGTAAAGTGACTGACTGAAAGTGGGCCTCAAGACCAGAAGCCAGCGCCTCGAATTTGGGGCCACGGCCGATCAAGCAGACGTTTTTGTCTGATGGAGCGGTTTTCTGGTCAGCCAAAGGCGTGCGCTGCCATGTCTTTCGCAAGATGCAAGCACCGTCAGCCGGATCTAGAGGCTTCGCCGCTACTAAACGGCGCCCGTTTCGGAATTGTACGTGCAGGGTATCTTTTGAGCCGTCCGGCTCCAATCGGAGCCATTCCTGGATCAATCGCTGGCAGTGGGATTCGATATCATCCCGGTTATCGTCGCTAACAATCAGCGCATGCTGTGGAATCAGGCCCGGGTCCGAAGGAAGTTCTGTCAGGATTAACAAATCCACTTGTTCGTTTCCAGGCAACCGTGTTCCGAGATGTGTGTCGCAGAAAACGCTCCCCTCCGCCTCACGCAGATTGGATTTGATGCGCAGGTCCGGCTGTCCCGGTCCGCCCGGAGCAGCGCCAAGCGCGGACAGCAGGGATGCCATGGACCCGATCCACTTCGGATCGTCAGACAACAGTGTAATTGGTCGGGCAAAACGCTGTTTTAAGCGTTCACGCCAATCGGGATCAACAGCTGTGTCTTCGGCTTCCGGTTGGAGGGGCGTCTCTTTGGAGGGTATGGGTGCAGCTTCCGGCAATTCCACGGGCGCATCGGAAACCCAATGGCGCTCCTTGGCAAACGGATAGGTCGGACACCCGTGCCGCCGGCTTGCTCCAGCTACCACAGGCCACGCGATTGTCTTGCCTTCGATCCAGGCCGTGGCGGTATCACGAAGTGTCGGTGGCATGTCATTTGAGTAGACGACACCGCCAGCATGCTCAGGCTCGTTTAAGAACTGTTCAAGGCCTGCTCGGAGGCTGTCGTGGCTGTCGGCAAGGAACGCTACACGCTGGTCAAAGGTATCCCGGCCAGTCTGATAGGTGAGAGCAAGATCTGCCAAGGGGACAGTCTGTCCGGCACCGGTTCCCAGATAGGTGGACAATCGTGTCACGGCTTCGGTTAAGCATTCCAATGAACGGGCTGAAACCGGAACAATCACTGCTTGGGTCTGCGTAACCGGAACAGGTCTTGCCGGTGCCGCTTCCAGAACCAAATGTGCATTAGTTCCGCTGTATCCGAAGGAACTCACTGCCGCATACTGTGGAGCGTCCGGACCAGCTGTCCAATCCGCTGCAGTCCGCGGAACATAAAAAGGCGCGTCTTTGAGGTCGATATGCGGGTTCAGCTGATCATGATGAATGCTGGCTGGGATCTTGCGGTGCTTTAACGCTAGTGTTGCCTTGATTGCGCCGGCGACCCCTGCGGCTGTGGCCAAGTGACCGATGTTGCTTTTGACAGACCCGAGCGCGCAATAATTCTTGCGGTCAGTGAACTGAGCAAAACTTCGCTTGAGTGCTTCAACTTCGATCGGATCGCCAAGAGCCGTGCCGGTTCCATGCGCCTCAACCATGCCGATCCGAGCCGGATCGATATGGAACCGGTGGTAAAGCTCTGTTTGTAAACGAGTTTGCGCTGCGGGGTTGGGAGCAGTGATACCATTCGTCCGCCCGTCCTGATTGACCCCCCAGCCCCGGATAACCGCGTAAACATCGTCGCCGTTGGCCTGTGCATCCTCCAACCGTTTTAAAAGGAGCGCGCCAACGCCTTCTCCGGGCACAAAACCATCCGCGCGGCTGTCAAAGCTGTTGCATTTGCCGCTTGGGGACAGCATGCCGGCATGGCTCATCGCGACATGGATTTCCGGACCGGTCAGAACATTTACACCGCCAGCGAGCGCGCTATCGCAGTGACGGTCGTGAAGACTGGCACAGGCTTGGGCAATTGCCACGAGAGACGCCGAACAAGCTGTGTCAATGGCAAGGCAGGGGCCCTGTAGATCCAATGCATAGGCGGCACGCGCCGGGAGCATCGCCACGGAGCGCCCGGTCAGCGCCAATGCTTCAGGTTTGGCATCACCGGCAATCCGGGCATAGTCTCCGTTTTCAGTGCCGACGAACAGACCGCATCGTGTCCCGGCTAAGGTAGACGGCGCGTGTCCCGCATCCTCTATCGCTTCCCAGGCGGTTTCCAGGAACAGTCTCTGTTGCGGGTCCATCAGCTCGGCTTCAGCTGGCGAAATGCCAAAAAACAGAGAGTCGAATGCGTCGATGTCTTCAATCGCACCCATTCTGCGGCAAACGGTTTTGCCTGGAGCCTGGCGGTCCGGATCATAGTAGGCGTCGATTGACCAGCGTGTGGCGGGAATCTCATAGACACAATCCCGGCCAGCCAGGACATTCTGCCAGAAGCTGGACACGTTGGGCGCTTCGGGAAAACGGCCCGCCATACCGACAATCGCAATTCCGGGTCTTTCATCTTGGAAAGGCGCTAGATTTTCCAGCCGAGGCAAGGCGGATCGTACTGGTGCCTCCAGCTTGTATGGTAAGGAAGTGGTCCTGGTAGTAGGTGTTTTGCCGGCAATGCCCGCCAGATAGGCCGCCAATTCAGTCAGGTTGGTGTGGTGATAGACCACGGTCCCAGTTTCTTTGGTGCCCAGGGCGTCATTGACCTGGCGTATCCAGGTGACTGCAGTCACCGAATCGAGCCCGAGTTCCACGAACGGGCGATCAGGATCAAGCGTCCCGGATGGGATGGAGAGCTCTGTTTCCAAAGATGCCTGCAGCCAGACAAAAAGATCAGAGCTGTCTGACGGCAAAAGGCGCTCTTCCGGATCGGCAGGGATGGCGGCTTTTGGGGGCTCGGAAGGGGGTGCTGTGGTCTTGTTGACCGCCTCGGCCAGCTGGCCACCTTTCTCAGCTACCAGTTCTGTAAATGCTGCCAGGTTGGGGTGGCTATAGACACTGGTTGCTCCGATCTGGGCTCCGAGCTCTTCGCCGATTTTCCGAACCCAGATGACAGCTGCAATGGACTCCAAACCGAGATCCACGAAAGGCGTGTCGTCGTCTATCCGGTCAGGAGGGATGTCCAGTTCCTCTGCAAGCATCATGCGCAGTTGCGTCTTGAGCGCGGACGTGTTCCGCGCCTCTTTCTGGGATGCGCCAGGCTTTTGGGTCATCTGTTTGTCGGCAAAATGCTCACTTATCTGCTCCAGAACGTCAGAATTCCCTACAAAGGTGCTTTCATGTAGAGCCAGTTCCGCTTCAAACAGCCTGGGCAACATGTGGAGAAATTCGGCTGTCTGCGTGGATTTGCGGGCCATCAGCGTCTCGCGCGGGTTTTGCGCAATGCTTCGAGCCAATGCATGAGCCTGGGGTAAAACCTCTTCACGCGGTAGAACCGGTGCAGTCAATCCCTTCTGTGCCAGGATGTGGCCTGGGAATGACTGAGCAGTGAATAGTATTTCATTGGCAAGTTGCCGCCCCAACCGCGCGGGGAAAAGGGTTGTTGCACCCGCTCCAGGGGTGAAGCCATAAAGCATATAGGGGCTTTGATAGCAGCTTTCCTCGCTGTAAATCGCCAAATCGCAGTAAAGCCCCATGGCCCAGCCAGCACCGATACCGTGCCCCTGCATGGCCGCAATAACAGGAATCGGACAGCGCAGCGGACGGGCGTAGCTTTGCTCATCGGTAAAGCGGGCTTGTCCATTCTGGATCGCCAGGAGCCCTTCGCGCGTACCACCGCAAGCAAAATAGGCTTCATAGCCTGTCAAAACGACAACCTTGAAGGCGGCAGAGGACTCGACCTTGTCGAACGCTTCCAGAACTCCAGTGACAAAAGCGGGCGTAAAGGTGTTTTGCGCATCGCGCTCGGCCATTGTGATTTGCGCGACACCGCCCCCCATGTCGTGCAATTGGACGACTTCGGATTGAAGCGGAATAGCGCCGCCAGAAGGTGCCGGCTCGGGCGACGAAACCGGCCATCCGCTGCCGGCCATCCATTCCGCCGGAATCCCTGCGATATCCGGCCAGCTAGGTTGATTGCGAATATGGTTTTTTAAGGTGGCCAGCGTGGCAGCCGGACAGCGTGCGGTGGCGTTTGCCATTTCCTGTGCCTGCTCAAAGGCTGGAGCGGTAAGAAGCGTATCCGGGATCGGGGGTAACGAACTCGCGGACACTGTCAGGATTACTGGTTGCGAGAGTTGGTCGAGCTCATGCAGCAGCCCCAACCGGTCTCCGTTCCAATGCTGAAGCCCCTCGACCACCAGAACCTTCATGGCGTTTCCGGTTGAAAGGTTTGGCGGCGGGCTGGCAGGCTCTAGGCGAACTCTGCCGATGCCGTTGATGTCCAATTCGATTTCAGCAGGCGGTGTTTCACTCGCTGGGTTCAGAGAAGACAGCCGAAGCTTTTGGCTGCGGCGATGCGGCTCAAACTGTGCCGGTGCAGTATCCAGCCTTGGCAGTGTCCGCCGGACCGGTGAAGGCCGAGAAGCCGGTTTTAATTCCCTAAAAGCGTCTTCAGAGGAGGGGACGTCCATGGGTCCCCCAACAGGCGCGGTGTCGGCGAACCAGTAAGGTTTTTCATCAAATGGGTAGGTAGGCAGTGATACGGTTTGGCGGCGTTGGTGGAGCTTAGCCCAATCGATTTTGCTGCCTTTGCTCCATGCATCTGTCAGTTCACCAAGGTCTTCACTTTCCACCGAAGAAGGACATTGCCCCTTGTACCTGCGTGTATCCCGCAAGAAGGTTTTGTCAGGCAACGGCCGGTTCTCGGCGACGGCTTGCAAGACTGCCACGGCCTGAGCCTTATCGGACACGACAGCAGCCATGCGATGGCGCATCGGCTCTCGTCCCAGTTGCAGGCTTTGAGCGGCCAGTGCCAGGGGAGGGGCGTTGGGGGAAGTCAAGAACTTGGCGAGCCGCGCTGCATAGGCCCGTAAACGCGGTTCGTCATGAGCAGAAAGGACAAGCGCGATCGGTTCGTTTGGCGCGGGATCAGTTGCACTTTTTTCAGGTATGTCCGGCGCTTCTTCAAGGATGACGTGCGCATTTGTTCCGCCGGCGCCAAATGATGAAACTCCGGCTATCCGGCGCCCTTTAGCTGGGGACCATGGAGTGAGGTCCTGCGCGACGCGAAATGGCGCATGCTCAAAATCAATCTTTGGATTGAGAGAGCTGCTGTGCAGGCTCGGAACGATCTGGCGATGGCGCATCTGCAACAGCACCTTGATCACGCCAGCCAATCCGGCAGTTGCCTCAAGATGTCCAATGTTGGTCTTGATCGAGCCGATGGCGCACGGCGCCAAACCTTGCTCCCGCCCGGCAAATGCTTCGGTCAACCCGGTTATTTCGATCGGGTCCCCCATTTCGGTGCCTGTGCCATGCGCCTCAAGATAGCTGATCTGTCCAGGCTCAAGCCCTGCACGGGACATCGCCTCACGCACCAGACTGCTCTGGGCGCGGGGATTGGGAACGGTGAAACCATTTGTGCGCCCGCCATGATTGACTGCGCTGCCTCGGATCACACCAATAACCTGATCGCCCGCGGCTTGGGCCTCGGCCAGAGGCCGAAGCACCAGGGCAGCTACGCCTTCACCAGGAACAAATCCGTTTCCTCCGGCACCGAAACTGCTGCAGCGTCCATCTGGAGACAACATGCGCATCGCCGAGAGCCCGATGTAACTTGTCGGATGCAGAAAGAGGTTTACTCCGCCTGCAATCGCCAGTCTGCATTCGCCCGTCTTGAGGCTGGCACAGGCCTGATGGAGCGCTGTGAGGGAAGACGAACACATTGTATCGACCGGCATGCTGGGGCCATCGGCATCCAGGAACCAGGACAGGCGGTTAGCAGCTGAACTGAAGGAAGTGTGCGGATAGACCTTTTGACCTGCCTGCCACAAATCGGGGCCAAAAAGGTCAAATCCGGTTCGCGTGATACCGACAAACACACCGACACTCCGTGCCAGTTCATCTGCCAGGCGCTGGCGCGGAAATCCAGCATCTTCCAGTGCCGCCCATGCGGTCTGCAGAAACAGGCGTTCCTGCGGGTCGATGGCAGCGGCTTCTTTTGGGTTGATCCCGAAAAAGAGCGGGTCGAAGGCTGTCACCCGCTCCAGAAATGCACCCCATTTGCTGTAGCTTTTCCAGCCGTCTACGGCCTTGTCTGGATCAGATTCATAAAAACCGTCCAGTTGCCAGCGATCGGGAGGAATTTCCGTCACTGCACTTTGCCCTTGTGACAAGAGGGTCCAGAATTCCTCAGGTGTATCAGCCTTTGGAAAACGGAAACTCATGCCGACAATAGCAATGTCCTGCTGTTCGTTCCCCGCGGTTCTTTTGCTGGCGGATACTGTCGAAGGCGATGCCACGTCCGCTTCTCCGCAAGTGGTGTGGCCGATCTGCTCAAACGCTTCTGGATGTTTTTGAACAAGTGCTTGCGAGAGATCTGCGATGGTCTGGTATTGGTAGAGGAAGGTGGTATCGAGATCTGGAACCAGCTCCCGCAATCTTGCGGTGACCTGGGCATTCAGGATCGAATCCAATCCGTAGTCGCCCAAAGGTGTCCATGGATCCAGCTGGTCTTCTGTAATCTGTAAGGCGCTAGCGACGATTTCTGTTAAAAGCCTTGCAGCCGCAGCTTGCGGATTTTCCAGGTCCTCCAATGGCAACTCGCTGACCGTGTTCTTGAGGATGCGCGGCTCGAGCGTCTCAGGTTGTCTGCGGGTTGTGTCAATCTCTGCCTTCCGGTACTCGAAACAGCCGTCGCTGCGGGCAGCAAAGACTTGTTGACCAAGCGCAGTGCTGCTGTTCAAAAGCATTTCAACAGCGGTAAAGCCGTTTGCCAGCAGCAGTTTTTCCCAACTCTCGGCTGATAGAAGGGGCGTGTCAGGATGGCGGAGGCCCGGATCGCATGACTTCCACCATCCTTCCAACAGCCCAAAGGTTGCATGAGCAAAGACTGACGGGGTCACAATCTCATTGAGAAGCAACACCCCGCCAGGTTTGAGCAAAGCGTGTGTATGGCGCAATGTCTGGCGGATGTCCGGCGTGGCATGGAGCACATTTGTTGCCAGAACGGCATCGTAGCTGCCGGGTTGCAGGCCTTGACTTTCCGGGCTTTTTTCAACGTCAAATCTGAGTGATTTCAGGAAGGGTGCACTTGGGGCAAAAGCCTGTTGGGCATGCTGCAAAAATGCACGTGACAGATCTGTGTAATCATAGGTCTCAATCTGTCCAGCAAGCTCGGACAAGCAGGGCAGAACCCGCGCGGTCGTGCCGCCTGTTCCCGCGCCGATCTCAAGGACCCGTAAGGATGTGTTCTCAGGCTGGTCCCTCAGGTCTGCTCGGAGCGTTTCAGCCAATGTATCGGCCAAAACATCGTTGAGCAGATCCGCGGAAGCAGTGCCGCGATAAACCGGCTCTAGCAGATCGAGAGATGCACCGGGAAACAGGACATCAGTGGCCGGTGTCTGACCTGTCAGGACTTCGTGCAGTCGTGCCAGGCAGGCCGTCACCAAATTGATCGCAGGAGCCAGATCCGCATCCGCGCGCAGACGGCGTGCGGTCGCATCCCAGTTCTCGCCGGTGTTCCCTTGCGCAAGGAGCCGTTTCGTCGCCTTGTGCCATCGGCGCAGATACCACGGAGCCGTGTCAGGCAAGGATGTCCGCAGGCCATGGCGGTCAAGTTCCGCGGCTATTGCGCCGGGCAATGCCGCCTCCAACTCCGGATGGGCAAAAAGTCCGTGCCGCTCGATTTCCTGCAGCCGTGTGTTCAATTCATTTGTTGCAGCCGGGAGACTGCGCGCCGGTGCCTTCCGCGAAAGGCGCATATGAACCTGGCTGTCGACCAGGGGATGCCGGGCAGGATCATTCCATTTCAATATTGCCAGTTGAGGCAGCGGAGCATTCAGTGCCGTATCGCAATGCTTCAACGCGTCCTGAGCCGTGATCGGGACAACTCCGGCGTTGTCCAGCCGTATCTTTGTCGCCTCAGGCAGATTGCGGGCGACACCGACATCCCAATGCCCCCAGTTTAAGCACCGGACAGGGTAAGGTGTCTGGGAGTCCAGTCCGCGAACGAAAGCATCCGCGAATGCGCAGCTGGCCGCGTAACCTCCGAAACCGCCGGGCTGTTCCAGCGAAATAATCGATGAAAAGACTAAAAAGAAATCCAGGTCCAAGGCGGCAAACGTGTGGGCGGTTTGGATCAAACCATGGGTTTTGGCTGCCATGACACGGGTTAGATTTTCCGGCTCACTGTCCAAGATGGGCTGGTCGGATGGGCCTGTGATCGCATGAATCACGCCATCTATTCGTCCCCAACGCTTCAGAATTTCTTGCAAAGCCCTTTCAAGGGCGTCGGGGTTCGTGGCGTCCGCCTGAATGTAGATCGGAGGTGGGCCCAGCCTGGTCAGCCGGTCGATATGTGCCGTAATCGCCGCATTATGTGGACGGCGGCCTATCCAAATAACTTGCGCCTGGACGTTGTTTAGAACCGCTTCACTCCAGGTCGTGCCAATGCCCCCCGCCCCGCCGATGACAACGTAAACACCGTCTTCGCGCAGGTGCGATTGGCCGGTATCCGGAAGTGGGTCGGCCATGGCCAGCCGCAAACCATAGGCTTTACCGGCCCGGACAGCAGACCTCGTTTCATTGCTCTCAGCGAGACTGGACCATGAGGGCGGGTCACACGAGTCCAAGTCAAACGTGCGTATGTCCCATTCGGGTTTTTCCTGGGCCAAGACATGCGTAAACGCCGAGATCGCGGCGGCCTCGGCATCAACCGGCTCGTTGCCGTACACGGCCTGTCCGTTCCAAGTCACCACGGTTAGCCGCAAACGCGACAACTGGCGAGGCAAGCCGGCAACGAAGTCCTGAAACTCCCGGAATTCCTCTAATGTTTCACCGGAATCGCTGGGCCGCGGGGCACTGCTCCAGAGAACGTGCATGTTCTCGCCTATGGCGTTTGTTTCTGAGTTCCGGCTTTCCGATGGATCGAGCTTTAAAAGCTGCGCGGCTTTAAGTGCAAACGGCCCAGACAGCAAGTCTGGCTCTGGCATCTGCGTTTTGCTCGCGGCCAGTTCTTGCCAGACCGGAGCGTACAGTTCTGCAGTTGCCGCAGCCCGATCCTGCGGAACAGCCGGTGCTTTTCCCAAAGCCCAGAAGCGAGTTTTATCGAATGGATACAATGGCAAATCAATCCAGGGCACCGGCTGTTCTGGGGGCGTCGAATCAATCAGTGACCAATCAACCGGAACCCCGGCACACCAGAGATCTGCCAGGGCGGACAGGTCCCCCTCTTTTGCCAAGGCCTGCAAGAAGGCTTGTCCAGCGTCTCCTTTCAGATGTTCCAGAAACTTGGGTTTGGCCTGACTAGATGCGGGATTTTTCTGAGCGGCTTGGTGAAGCGCTTTTTCCAGGTCTGCCCGTGAAGAGACTTTTGTCGCAAAGCGCGCAGGCAAGGCGGCACGCCGGTGGCGGCTGGCATGACAAAGGGCAGGGATGTTCAGATCGTGCGGCTGCTTCTTCAACCACTCTTGCCAATGTACCGCCAACGCCATCAGCCGTTCGGGCGTGTTTGCGGAAAGGACAAAAAGTTGCGGTCCCGTATCGATGACGCCATCCGGGGCATCCGGCGGTTCGGCTACAACAATATGAGCATTTGTACCGCCAGACCCAAAACTGCTGACGCCGGAGATTCTGGGCCGGTTTCCTTTTGGCCAATCTCGAGCGGTGTCAGCGATGGCCAGATTGGAGCCGTTCAGCGAGATTTCCGGATTTTGTGGGGATGCATTCAGCGAAGCAGGCAGCCGTTCATGGCGTAACGCCAACATTACTTTGCACAGCCCAGCCAGCCCCGCTGCAGCTTCTAGATGACCCAAATTCGACTTGACCGAACCCGTCAAGCAAGCGTGTTGTTCAGGGGGGTTCGGCTGACTATCATCGAACTCAGCCAGCGCCGTTTTCATGCCCTCTATCTCGATTGGATCACCAAGTTTGGTGCCGGTCCCATGGGCTTCAAGATAATCAAGGTCAGCGGGTTTTATATCCGCATTATGCCAGGCTGCGGACAAGAGCTCCGTTTGCTTGTCCGGACTCGGGACCGTCAACCCACTGGTCATGCCACCATGATTACAGGCGCTTCCGCGGATTACCGCGTGCACCCGGCAGCCTTCGGCCAGGGCTTGAGCCAAAGGCTTAAGGACTAAAAGAACAGCACCTTCGCTGCGGACATAACCATCGGCCCCAGAACCGAAACTTCGGCATAACCCGGATGGTGACAGCATGCCCGCCGATTGATAAGCCTGCGATGTTGCCGGATGCAGGATCAGATTGATCCCTGCCGCCAATGCCAGGCCGCAAGTCCGCTCTTGAAGCGCTGCCACAGCCTGATGCACTGCGACCAGTGAACTGGAACAGGCGGTGTCAACAACCAGGCTTGGCCCTGTGAAATCCAGCGCATATGAGAGCCGGTTTGCTATCACCGACAAGGCTGCGCCGGTGCTGTGATGCGGTTGAACCGGCACTCCCGCAGCGTCCATGGCGCGTTGATAATCTGATCCGCTGGCACCGACAAACACGCCGGTGGAAGAGCCAGCCAACTTGGTCGCGGAAAGGCCCGCGTCCTCCAGACCGTGCCAGGCCAATTCCAGCAATATCCTTTGCTGAGGATCCATGGCTTCGGCTTCGTGTGGTGAAATGCGGAAGAATGCGGCGTCAAATCGGGCAGGATCCTGCAAGAAGCCACCATAGGCGGCTCCCTGCGGCCGAAAGCCATCCGGCCAGGACCAGCGATCAGAAGGGACTGGAGTGATGACGGTGCCGCCTAGGTCAAGAAGTTCCCAAAGTGCTTGAGGAGTTTCGATCCCGCCAGGCATGCGCAAAGAGACGCCGATGATGGCAACGCTTTGGTCTGAACCGCCATCTGCGGGGCAACTCGTTTGCGCCGGTAGCAGCGTAGGCTTTGACAAACCGGAGGACGGCAGTTCGTTGTGCAGAAAAGCGATAATTTTTTCCGCGGTGTTGTGTTTGAAAAGCTGTGCGGCAGTCAGTGTGCTACCGCACTCGGCTTGCAGACAGTCCGCCAATCCCAATATCGCCGCTGAATCCAAACCCATAGAGATCAGTGGCGTGTCTTTTTCGAACTGATCGCTGCTTGAGCCCAACGCGGAACGAATTGCGGAATTGACGCGGTTGGCGATGTCCGTCCGCGCAATTTTTTGCCGCGGTTGAGGAGCATGAGATCTGCGGCGCTTGTTCAGATCGTAGGTTACAAGCACTCCGGCGCCCAGATTGCGGGTGTCGCGGGCCCGATAGTTTGGTACCGGGTGTTGAATACGACCACCGTGAAGTTCATGAAAACGCAGTACCGGGTCTGCCACTGTGCCCAGCGGTGTCTTCCGGCGTAAATACTCATTCAGATCGGATAGGGTTCGTCCCGTGAAGTCACGGCAAAGTGTAACGGCAGCGGCAGACTTGATGCCGGGAGCAAGTGCGGCGTAGTGCAGGATGAATTCAAGGAGCGCATCGCCCAGGCCACGGTCTTGCACGCTTGGGAGAATGTTGATTGCCAGGAAATGCAGAATTGAACCTGAAGGATCCCGCAGGCTGTCAACCTTGTCCATATCCGAAGAGGTCAGAGCCTCGACGGAGTTGATCCGCTGGGAGTATATCACTCCGCATGGGGAGCCGTCCAAGGTGAGGACCAGTTGTCCATTCGGGTCGATTGCCACCCGACTGGCCAAGGTTTTTGTCGGCGTCTGTAGCTCCTTCGGCCAACAGACTGTCTCCAGCATATGGAGCGTATCAATGTCGTCGACCGCGGCTGGTCGAATGTTGAAGTCGGCAGGTTCGAGACTGGCTTCAAGATCTTCGGCCCGGCAGTCCGGTCGAAATGTTACGCCCGCGGCAGGAAAAAGCCCGCGGCCTGCAGCATTCAACAAAAGGGCCAACGGCGAGAGCCCGGCTCTTTTGCTCTGGCAGCCAGTCACAGCAACACCTCAGAGCTTCGGTAGGATTTGCCGAAATGCGTGAATGGCATTTTCCCTCGCACATCGCCTGCTGCGATGGGAACGTCCAGTATCGCAGACAAGCGCTCTTAAAAGTATCCTTGGGTAAGCCTATCGGAGCAGAGGAGACAACACAACTCAAAGTACATCGTATTCGCGATGGAAGTTTTTGATTTCTTTCAGGAAGAGCCGCTGATATCCGAGCTGGGCGCTTTGATCGGCAATGCAGGATTTCATGTCCGGAACCTGATCAAGATCTGGTTGGTGGTTGCGCGTGCCGAAGGGAACAGCCTTGCAACCTTCAAGCAATGCCTCGTATTGCGGCATGGTAAGTTTATGCCTCAGGTCCAGCGCTTTTTGAATCGGCGCGTCCTGTAACCGCCGCTGCCCGTCAGCAGTAGAAACTCCGCTGTAAAACTCCGAGGCACAGCCAGAGCCATAGGAAAAGCAACCGATCCGCTGGGGCGTCCGGTAATCGCCATAAAGCACGGCTCCTGTCAGTGACAACAGAACAGTCGCCCCCATGATGTTTCCGATCCTCTGGCACAGGCGCAATCCGGGAGCCACTCGAGTTTCGAAATCCACGTCGATCTCATCAGGACGACTGCGCAAAAGCCGGCGCATCATGTGCCGATGAGCGCCTTTCACCATTCCGCCAAAGGGCGTGTGAAAGGCCAGATAGTTGAAGCTGTCTTGGTAGGAAACACCTTCGACACGTGCACGATAAGCAGCAAAGCTCTGCTCACAACAATCGAGGTAGGACAGGAGCGACAGGTCTGAGTCCCCGGCTTCAGAATCTGGCATTGGCCTGCAGGTATCCATGACTTCAAAACAATATGTGCCATTGGCGCCGATGTCGGACTGAAATATGCGCGGCTGGTCGCTTACCAAAAGCGCAACCGCGCCAGCCCCGCCACTGGGTTCAAAATACTCCCAATCCATGGTCAGTTCGTCACTGGTCTCGTCCACCAAGACCCGGGATAAGTCGGTCGCAACAACCAAAGCTTTCGCACCTGGTGAGGTCTGCGACAATATGAAGTTCAGTGCCATCTGATAGCCCGCGGTTCCGGAATAGCAGGCCTGTTTGATTTCAAAGAGCCGGCAGTTGCGGCTTAATCCCAAATAGTGATGGATATAAGTGCTCAGCGATTTGCCAAAATCCAGACCGGATTCGGTACATGTAATCAGCAGTTCGATCTGATCGCGTTCGGCCTGCGACAATGCATCGATCACGGGTTTGGCGGCATTAACTCCAAGCGACACCGCGTCTTCATATGGCAATGCCGCTGATTTCTGGCGGATGAGGAGGTTCTCGAAACGCTGAAGATCCATGCCGCGGTATTGCGCCAGTTCAGAGACATCCAGGTAAACACTGCCGCCATAAACACCAACTGCTTCAATCCCTGCGGTGTTCATTCGTGACACTCTCCCTGCATCCGTGTAGAACACACAGCGTATCCGCTGATTTCAATTGCGCCAAGAACAACCCCAGGGACGCAACATCATGAGTCAAACTGATCCGTTTGAGACTGTGAAACGCAATGTGCAAGAGGTGTTGCCTGAACTCGAGCCGGATATGATCCAACCGGAGTCAATCCTGGTCGACCTCGGGGCAAATTCGGTGGATCGGATGGATGTCATCACCCTGTCGATGGAAGATATGGGCATTGCCATCCCTTTGATGAGTTTTGCCAAGGCGGTGACTTTACGGGATCTGGCCGAAATATTGGCAGCATCCAAAGTCTAATCGTTGTCCCACTCAAGAATATTATTGCGGCAGGGATGCTTCTTGCCGTTACTTTTTAGCGGCCCGTTCTGGCCGCCTGTCGTCCGAAGCCAGGAGCACCACAATTCCCACGAGTGGTGAGAACAGCAGCGAAATCAGAAAGTTACCCAGGAACCGGAAGCGTTTCCGAGACCCAAGCATACCGATCACCCAGGCCAAGCCGATCCAGATCAAGATGGGCCAAGGATTGTACAAAAACAGCATGTTGCAATCTCCTTTAGGCGGGGCCGTCAGTCTTTGGAAGTTTTTGGCTTCTGGCCTTCCTGGGTGCTTTCGGGCGACGCTTGGTTTTGGATGGCGTCATCGGATTGAATAATGTCTGAAACAACCGGCAGTTCATAGGTTGCTACTGTATGAAAAGCGGACCCGTTATGGCGCTCGACATAGATATGGGTGTCGACAATCCGTCCTCCTGCGTCAAATGCGACGGGCCCGGTGACTCCGATAAACTTGGTGCGGTAACGTGAAATAGACAAGAAACTCGCTAGTTTGTCTGCTTCCAATGACTTCGTTTTTTCGACAGCATAGGCCAAGAGCTTAACCGCATCATAGGCAATGGCGGCCTCTTGATCCGGAACATCGTCAAATTCTTCCTTATAGGAGGCAATAAATTTGACCGCATCTGTCCCAATGGTGTCCATGTCATAGAGCGACACGGCCATCACATCTTTCATGTTCGAAGTCCCGACAAAGCTGGTCACGGATTCAGAGAGGAGTAGTTCGGGACCAAAAATCGGTTGTTTCAGCCCCAGTTCCCGGCCTTTACGGATGAACTCTTGCATGGGTTCTGGCGAAGCCGAGGCAATGTAGAATGCATCCACATCCTTGAGATCAAAAATCGAATTGTCCAAAACAAACAGCAATAGACGGGTCATCGCGGCCGTGTCTTTGGAAAACAGTGAGCGAAAAATGATCTCGCCGCCATTCACTGTCATAAATTCCTCAAACTGGCGCGAAAGGCGTTTGGCAGTTTCCGAGCGGTCCGAGAGGACTACAATATTTTTCAGTTCCTCATGTAGGGCATAACTCGCTATGGCTTTGGCTTGATCCCGGCTATTCGGAGTCAGCATAAAAACCAGGTTCAAATCCAAATTGGCCAAGGCTCCATCGGTGACACTGGTGGCCAAAAACAGAACGTCGTCACGTTGATAGATCGAACTTGCTGGCAGGGCAGCCGCCGACGAACTGTGCCCGATTACTGCAACCAGATCTTTGATGGCAACCGTGCGGTCTGCCATCCGCAAAGCATCATTTACCTCGTCAGCGCTTGGTGCGGCATCCGGCGGTTTGTCTTCCTTGAGGGGTTGCAGGAGCACATTGTGGCCATTTAAGCCACCTGATTTGTTCAATTCTTTTACCGCAAGGTGTGCCCCTTTAAAAAAGGACGCGATGTCGCCGTTAATGCCATTGGAATATGGTGCTGCAATGGTAACTGGATTTTTGGATGCGTCCTTAGAGCTCGCAAAAGTAGAGGCCGGTAGGAACGCAAAGACGGCTATCAATGCGGTTATGGCAGCGCGGGTTCCGGTCATTTCAGCGATCACCGCCCAAAATGATCGGCAACCCATCTTCGCCGGAACCAATCACCACTGTTTTTGCATTTTCACTCGTTGCCAAATCTGTGGTGGCGCGAATGCCCTGCCAGCGTAACAGATCCGGACTCAGGCTTTTGCTTATGGTGTCCTGATAGTCTTTGATCCCCTCCGCCTCGATCTTCTTTCGACGGGCCTCTTGTATTTCAATATCGATTCGGTACGCGTATGCCTTGCTCTGCTCCTGCAACGCCATCTTATTCTCAATTGCATCGCGGACCACGCCGGGCAGTTCCACGCGCCGAACCAGTACAGCATCAATAATCACATACCGCTCTTCGCCCTCGACCAGGCTGTTGGCAATCACCGTCTCGAGGAACCCGCGACGGCTCGTGTAAACCTCTTCGGCGGTATATCGGCCGACAGCGCGGCGCAGCACTGCTTCCGTCTCCGGCAGGACGACTTTTTCAGCATAATTCTTGCCGACATTGACGTGTAGGGTCGGCAAAAGGCGTACATCTGCACGATAACGGATGGCGACATATACCGTCACCGGCAAGCCATCGCTTGTCAGAAGTTGATAAGCGTTCTCTCGGATCTGCAGGCGCGTGTTATAGATATGCATCCTGTTCCAAGGGTAAATGATATGCAGTCCTTCGCCGTATAGTGCGGATACCTCGGTTCCGCTGAAGAGACGATAAAGGACCCCAGCCTCACCGGAACGAATGGGGATAAAAATTCTTGGCCAAAGCAGCAGCAACACGGCAGCAATCACCAGAATAGTTAAAGTGACAAGCGACTTGGCGATCCGGTCCCACCTGCGAACGGGGGCGGCCTCTTCAAGGTCGTCGTCTAAAAAAGTCATCATAAACGTCCGATGATTGTCCGTTAATACATATGTGATTATACGTCGACGTTAGGATAACACCAGGCAAACATAAGCTTTTTGCTTTCTCCGGTTTTATGACCGCTTGTGTTGGAAGCAGCCTGGCTACCAGCTGGGTTTTCCGAAGTGCCGGCCTTTTACTGTCTGGTTTCTAAATAATCCGCTGATCTCTTTCGGTCTGCCGCATCCGCCCATCAAGCGGCCTTTGCCGGTTTTTCGAACGATAGCCCAACGGTATCAGCCGCAAGGACGGCCGGTGTCAGGGCTGGTTTAGTGCAAGGCAGACGGTTTTACCGTGGTCAGTTTTGTGCCGCTGTGTTCGGGAACGGGAAGGTAATCTTGGTTGGGGTTTCGAACAGATGTTGTAATGCGAGTGCCATCCCCACTTGCGGGTCGATACTTGGCAAATGATGGCGTCCTTCAATCAGGTAGCCAAAAAAGTGGCCGGAAAATGCGAATACACCCCAAATTCTTCATTGGGTTAATTCACATTTGCCGGCCCGTTCCCAAATCAGGCAGCAGTGCCTTCGGCAGAGTCAGATTCTGATTTGACTTTTTCTTTTGCTTTGCGGGCGAGTTCTTTGCCCTTTTCAAACTGTTCTTTGTAGAAGTCGCGCATTTTTCCGGCGTTGAAGTCCATCAATGTGCCACCGTTTTCATAGTGTTGTACGATGGACCTGCCGACCGCATATGTTGCTCCGCCTGCGACAACAGGGAGCGAAACCATACCAACCATCCAGCCTATGCCGGGGATCATCTTGGTTGCACTTGCTGCAACGACATAACCGGCCCCATAACCAAGAACGCCACCGGCTAAAGCATATATTATCTTGCGCCCAAGCTTTTCGGAAAACGGCTTTCCATAAAGCTGAGACAGTTTCTGGATCATGCGGAGTTGGATCGCAATGACAGCGGCAATATCGAAGAAAGCAACGGGAACAATACTCGCCGCCACAGACGCGATGACGTAATCCTTGATCAGATTATCTGCGACAAGGTCACGGGTTAGATCATCTTCTGAATCGATATTGATGTCTTCAGTATCTGCAACTTCCGGCTGAGTTTCAGCGGTGTCTTCCGCTGCGGTGCTTTTGCTTGCCATAGAAATCTCCTGTTTTCAGCGTTGGCCAAGGAGTTCCCCCTTAGGTCTGCTGCAAAGAAGGTGGCCCTTATTTCTGAACGGCATATCGCTCAACACTGACGGTACTATTTAAAATGGTAAATGGAAAGGGCCGCTGCGTAAGATCGAAAGGAATTGCTTCAGATGCTGGGAAGAGCGAAGTTTTTCGATGCTATTGCTTATGGGCATGACTCAGATGCCCGTTGTTCACTGTTCTATTGGTCAGAGGACAGTCCAGGGGAAGATAGATGCGAGATATAGACTTCGCCAACTATCCGAAGGAGGACTGCAGCCGAGACAGAGGTTAGCGCTATGCCGAGCAGATGCGGTCCAGGCGTCATGCGCAGTAGTCCGGTTGTCGTGAAACTGGCAATTCCAGGGGCTGCCATTCCAGTAAGCATTGCGGAGGCAAGCTGTTTACTTCTTTCTCGGTCAAGCCGGACGCCATACAGTCGGGCCAATTTCCGGAGCATCCGGTCGGCGACAATAGTAATTGCGGCGAGGTCCACCCACGGCATGGGGACTAAGCCCGCCAGTGCGGCAACATTCGCATGTCGTTCCACAATCTGCATTGCTGCTGATTTCCGGAAATTGTTCCTGTCAT
This sequence comes from Labrenzia sp. PHM005, assembly GCF_006517275.1. NCBI lineage: Bacteria > Pseudomonadati > Pseudomonadota > Alphaproteobacteria > Hyphomicrobiales > Stappiaceae > Labrenzia > Labrenzia sp. PHM005. The sequence continues at coordinate 778,892 of NZ_CP041191.1, read as the reverse complement.
GCTTAGGTTGGCGGCCTATTACGGGAGGGGCCGAAACGACATCGTCCGCCATCGCATTTTCATCTGTTAAAGCGCTTGATTCAGAGCCCTGAAGTGCGGACTTATCAATGTTCTCCCCTTGCTCGAATGCAGATTGTTTGTCGCGGGCTTCTGCGGTTTTTTTAGGGGGCGTTTGCCGAAGTGTCCGGTCTTCGCTGTTGAGAGCCGATTTTGCCGCGCTTCGCAGATCGTTCAGGGTACGATTTGACGTTTTTGGCAGCTTCTTGCTCATGCGCTCAGCGCCCGTTTTGCTGAGACTAAGGCCAATGCCTCCTCTGCAATTGCGGCAATGTCCCGGGCTGCCGGCCCGGCCGGCTCGATCATGCTTGGGGTGGCGCCGTAGAGGCCTGCTTCGGCATACGCCACCCGATTGGGCATCTCGCTGCTTAGGAGCGGAAAACCGCCGTCTTCCAATTCAGCACGGACATGCCGGGATATCACACTGCCCTTGACCGTCTGGGTAAGGAGGCACCGGAATGTGGGGGCCCAGCCCTTTACACCGTTCATCAGCGTTCCCACGGTGTCCATCATTCGGTCAACGTCCAGGGGAGAGGCTTTCACTGGAATGAGGACTATATCTGCCACTGCAAGCGCGGAGATTGTGATTTCACTGTCAAAGCCGGGTGTATCGATTATGGTGATACCGTGAGAAACGGAGTGCTGTTCTACTTTGCTCCAGACGTTCGTCTCGGCTTGTTCGAGAACCTTCACGTTGGCCAAAGCCTGATCCCGTTCTGCAAGCCGTACGATCGAGCGTTGCGGGTCTGCATCGACCAGAAGCGGGTTTAAACCCTTCAGTTGCCAATGAACGGCAAGGCAGGACGCCAATGTGGTTTTGCCGCTCCCCCCCTTCAAAGAGGCAATGGTTAACACTGACCCGTTCATATGTTCTTGGCTCTGCTGATTCTCGTGATCCTATGAAAATCCTAACAAAAACTGTGGGGAACACCATAGTACAATGCTTTATTTCCCTTCTGAGCAAACATGAAGAGCGAGTGCACTGTCATTTTTTGTCCGTAAGAAAGGTTTGAATACGCTGCGCCGCGTTTTTGGAGATGTTTTCGGAGAACAAAAGATAATCGAATACGTGATAGACACCGGTATGGAAAACCTTTGGTTTGGTGACAAGTAAATCTGGATTTTTGGCGATGACTGCTACGCCGCCATCAGCAATCTGCGCTGAAGCAAACCCGGGAAAAAGCGTAAAGGTGCCGACGAATTTGCCATCCTTGTTTTGGTTCGGGATAGCGGAACCAATGTTGCGCGAGGCAGGTACTAACGTGTCTTCACGGGTCCAGGAGAGGGGATTGACGACCACGGCTCCTGGAAAAATCACAGGTGAGTATTTCTGTTTGCCAGGCGCGACTGTGTTGTAGGTGATAAAACAGCCAATCTGATTGGCTTCGGAACAGATTTTGATGTTTGAGTTTTCTTTGAGGTTCTCTTCAGTAATGGACCAGCCGATCACATAACCGGCGATTAACTGATCTTCATAGCCTGTTTCGCCCCAGTATTTCAGCAATAACTCGGTTAGTAGATAAGACCCCTGACTGTGACCGGCCAGAATGAAGGGCCGCCCGTTGTTGTCGTGCTTGAAGTAATGCTCCAGCGCTCGGCGGACATCGTCAATTCCATAGCGAATTAGGGCGTCCCGTTCCTTTTTAGGCAGAGAAAATCCGGCAAAATTCATCTGCCGGTAAAGGGGGGAGTAAAGGTTGGCTTGAACGGAAAAGACCCGGGCATCGACCTTCACAGTCAGTTCCGCTTCTTCAACCAGGTCTTTGTTTGTAATGTGCATCAACCACGTGCTGCCACCGGCCAGTACGGTCGGATAGAGCCATATTATGTCGACAGCAAATTGATCTGGATTATCTGGTTTGGCGAGCCAGCTTGTTTCTTTCGAATAATCAGGTGCCGGCGGAACATTTACCTCGGTAACGGGTGGCAAACTTGAAACTTGTTCGCTTGCCGCAACAAGGCTGCTCGAGAACTGCAGGGCGAACAAAGCAATTAAAAGCGATAGTAATTTGTTTTTAGCCGGGGACTTGAACAATTGTAACATCTACCCGTTCTGCGCTATTCGGTGGGTCAATTGTCGTCATAATTGTAGAGTCTAGGATGCACTAATGCGGGTGAACGGGTCAATTAAACATTCAAGAATGAGGCAAGTGCCGCAGGGTAATTATTTGTCTATGCGCCAGGACATGTTTGCTGTGATCAAGCTCTGGCAACCAGTAAACAAGGCCCTTTTCAGGGCCATGTTTGTTGCTTAACCGATATAAAATCGAAACTGAATTGGCCCATAGGCGATGAGAGCAGTCCACGACAAGGACGCAGCGCGGAGGCGCTAGAGAGCAATACCATTATACAAGGTCAAGTACGCATGACGTTTTCTACAATTGCCCGGCATAACGCGCCAGATGATGATCAACATCACCAAAGGCCAATTCAGTGACCAATGTCCTCTTAACGTAGTCGCCGAGTTCATAGTCTTCGGTCATGCCGATGCCGCCGTGCATTTGGATGGCGTTCTGGCAGATGGCGCGGCCCCGTTCACCCAAAAACACTTTGGCTGCCGAGATCGCTTTCTTCCGGACGTGCGCATCCGTACTGTCTGCCGTCATCGCGGCCTCGTAAATCAGTGAGCGGGCGTGTTCAAAGTCGATCATCATTTCCGCCAGTTGATGCTGCAGGGCTTGAAATTCGCCGATCGGCCGGCCGAATTGTGTCCGGACTTTCAAATACTCAGTTGTCAGGCCAATTATCTTTTCCAGCGCACCGAGAGCTTCGGCGCAAAACGCGGATGTTCCCAAGTCAGCTATATGTTCGATGGTATCCAAAGCTTGGTTTTCAGATCCAAGAAGATCTGAAGACGTGACCTCGACATTTTCCAAGACGATATCCGCGCCTGCACGACCGTCGGCGAGACGGTAGGTTTTCAAAGTGACACCATCGGTATCTGGCCGGACAAGGAACAGGCTGAGCCCATCTGACTCTGTTGGAGTTCCCCCCTTTGTTCGGGCAGATACGATCAAAAGATCGGCTGACGGTGCTCCGATGACGGCGGATTTTTGCCCGGAGAGCCGATAGCTAGTGCCCTCCTTGATCGCCCGGGTCGCAACGTGGCCAACGTCGAACCGGCCCTCTGGTTCCAAAAGCGCCACGGCCAGCTTTTTTGATCCATCCGCGATGCCCGGCAGCAAGGCCTGTTTTTGTTCTGCCGTTCCGGCCAATTGGATCGCACTGCCGCCCAGGACAACACTTGCCAAAAAAGGTTCGAAAGCCAAATGCCGTCCAAATTCAACCGCGGCGACCATGGTGTCGACGGCGCTGCCGCCAATGCCGTCATAGGCCTCGGGGATCGGCAATCCGAGCAGGCCCATATCGCTGAGCGCGGCCCAGATTGCAGGGTCATGGTCCTTGTCGTCGGAAAGCAGGCTCTTTCTGGCCTCTTGGCCACAATTGTCGCTCAAAAGCTTGCTCAAGCTGTCCGAAATCAGAGACTGTTCTTCGCTATAATTGAAATTCATATCGTCTGCTCCGTTAACCCAATAGCGCCTTGGAAATGATGGTTTTTTGAATTTCGGTGGTGCCGCCATAAATCGTCGCCTTGCGTCGGTCGATGTAAGCGGGCATCCGCGGAATGGCATAGTCAGGTCCGACCGTGTCACCGTTCCAGGCCGGGTCCATCGCGGCTTGCTGCCAGGGCAGGGCATGTGTGCCGACAGCGTCCATCTGAAGTTCTGCGATGCGCTGCTGAACTTCGGTTCCCTTGACTTTCAGAACTGAGGGGAAGGCGCCGTTCAACCCGCTCCCACTGCCGCTGAGCATGCGCATGTTGGTGAGTTCAAGCGCGCGCAGGTCGATTTCAAGCCGTGCAATTTTGGCAGCAAACAGTGGATCTTCGATCAACGGTTTGCCGTTTTTCTTTTCTGTCCGCGCTATTTCCAGAAGTTTCTGGAATTCCGCTTTGCAGCCGCCGACACCGGCGATGCCGGTGCGCTCGTTGCCAAGCAGGAATTTGGCGTAATCCCAGCCCTTGTTTTCTTCGCCAACAAGGTTTTCCGCCGGGACCCGGACATTTTCCAAGAACACTTCATTGACCGAGTGCATGCCATCGAAGGTGATGATCGGTCGAACGGTAATTCCGGGCGTTTTCATGTCGACAAGTAAGAAGGAAATGCCCTGCTGTTTTTTGGGCGCCTTCGGATCTGTTCGAACCAGACAGAACATCCAGTCTGAAAAATGGGCGTAGGACGTCCAGATCTTCTGGCCGTTGACCACATAGTGATCTCCGTCCCGAACCGCAGACGTTTTTAGCGATGCCAAGTCTGAACCGGAACCTGGTTCGGAAAATCCCTGACACCAAGCAACTTCGCCTCTGACGATACCGGGCAAGTGCTGGACTTTTTGGGCTTCGTTTCCGAATTCGATAATCACCGGGCCAACCATATTGACGCCGAATGGAAGCACCCGCGGTGCCCCCGCGACATAGGCCTCTTCGTCGTAGATATTGACTTGCATGGCCGTCCAGCCGCAGCCGCCATGTTCTTGGGGCCAACGTGGTGCCAGCCAGCCCTTTTTGCCAAGAATGCGCTGCCAGCGCATGAAATCCTCGCCGTCCAGTTTTTGGCCAGCCTTGACCTTATCGCTGAGGTCTTTGGGCAGCTCGGCTGCCAGAAACTCCTGCACGTCAGCGCGGAAGATCTCGTCTTCCGGCGTATAGTTGATGTCCATGCCTCACTCCCTTTTATCCGCGCATCGGCGCTCCTCAAGCGCCGAACATCACTCCCGCCCGGCTACAAGCCGTTTGGCGGTATAAGTGATCACGATTTCTCCGTTTTGATTGATGATGTCATTGCGCGTTGTGACGACAGCGCGGTTGCCCTTGCTGGTCGGGCGAACGTCGAGCACCTCAACAATTGCATGGACGGTGTCGCCGGCGGACACCGGTCCGAGAACCTTCTTGTCAACTTCCAGAAGGGCCAATCCGGTTGCCTGGATCAGGGTTTGGCACTGAATGCCCTCAATCAACGTGTAGGTCAGGGCCGCCGGGGCGACACGGCCGCGTGCTGCAACGCCTTGACCAAACGTCTGATCGGTAAACAGGACCTCGGTCATGCCCGTCACACCAACAAAAGCAATAATGTCGGTTTCGGTAATGGTCCGGGCCAAAGTCTGAAGGCGGTCGCCGACGGCAAAGTCTTGCCAGGTGAACCCTTGTCCGACGAGCCGCGGTGTATCTGTCATGCACGTTGACACCCTGATTGGTTATTTGAATTCCGGCACCATGTGGATGGCCTGGCAGCTCAATCCAACATGAGAATAATAGTAAGCATATTTATTATTATAGTACGAACAAAATATCAGGCAAGGGTTTTGACAAGGCCCCGATAGAGCCGCGTAAATGAAAAATGAGCTTGAATTCAGATACGGCATTGCAGTGGGCGGTGCATCCAATGCACAAGCCTCAAACCACCACAAACTAAATAACGGAAATCGGGCACCGCCCAATTGCACTGCCGGAAGGGAGATGGTTTCCGTTTCGTGAAACTACAAAAACCTGAAAGTGAATGGTCTTAGGAGGCCGCCCCGTTCAAACGGTCTTGCAAGTTCCGGCGGGCCTTTCTCAAAACGGTGATTAGTTGTTCGACTTCGGCCTCGTCGACACCCTCAAAGGTGACTGAATTCATATGGCGCATACTGTCGCCAATTTTTTTCCAGACTTCCTGCATCTTTGGGGTCAGCCACACCTGTTTGGCGCGGCGGTCTTTTGCATCTGGACGCCGTTCTACATAGCCTTTGGCTTCAAGGCGGTCGACCAGGCCACTAACCGTGACAGTTCCGATATCCATGCGGGTCGACAGTTCAGTCTGGGTCAGGCCGTCTTCTTTATGCAGATGATTGAGCACAAAAACCTGGACATGGGTCAGGTCATATTCGGTTGCCAGCTGATCGAATAAAATCCTTCGAAAACGGGCGATGTCGCTGAACAGGGTTCCGAGCTTGCGGTCCAGGTCGTTCATAGGAGTCCAATTTTTTGTCTGCCAAAAAGCGGTATTTGTCGCACAAAATAAGCACGCCGAGCGCGTGCATACCCCGCTCTGGTTCTGGCAACGCCACCAGAGCGAATTGAGCGGGCGATCCATAGCAAATTATGTATATGTGAACAATAATCAGTTGGTCGTGGTTCCTTGTCAGGCGATTGCGCTGAGAAGATCATCGATGTCCTCAGCGGAGATCCCCATTTCCTCCAAGATTTCGCGGCTGTGCTGGCCTACCTTTGCTGGCGGGATGCCATCATTATGGGGTCCATCCTCATTGGCCATGAAAGGTGCACCCAAGAGGGAGGTCTTATCGGATACCCCGTCAAGAGGACCGGCATCAACCAAAAGACTGCGATGGCTGAGTTGTGGATCTGACAAAGCCTGGCCCAAATCGCGCACCGCCTGAACCGGGACACCATGTGTTTTCAAAATGACAAGCCAGTCCTCTGTGCTGCGGGTGAGAAAGACCGGTTTCAATAACTCCCGCCCTTCATCCAGATGTCTGTGACGTGTCTGTTCATCCTTGAAACGGGGATCTTCCAGCAGATCTTCAAGGCCGACCGCTTTAAAGGTGTTTTCCTGATGGCTGGCGGTGAGCGTTGCCAGCAGGATCACACCGTCAGACGTTTCAAAGGTGCCGGCTGTTGGTTGGGCCATGGGCGATTCATTGCCCATGAGAGGCGGCAGGTGGCCGCGCACCAGATAATCCGCGCCCTGGCAGCACATCAGCTGTAAAGCCGTGTCATACATGGCAACATCGAGGTATTGGCCTTCGCCGGTCATCGCCCGCCGGTAGAGAGCTGCGGCAATGGCAAAGGCTGCGGATATACCGGTCGCGACATCAACCAGCATGAACCCGATTCGTGTTGGCCCGGTTTCCGGGTGACCGGTCAGCGACATCATGCCGGAATCCGCCTGAATGGCGGAATCATAAGCTTTTTCGGAGGCACGTGGCCCGGTTTGTCCGTAGCCGCTGATCGAGCAATAGACGACGTTCGGATTTTTCTGGCGCACGGTTTCATAGTCGATGCCGAGCTTTTGCGCCGTACCCGGCACAAAGTTTTCGACAATAACATCTGCACCAGCAACCAGCTTGGCCGCAATATCGCGCCCGAGTGGGGATTTCAGATCGAGTGCAAGGCTGCGCTTTCTCAAGTTGCCGGTCAGGAATGCTGGAGACAAGCGCTTTTCAGCCATTTCCGGACTTGCCAGAACCCCGCGCAGCTGGTCACCGTCGCCGGGTGGCTCGACCTTGATCACATCGGCATCGAGAAGGGCCAACATCTGGGTCGACATCGGCCCAGAGAGGGCGCGGGTGAAATCAACCACCCGCAGTCCTTGAAATGCCCGCATGTTACCCAGCCGTCTTGGCGGTTTGAGGTTCCGGGGAGCGCGGGACGATCACAGCATCGAGCGCAACGGCTCCCTTTGGCAGAACAACAAATGGATTGATGTCAATCGATTCCAGCCGATCGGAATTTGCAGCTGCAAAAACAGACAGCCGCGACAGAGCTTCAGCAAGCGCATCTAGATCGGCAGGGGGCGCTCCGCGGACACCATCCAGCATCGCCCGTCCTTTGATACCGTCGATCATGCGGTGGGCTTCATCGATCCCGAACGGGGCAAGGCGGAATGTGACATCTTTCATCACCTCAACAAAAATTCCGCCAAGGCCGAACATCACAGCTGGGCCAAGCACCGGATCGCGGGTCACGCCTAAAACGGTCTCAACACCGCCGCTGACCATTTCGCAGACCAGAATTCCCTCGATATTGGCGTCCGGGTGCGCTGCACGTGCACGTGTTAAGATGTCATCGAAGCCTTCGCTGATGGCTGCTTCGGTGTTCAGGCCAACCAGGACCCCGCCGATTTCGGTCTTGTGAAGAATATCTGGCGACGCGATTTTCAGGACCACAGGCCCGCCAATCTTGTGCCAGGCGGTGACAGCTTCTTCGGCGCTGGCCACCAGAATGTCCCGGGTCACCGGGATACCGGCGCTTGATAGAATGGCTTTCGCACCAGCTTCAGAGACATCGTTGTCTGGGACCGGCGCAGCAGTTTTTGGCAAAGCCGGGGCGGGCTGCGGCCGGCCGCGCTCAAAGGTTTCGTGGAACTTGGCGAGCGCTGCCACAGCCCGGATCGCCATCACGGGATCCTCATAACACCCGATGTTCAGCGCCTCATAGGTTTCGATGATCTCCGGTGTAGCGATCATGCTGAGCGCCATTGGGGTGTCGGGATGTTTGTCTCTGAGATCCTTAAACGTCTTCAGGACAAAATCCTTCAAGCCCGGGGACTGTGGCGCGCTGGCAAGATAGGTGGCAAAGGCATCGCAGCCGCTTTCGCGGATCGATAAATCAATCCCTTGGCCAATCACTTCCGGCTGGTTGAGCACCTGCCCGGTGATGTCGATGGGATTGCGCACCCCGGCATAGGGGATCAGGCCGAGGAGCTTCTTCTGCAGGTCCTCTGGCATGGCTGGCACATCCAAACCGTTTTTGACAGTTTCATCGGCCATTTGGATGCCAACACCGCCGGAAACGGTCTGGATGGCCATTTTCCGGCCTTTCGGGAAAATGCCCGTCTGGCAGGCATAAGCGACATCAACCATCTCCTGGCAGCTTTGCGCCCGGTAGACGCCATATTGCTCAAACAGCGCGTCATAGATGGCATCGTCTCCGGCAAGGCTGGCTGTGTGGGTGGCAGCAGCTGCTGCACCGACGTCAGTATCGCCCACCTTGATCATGATTACGGGCTTTCGGGCTGCCCGCGCGAGGTCGAGCGCCTCACAGATCCGGTCCTTGTCCTTCGCGCCTTCTGTGTAGGCCATGATGGTGGAGACATCCGGGTGTTTTGCGTAATAGGCGATCACCTCGGCGACATCAATATCGGCTTCGTTTCCGGTGGTCACCCACATGTCCGTAGCAACGCCGCGCCGTTGCGCCATATAAAACATATGCGCGCCATAAGCGCCGCTTTGACTGATGATGGCTGTTTTGCCAGGAGCCAGCCGAAGGCTGGCCTGGACGCTGGAAAAGGTGCCGAACCAGCCGGCGCTGACGCTGAAGGCGCCAATGCAATTGGGTCCGATCAGACGCATGCCCGCGTCTTTTGCAGTCGCGGCAATCCGGTCTTGCATCGCTGCGCCGTCTTCCCCAAGTTCGGCAAATCCGGAGCTGAAGACGATTGTGGTCTTGGTGCCTCGGGCGGCACAATCGGCAACGGTGCTTGCCACAAGTGGTGCGGGCACAGCGACGATGGCACAGTCTACGGGTTCGGGGACGTCCGTGATGCTGGGATAGGCAGTCAAACCCTGGACAGTTGAGCGCTTTGGATTGACCGGATAAATCTGACCTTTGAACCCGCCGGCAAGCGTGCTTTGGACCGGGCGACCTCCGATCCGGTTTGGATCATCCGAGGCGCCAATAATGGCGACGGATTTGGGTTTCAAAAGGGCATCCAGCGAGTGGTGTGTCGTTGGGGTTAGAACATCGGCCATAAACCGCTCCTCGCTTAGATCTGCCGGCCTGCATCGGCCCAGAAGGCATCGCGCAGCTTGCGTTTGAAGATTTTTCCGTTGTCGTCGCGCGGCAGGCTGTCTTTGATTAAGATCTTGCGCGGGATCATGTAGTTGGCAATCCGGTCTTTCAGGAAGCTTTGCAGTTGACCGGTGTCAATGGTTGCATCGGGTTCGGGCTGTATGGCAACGGCAATTGCCTCGCCGAGGTCCGGATCCGGGATGCCGAAGACGGCACAATCGTGTACTTGCTCGTGATTGAACATCGCCGCTTCAATCTCAGCCGGATAAATATTAACGCCCCCGGAGATGATCATGTCGCGCTTTCGGTCGGAAATGAAGAGGTATCCTTCCTCATCCAAATAACCGATGTCGCCAACGGTGAAGAGCCCATCACGCTCGACGGCTTTGCGGTCTTCCGGGCGGCCTTCATAGACGAAATCCGGAAACGAGTGTAGGCGGCAATAGATTTCTCCAGGGACATTCGCCGGGCATTCGGTTCCGTCTTCGTTGAAGATTTTGATGGTTGCGTCTTCCACAGCGCGGCCGACTGTTCCCGGCCGGGCGAGGGCTTCCTCGCTGGAACACAGTGTGACCGCTCCGGTTTCCGTCCCGCCGTAGTATTCATAAATTACCGGACCCCACCACTTGATCATGGCTTCCTTGATGTCGGGGGGGAACGGTGCACCAGCGGCCACGATGTGTCGCAGGGAGGAAATGTCGTATTGCCGGCGCACCGTATCTGGGAGTTTCAGCAAGCGGATGAACATGGTTGGCACCATGAATGCCGTCGTAACTTTTTCTCTCTCGATGATCTGCAAGATTGTTTCCGGGTCGAATCGGGGCACCAAAATCAAATCGCCGCCCACATCAACCGTCAGCATGGCAAAACGATTGGGGGCGGAATGATACATCGGGGCGACCATCAAGGTCTTACAATCCTTATTAAAGATCTTGTTGTAGCCCGTGCTGACCAGGGTCGGGTTGGTCAGCCGCCGCACGCCCTTGGGATGGCCGGTGGTGCCAGAGGTATAGATCATCGCAGCTTGGCCATGCGCATTTGGCCCATCCCAAAGCGGAAAATCAGAAAGCCAGGAATCCCAGGTCGGAAAATCTTCGGGCAGCGCACAGTCCTCAGCCCGTAAGCCGTAGGTTTCAGCAATATCGGCCGGGGTCGGAACAATCACGATCTCCAAGCCATCAATGAGATCTTCCGGCAAGTCTGCACCGATACGGTTCCAGAGATCTGAGTGCAGCACAAACACCTTGGCCTTGCAGTCGGCAAGGATGTAAGCGGCTTCCTCGGCGGTAAAACGCCAGTTGATTGGAACGGCAGCAGCCTTGACCATGGCTGCTGCCAGATCCATGACGACAACTGGAAAGTCGTTGCGCATCATGGTGGCGACTGTGCCGCCCTCGGTTACACCGGCTTTCAAAAAACCATTGGCCGCTTTGCGCGCTGTTGTATGCGCTTCTGTATGGGCCATGTTTCTTGGACCGCAGATCAAAGTATTGGGCATGAATGTCTGGTCTTTTCTCGTCTTAGTGGCCCAAAAAATTGGGTTTGCGGTTTTCTCCAAAAGCCCGCACGCCTTCTTCAAAGTCCTTGGTATTGAAGGCTTTGCTTTGGCACGCAGCTTCCAGGCGTAAAGTGTCATCGAGTGAGGCCGATTGCGCCGCCGCGATTTCCCGTTTGATGAGCCCAAGGGCCACCGTCGGACCAGCAGCAAGGCGCTTGGCAAGGGCTGTCGCGGTGTCCAAAAGCGCTTCGTCGTCTGTCACTTCGTGAACCAGGCCCCAGTCCTTCGCCGTTTCGGCATCCATAGAGCCGCCGAGCATTGCAAGCGCTGTTGTGCGGGACGCGCCAATCCGGTGGGTTAGGAGCGATGAGGCGCCGCCGTCCAGAACCGCTCCGATCCGGGCAAACGAGAGGTGGAACTTGGCAGACTTTGCGGCAATGACGATGTCGGAGGCCAGAACCATGGAAAACCCGGCACCAGCGGCAGGGCCGTTGACAGCGGCAACGACGGGAATCGGAAGATCGCGAAACGCTTGAACGACCCGGTTGATACCGCCCAGGATTTGCGTTTCGATGTGCTCGCGGCGCGCCAGAATGGTGTCCAGCTCCAGATCGGCGCCACTGCAAAACCCGCGGCCAGATCCTGTGATTAAAACAGCGCGCACGCTGGGTGCATGCAGTTCAGCGGAAAGTTCCGCCAGCATGGCTTCACGCATTTCGGTCGACAACGCGTTGAGCCGGTCCGGCCGGTTTAAGGTCAGGGTCAGCAGGCCGCCGTCCCGTGTCACAAGTAGATCGCTCATTGCTCCTCCCCAGGATGCGATTGCGCGGGTGGTTCCTCTTTCCGCGCCGCGGATTGATTGGGCCCGGCTAGGTATCGCTCACCGGGCCCGGTCAGAAAGTGGCAGCTTTACGCCCCCATCTTCCCGACGATCGCCAGGGAGCAGACGTTCTGGTGCGGGAAACCGCCCAGATTGTGCGTCATGCCAAACACCGGCTCTTCCTTGCGCTGGCGGTCACCGGCGCGGCCCTGCAGCTGAAGATACATTTCGTAGATCATCCTGAGGCCTGAGGCGCCGATCGGATGGCCAAAACATTTGAGGCCACCGTCGATCTGGCAAGGCACCTTGCCGTCGGCATCATAAAAGCCGTCCATGATGTCTTTGACCGCGCCGCCTTCGGGAGAGATAAACAGATCCTCCATGGTCACCAGCTCGGTGATTGAAAAACAATCATGTACTTCAAACAGGCTGATCTGATCGCGTGGATTGCTAATACCGGCTTCCTTGTAGGCCCGTTCAGCGCATTTGCGTGTGGTGACAAAATGGCTGCCGTCCCAGGAATTGTGCTGGGCTTCCAATCCGTTGGAGGCGGCGAGTTGCAAGGCTTTCACGGTGATCAGATCGTGTTTGCCAAGGGATTTGGCGATTTCCGGTGTGGTGACGATGGCGCAGGCGGATCCGTCAGACACGCCGCAGCAATCAAACAGTCCGAGCGGTTCGGCGATGATCGGGGCATTCAGCACCTTGTCTTCATCGATCCGGTTGCGCAGATGTGCTTTGGGATTGCGTGAACCATTGTCATGGCTTTTGACGGAAATATGCGCCATGGCCCGCTTTAGATCACCCGCATCAATGCCGTGTTTGGCCTGATAGGCAGACGCCAGCTGAGCGAAAGAACCAGGTGCCGAGACATTGGCCCAGAACAGATCGTTGACCGATCCCCGGTTGCGCTGGGGCAGACCGCCGTAGCCCGTGTCTTTCAATTTCTCGACACCGAGCGCCAGCGCGATGTCAGCCGCCCCGGCTGCAACCGCATAAACGGCCCCGCGGAAGGCCTCCGACCCGGAGGCGCAGTAGTTTTCAACCCGGGTAACCGGAATGTTCGGCAGGCGCAGCGCCATCGATAGCGGCACGGCGGATTTTCCGACATGCTGTTCTTCGATGGCTGTGCCGAGCCAGGCCGCATCGATTTGGTTTTTCTCGATACCAGCATCGCCGAGTGCCTCGGTAAAAGCTTCGATCATCAGATCTTCGGCATTGTCGCTCCAGCGTTCGCCAAAGCGCGAGCAGCCCATTCCGAGAATCGCGACCTTGTCTCTAATTCCAGATGCCATTGTCCGTCTCCTCCTTATTCTGCCGCTTCGGCGGGCGCAGTGCCCTGGTCGTCGTTGTCCGGCGTTGCTTTCCAGAAGTAGCGGCGGAAGCCCCGGTTTTTGTCGTGATCCTTCACCCGGAACATCAGTTTCATTGCCATGCCGACTTGCAGATCCTGGTCCGGATCGATGTCGGTGAAGTCGGCCATCAACCGGCCGCCGTCTTCAAACTGGATCATGCCGTAATGCGCGGGCGGGTCCGGCGAATAGGTCAACCTGTCCGAAGTGAAGGAATTCAGACGTGCCTTCTTGTCGGCAAAGGCATGATCTTCCTGTGTGCCGATGGCGCCGCAATTCGGATTGACGCAGACATTACTTTTAGGGAATTGCAGCGTGCCGCATTCTTTGCAGCATCCGCCAATCATCCGCTGAGCCATGTCGCGGTTGCGGTAGTGAGTGGACAGGCCCGTCTGTTTGTCGACCTCGGCCCGGATGCCTTCTTCCATGGTGACGAGGCCATTGACGGTGAGAAAGCGAGCATAGTTGCTGTCGGCCCGGCGGCGAGCCAGATGGCCGGAAATCGCTGTGCGTGGTGCCAAGGTTTTGATGGCGTCGGTGACTTCAAAAATCAGCGCATCACAGCCCTGGCCGAAGCCGGTCACCAGCATCCTGTCGCCCGGGTTGGCCGTTTCCAGAGCATGAACCAGCATAACGACTGGGTGCGCCGCTCCGGTTTCACCGCAAGTGGCCTGCAGGTTATCTGCAACGGCGGTTTCATTCAGTCCGGCTTTTTTGGCGAGCATGCCCGCAACCCGTTTCATGGCCGCAGGGAAACAGAAGGTGGTGATGTCACCAGCGGCAATCCCCGTCTTTTCCAAGACGGCGTTGATGGCTGCTGGCACGATTTTCAAATAACCTTCGTCGCGCAGCCAGCGTTCTTCCCAAGCGTAGTCATACTCATGGCCGGAGCCGCGGAAATGATCGACAAAGTCGGCCGATTCCGTGTGTGCTCCAATAAAGCGGGCAACCACATCGCCTTTGCCGACCAGGACGGCAGCAGCGCCGTCGCCGTAAGTCATTTCCTGCGGGCTGGCGGCTTTTGTCTGGCGCTGTTCGGATGCCGTGAACAGGATCGGGGCGCCGGATCCGTTTGCCGCCTGCAAAGCGACGGACAAGCCGGAACTGCCGGCGCGTTGGGATGCCGCGAGATCCAAAGTCATCAGCTGGCTTTTGAGGTTCAGCGCCTCTGCGACAACGCCGGCATTTTGCCGGTCCTCAAAGGGAAAGCTGGTGGACGCCATAAAGACAGCGGAGATTGAAGACCGGTCCTGGCCTTTCAGGCAATCCCGTGCCGCTTCTACGGCCATGGTGATTGCGTCCTCATCCCAATTGGCAATAGCGCGTTCGCCTTTGGCCAATCCTTTCAGGCCGGGATTGTACCAGCCATGCATCTTGGCAATTTCGGTGCGTTGCAACCGGCTTTGCGGCAGATAACCGCCAAAAGCCAGAATTCCCAAATCCATGATGTCTCTCCTCCCGCGCCCATTCGGCGCTTATGTCTTCGGTTTGCGGTCAAACAGCTTGAATGCCCCTGATGCAGTTGCGATCAAGGTGCCGTCCGGCAGGACAATCTCTCCTTCAGCGAAAAACACCGATCGGCCACCGCCGATCTTTCGGCCATGGGCCCTGAGCAGGCCTTTGCGCATCGGCGCAATGAAATTTGTGTTGAGCGTTAAGGTCATGCAGTAGAAGCGCGGCTCTGGTGGCGGCCGGTAGCAACCTGCCATGCCGCAGGCAAAATCAAGCGCGCTGACCAGAACTCCGCCATGCGTGATGCCCATGACATTGGTGTGGTAGTCTTCGATCTTAACTTCGACACAGGCATGGTTGCGCTGCCACTCGGTCAGCTCAAAACCAACATGCTTGTTGAATTCCCCGATGGCGTCCGATGGCTCGGCAAGCGTCATGGTGTCTCCCAAATAATCTGTTCAGCGGCCGGGCATTTGTCCGTGGTCCTTGCTCGTCGAAGGGCTAGCGGATTTGAGGCATTGCCTGCGCGCCTGTCCTGGCTGGTTGACATGAATATTATATGGCTTGAATATAATTCGCAAGCGTATTATTAATATGCGATACAAATCATATGGCGCGGTCAAGCTTGCGGCCGAATGCGCCCAAAAACTCAGGGGATGTGAATGTCCGACAATACTTTGCTCGAAGGAAAAGTCGCGATCGTAACCGGCGCTGGACGGGGTGTTGGCCGTGAAATTGCGCTGTTGATGGCACAAAAAGGTGCGCGTGTTGTCGTCAATGACCTCGGCGGGACAGGCGGCGGTGAAGGTGAAGACGCGCTGCCGGCAACTGAAGTTGTTAATGAGATCAAGGCAGCTGGGGGAGAAGCCGTCGCCAATTTTGACAGCGTGACAGATTCCAAAGCGGCTCAAGGCATGGTTGATCAAGCTGTCGAGAGCTTCGGTAAACTCGACATCGTGGTCAACAATGCAGGCATCGTTCGCGACGCCATTTTCCATAAGATGACTGAAGATGAATGGGATCAGGTGATCGCTGTTCATCTGAAAGGCGCATATAATGTCAGCCGGGCCGCGGCGACTTTGTTCCGCGAACAGCAGTCAGGCCGTATGATTCACATGACATCGACGTCTGGATTGGTCGGAAATTTCGGTCAGGCAAACTACGCGGCGGCAAAGCTTGGCATGGTTGGTCTGTCCCGCTCCATCGCGCTTGATATGGCCCGCTACAACGTCACGTCGAATGCCATTGGTCCGTTCGCCTGGAGCCGCCTGATCGGCACCATTCCGATTAAATCGGAAGAAGAGCGGATCCGGGTTGAGCGCTTAAAAAGCATGACACCGGCCAAAGTGGCCCCACTTGTGGCGGCGCTTGCTTCGGATGCGGCACAAAACGTCACCGGCCAGGTGTTTGTATCGCGTGGCGGAGAAGTCATGCTGATGAGCCAGCCCCGTCCGATCCGGGCAATGGCAAAACCGGAAGGTTGGACACCGGAAACCATTCTCGATCATGCCTTCCCGGCTTTCTCCAGTTCGCTGGTGCCGCTTGAGCGGTCCGCCGATGTGTTCTGTTGGGACCCGGTCTGATGGCAATCGACTACGACAAACTCATCGACTGGCCGTTTGAAGAGGTTGAGCAAACGTACTCAGTCAAAGATTCGATCATTTATGCGCTGGGCGTCGGGTATGGTCATGATCCGGTGGATGAGGGGCAGTTGCCGTTTGTCTTCGAGGAGACGGATTTCACCACGGTCCCGACCATGGCAGTTGTCTTGGCCGGACCAGGTTTCTGGTTGCGCAAACCGGAAACAGGCATCAACTGGCGCAAGATCCTTCATGGTGAGCAGGCCATTCGCTGGCACAAACCTTTGCCGCCGAGTGCAACAGTGACCGCCCGCACCAGAATTACGCGGATCTTGGACAAAGGTGCCGACAAAGGCGCTCTGATCTATTCAGAACGGGACCTCACTGACAAGGAAACTGGCGACAAACTCGCCACCTTGTCATCGACTACCTTTGCGCGCGGGGATGGCGGTTTCGGCGGGGCCTCGGGCCCTCAGCCGCAGCCTCACACTATTCCCGAGCGTGCCCCCTGCGCTGTCTGCGACCTCCCCACAAGGCCGCATGCAGCGTTGCTTTACCGCCTGTCCGGTGACCCCAATCCGCTGCATGCCGACCCGAAAGTGGCGTCTGCGGCTGGGTTCAAAGCGCCGATCCTCCATGGCCTCTGTACTTTAGGGGTCGCCGGACATGCGGTCTTGCGCAATTTTTGCGGTTATGACGTCAACCGGTTCAAGTCATTGAAACTCCGGTTCTCAAGTCCGGTGTATCCGGGCGAAACAATCCGCACCGAAATGTGGCGGGACGGGGATGCGATCTCGTTCCGCTCCAAGGTGGTGGAGCGCGATACGGTGGTTTTGGACAATGGATGCGTCGAATTGGGAGCGGCCTAAAGGAGGCAGCGCGATGGACGATACACTGACGGCCTGCAAGTCAATCTTTCAAGACATCGCCCGGTTCCGGGGGCAGTTGTTCGATCGGTTGATTGCGCCACATGGCCTGACCATGTCGCAAGCGCGCGTCCTGCTTCATCTGCTAATTGAAGATGAACTGACCCAATCGGACCTCGCCCGGCGGATGGACGTTGGCACAGTGACGGTGGGCGGCCTCGTGGACCGGCTGGAAGTGCGCGGTCTAGTCGAGCGGCGTTCCGATCCGGTCGACCGGCGGGCAAAGCGGGTGTGTTTGACAGAGTCCGCCCGGCCGCTTGAAAAAATCATGGACGAATGCAGTGCTGAAGTTGACGGTGCTTCTTTCCGGGGCTTGCCGGACACCAGCATTCACGTTTTGCTGTCCAACTTGCAGGAGGTTCGCAGGAACCTGCTGGAAACGCTCAACAAGGATGCCAGCTAAGCGGTTGGATCATCACGGGAGGATTTGGAATGGGGCCGCTTCAGGGGCTGAAGATAGTTGAATTTGCTGGAATAGGGCCCGGCCCATTCGGGTGCATGATGCTCGCCGACATGGGTGCGGAAATTCTGCGGATCGACAGGGAGCCAACCGGCGCCCAGAACATAGAAGGCATTGAAGATCAGCGAAAGAACAGCGTCGCGCGTGGCCGCAAATCCATCACCTTGGATCTCAAGGATCCCGACGCGATCCAAACGGCTCTCAAGTTGATCGAACGGGCGGATGCCTTGGTTGAAGGATTCCGCCCAGGCGTTATGGAGCGCCTTGGTCTTGGTCCAGATGTTTGCCTTTCCCGCAATCCGGCGCTTGTCTATGGGCGCATGACCGGCTGGGGCCAGACTGGACCGTTGTCGAGTGCTGCCGGTCACGACATGAATTATATTTCGCTCTCCGGTGCGCTCTGGTCGTTTGGCGAAAAGGGCCGGGATCCGGTTCCGCCGATGAATCTGCTCGGCGATTATGGCGGCGGCGGTATGTTCCTGGCCTTTGGGATTGTCTGCGCTCTTTTACAAGCACAAAAGACGGGCAAGGGCGATGTGGTCGATGCTGCGATTTGTGATGGCACTGCGGCCCTGATGGCGCCGGTCTATATGTGGCTTGCTTGCAATCGGTGGCAAAACCAGCGCGCTAGCAACCGCTTGGATGGAGCCGCGCCCTATTACGGTGTCTATAGGTGTTCAGATGGCAAATGGGTGTCGATTGCTCCCATTGAAGAAAAATTCTGGGCCCTCTTTCTGGAACTTTTGGAATTGGATCCTGCCCAAGTCGGTGACCGGCATGACCAAAATCGCTGGCCGGACATCAGGCGTAGTTTCGAAGCGATCATTGGAGCGAAACCTAGGGAGTACTGGTGCCGTTTGTTTGAAGGAACAGACATCTGTTTTGCGCCGATCCTGGATCTCGAAGAAGCCCCAAGACATCATCACAATGCGGCGCGGGAGATATTTGTTGAGCGCGATGGCGTGCTTCAGCCAGCTCCGGCTCCGCGGTTCGAAAACTCAAAGGTTGAGCTGCCCTCCCAACCTCCGGTGATCGGTGAACACAATGAAACCGCTTTGCGGGATTGGGGACTGGACGATACCGATCTGAGGGTGCTGGAAAAGAGCAACGCGCTCTAAAATCTGTCGAAAAAATTGATTCATGCGTGGGAAACAGGAGTGCTTGCGCCAAGAAGCAATATATGCATATTATTCGCATGCATATAATAAATATAATGAATAATAATTGTGCTGCCAAAGGAGAATTTGCGGCCGGAGCGACATAGCCGCACGGATCGAGCCGGAAGCCCGATCCACTTAATGGGAGGAAGAGAAGATGATTTCCATAAAGTCTGCCGTTCTCGGTTTGGGCTTGAGTGTTGCCATGGCCGGCGTGTCATCCGCCGGAACCGAGCTCCGGTACTCGGAAGCAGGTCCGAACCGAGGAGCCAGGGCAAAAGCGCTCCAATACTTTTTAGATGAAGCCAGCCGCAGGACCGATGGTGAGCTCACATTCGATGTTCATTGGGGTGGCGCGCTTCTAAAATGGTCCGCGGCTCTCAATGGGATTGCTGCCGGGGCCGCCGATATGGGAACCGTCATTGCGCCTTACGCGCCAAAGCAGCTTCAAGGGCTGGCAATTGGCGATCTGCCCATTTCCTCTTCAGATACTTGGGTGGGTTTGCGCGCAATGCACGAGCTCTTGACCACCAATGCGCAGCTCAAGGACTTCCTTGCCAAGGAAAACGTTGTCTTCTTGAGCAATTTCACCTCAACAGGTACGCAGTTCGAGTGCACCGGCGATCATAAAATCGAAAAGGTCGAGGACTTTGATGGTCTGACCGTTCGAGCCACCGGTACAGTTGGAAAGGCCTTGAACGAAATCGGCGCCAATGTCGTCAACATGACGTTCGACAAGGTTTATCAGGCGCTGGATTCCGGATTGGTCGATTGTGCAGCCGGTTATTACTATACCAACCGGGCCTTCCGGCATTACGAAATCATCAATCACATTACCGAAGCCAACTGGGGTCAGGTCGGTGGTTTTGCGCTGATCATGAACAAACATGTCTGGGAAGATCTCCCGCCGGAGCATCAGGAAGCGGTCATGGCTGCTGGCTCGAATATGGTGGATGAGTTTGCCCGGATTCAACTTGCCACCATCAATGACGTGAAGGCCGGTTTGGCAAGCGGCGAAATTGGCCGCAAGGTTCCGGTCGTTCCGCTGGCCGAAGAAGAGCGCGTCAAGCTGCTCGCCTTGTCGGACAAATATGTCCAGAAATGGATCGATGACATGACAGGCCGTGGCTATGACGGCCAGGGGATCTGGGATGAGTATGCCGGCCTGGTCGATAAATATGCGGCCGAGCTCGATGCCAAGGGTTACCCATGGGATCGGTAAAGACCCCAGTTCCGGCTCCGCCCAATGACGGGCGGGGCCGGAAAAACGCGGCCCTGAATGCCCTTGGCTGGCTTGAAACAGCATTCATTGCCACCGCGGCAGCTGCCATCTTAGGGATGTGCGTCTACATCACGCTGGGGATCCTCCTTCGGTCTCTGGTTGGCGTGCAGATCCCGGATGAGGTCGTTGTCGTAGGGGATTTGATGATCGGTGCGCTGATCTTGCCGCTCGCCTATGTTGCCGCCGATCGGGGGTTTATCGCTGTCGAAGTTCTGACCGACATGCTGCCCAAAGCCACACATGTCTGGCTCAATGTTCTGGCCGCCAGCGTTGGATTGCTCGCGGTAATCCCGATCACATATGCCGGCTATCTGGCGATGGTGCATGCGATCCAATCAGGGAACTACTTTTTCGGGATATTGGAATTGCCGGAATGGCCAGGCCGGGTCGCGTTTTTTGCCGGTTATGCGCTGTTCTTCATCCGCCTGACGATCCTGTTCCTTCAAGACCTATTGGCTGCCCTTGGGTCTGGTGGCGGCGGAACTCCGGACAAGACTCATGATCCCAGCTGGGAGGAAGCGGCCTAGTGGACCCCTCAACAATTGGCGTATTCGGCTTCATAGCAGCGTTGACGCTGCTGGCCTTACGCGTTCCGATCGGCTTTACCCTCGTCAGCGTGTCCTCAGTCTGTTCCCTGGTCACCTACGCGTGGCGCCCTGGACGGGAGTTCGATTTGGACCGTGGCCTGCGCCCGGCCATGGCGTTGATTGAATCGAACGCTTTTGAGTTCATTCATTCCTATTCGCTTTCCATGGTGCCGCTCTTTATCGCAGCCGGGCACATTGCCTACCACACGCGGATAACGACCGATATTTACGACGCGGTCCGGGTCTGGATGGCGCGGCTGCCGGGCGGTCTTGCGATCGCCTCGCTGATTGGCTGTGGCGGGTTCTCGGCAATCACGGGGTCAAGCGTGGCCTGTGCTTCGTCGATGGGCCGCATCTGTGTGCCGGAAATGTTGCGTTATGGATATGACAAACAATTGGCCACAGCGAGTGTCGCTGCCGGCGGTACACTCGGGGCGCTGATCCCGCCAAGCGTGTTGTTCATTCTTTATGGCACCTTTACCGAAACCTCGATCAGCCGGCTGTTTATGGCAGGTGTCGTGCCGGGGCTTTTGAGTCTGGCCGGTTTCATCATCACAGTGATGGTCTGGGTCAAATTCCGGCCGGGCGCAGCCCCGGTGCCAGAAGGCGAGATCTCCGGTGATGACCGGTTTACGGCTGCGACAAAGGCCTGGCCGGCGGCCACCTTGATGGTGATCATCATCGGCGGCATTTATGGCGGCATCTTCACAGCGACGGAGGCGGCAGCAGTCAGCCTGTCGTTTGTACTGGTCTACGGCACACTGTCTAAGCGGTTGCGCTGGGCCGATTTTGTCTTGTCGATGCGCGAAACCGCCTATCAGACTGGCTCTCTGTTTTTCATCGCGGTCGGTGCGAAGATCTTCGTGTCGTTCGTGTCGCTCACCGGTGTGACCGGCGGGTTGGTCGACTTGGTTGCCACCGCAGGCCTCGACACCTGGGTGATCTTGCTTTGCATTGTGGCGATCTACCTTGTCATGGGCATGTTCTTGGACCCAATCGGCACCATGCTGTTGACCCTTCCCTTCACGGTTCCGTTGATCGAGGGTATGGGGTTCAATTTGATCTGGTTCGGCGTCATTGTCGTTAAGCTTCTGGAGATCGGCCTGATCACGCCTCCGGTTGGCCTCAACGTTTTTGTCATCAATTCGGTGGTTGGCCGGGAAATCCAGGTGCACACGATCTTCTTCGGCATCATGAAGTTTCTGGTGCTGGACATCGCCGTCCTTTTGGCCCTTTTGGCCTTCCCGATCCTGTCGCTTGGCCTGCCGAGCCTGATGTTCTGATTGACAAATAGACTTACGCAGCCCCGGCCCCCGAGCCGGGGCTTTTTGGTGATTGGTCCTGGCTCTAGCCCAACAACTTTTCAAAATAGACGCGACTGAAGCCGTCTTCCTCGTGGCGGCCAGTTTCCGTGTAGCCAAGCTTTGGATAGATCTTAAGGTTCGCGGTCATTTTCTCATTCGTATAAAGACAAACAGATGGCAGCCCGAGCGCGCGGGCCTGTTTCTCACAATGACTTATCAGGGCCTTACCGATCCCTTGTCCGGCTGCTGCGGCATGGATCGCGACATTCTCCAGGAACATATGATCGTCTTTTGCAAAGAAGACGATAAATCCCAGCAGTTGGCCGGCGTCATCCGCCGCGATATCGACATAGCCAGCCTGGATCTGCGCGGCAAAATCGGCGGTCATTGGCGCCGGTTTTTTTCCAATAGCGGCAATATATGGGGAATAGGCCTCTTCAGCACAGGCGCGGATGGCTGGCTCGTCGCCAATCTCTGCGCGTCTAATATGCATGCCTGTGGTTCTCCGGAAATTGTCTGTGAAACCGGCATTCAGGCATTGGTGCTTGAAGGAGACATCCCGTGGGTCTGTTCAAACGACACCAGTGCCTTTTGATTGGATGAATATCATTTGGAAGGCAAGCTCAGAAGCCCAATCAGTTTAAGGCAACAATCTCGTTGTAGACCGCATCCAAATTCCGGATAAAGGCGGTTCGGCCGTCAAATTCGACCAGCCGGTCCTGTTGCAGTTTTCTTATCGTTCTGGAGATGGTTTCAGGACCAGTCCCGACCAGTGAGGCCAAATCCGCCCGTGCGATCGGGATTTCCAGAACATGCCGGTCAGCGGTGTCGATCTTGCCATTGCGTTCATACAACACCAACAGGACATGCAAGAGGCGCGACCGGATGCTGGCATTCATGGCTACAACATAATTGTCTTCCAGTTTCTGGGTGTCGCGAATACTGCGCCTCAAGAAACGTTCGCCAAGTGCTGAATCTGACGACAACAGCTGACTGATGACCGACCGGTGTATGAAGCAAACAAAACTGTCTTGCAGGATCTCAGCGGTATTGCGGTACTCGGTCTTGGTGAGAAATTCTTGATAGCCGAGGGTTGTTGCACCGTAATTCAACCGGACGAGGACCGAATTGCCGTCCGCATCGACCCGCCGGTCCCCCACGATGCCATCGCGGATACAAAAAACCCCATTGCAATCATCGCCTTGCTGATAGAGCAGTTCGCCCGCTTCATAAATTCTAGAATGTTTTGAAGAACTCAGGATTTCCAGTTCTCTGGCACCCAGGTCGCACCACTCCGTTTCTTTGCGCCTGTGACAATATGCGCAACAGTCTGGGTTTTTTCCCGTATTCCCGGACGTTCCTGAACATGGTTCTATGGCGTAGCTGGCGGTCACTATGGCTGGCTTTCGATTAACAATCGTCAATTACATGCTGCCGAGGATAAGGCCACACTCTACTTTTTCTCAATACGGAATAATCGGTATTAATGGTGGAAAAGCGTTCGTCTTCAACCCTCTCAACAGCACAACGCATGATCGACCGTTTTGGCGACCGTGCGATTGCCGAGTGTGAGCAGCGTTGGTATGAATTATTGGAGCATGGCGAAGACGATGCGGCCGCTCAGTGGAAGCAGGTCATTGATATTTTAAAGAAAATGAAATTGGCAAGCCCAAGCCGGAATTGAATTTTGAACTCAATCAAGCCTGCCGTGATAAGTTAAAAAGCTGGCGGGGCCGCAGCCGATGCTTGTGCGATTTTTCTCATGTGCCGCATGTCTGTGCCGCAGCATCCGCCAAGGACTTGAATATGTGGAAACCGTTTCCGGATATCCATTAGCTGTCCTGCCAATTCGGCTGGGTCACCATCATCAAGCTCTTCAGCTTCGTCCAGCTCCGCATGGCTGCACCGGGATGCATTTGCGACAATTCCGTTGACCCGCTGCATCCAAGGTTGATCATCAAGTATTGAGCCGAAATGATCGGGATGGGCGCAGTTGATCATGAAGTAGGCGGCATATCCGTCAGTTGCGGCATCCACCTCCGAGATCGCCTGCTCTAAGGTGCAGCCTGTCGGAAGTTTGCCATCAGTCTCGACTGTAAACGAGATTACGATTGGCAGACCAAATTGCTGTGCAGCCCGTACAATCCCTATCGCTTCGGATGGATAGGCAAGTGTATATCCGCTGACTACATCAACCTCGGTGTCAGCAAGTGCCGAAATCTGTTCAGAATGATAGCGTTCGGCTTCACTGGCGCTCATTTGCACTTCAGGCGCGTAGGCATCGTCACGCGGTCCAAGGTTGGCGCTGATCACTGCCGGCACATCGCTGTTGACTTTGCGCACCTCAACCATCAATGCAATGGCTTGCTGGTTGAACTGTTGTAATACTGCGGGTCCATACCCCAACGCAGCGCCCCGATCCCGGTTTGCAACCCATGTCGGGCTTTCTAGTATGACGCCGTTACCCGTCTCTCTGCCCAGTGCGATCATGTCGTTCAGGTATTCTTTCAGAAGTTTACGCCCATCGGCCGTTTCCAAAAGCGGATATGAAGCGAAGCCCGGCAGGTCGATGCCACGCGAAAAAATCAGATCGGTTTCCATGCCGACGTAGGCCAGGAGCAAATCGACATCTATGTTTGGAAACGTATCTCTGTAAATGGCCATGACGCGTATGCCCTATAGGTCGGTTAGCCTGTACCTATAACATCGGCAATATGACCCGTCACATTCTGGCCTGTCAGGGGCGGAGCACACCTTGTGTAGTCTTTGTCCAATATCACAGAGAGAGACTGACCTGGCAGCTCTGCGTCCTGGATTGCGCCTGTATTTTTTATAAACACCGCTTGGATATCGCCCTAACTTCCAGCATCGAAGCCGGCGCCCGGTTCCACAGCAGGGGCGCCGTGGAGCCTATTATCCGGTTTGAAACCGCTTCAAGCCGTCATTCAATTGATTTCGTCCGGTCCGGAATGAACTGCAGTCCGGACCGTTCAAGGTGGTTCAAATTGACCTGAATATTATCCTGCCTAAGCCCGCTGCCCAACGAACCGGCCCGCACCAACGGGCAGGCCGAGGGGTTCGTGAGCTATGTGGAAGGATTCCAGTTTCTCCTGAACCTCCGGAGCCGGCAGGGAACTTGCCCGAGTGGTGAGATCGACATGAAGCAACAGTGTTTCCACTGTTGCGGCGAGCGTGCCGTCAGCCCCATAGAGGAAATGGAAGAGGTGCAGCTTTTTGCCCTTGCCGTTGAGCACCTGGGTCTGGATGGTCAGTTGTTCGCCCGCATGGAGTTCACTTAAGTAGCGGACATGGGATTCGATCGTAAAATAGCTTTTCCCGGAAGCTATGTAGCTGGCATCCGCGCCGATCAACTGCATGAATTCGTCTGTCGCGAGAGACCCCGCCTCCAGATAGTGCGCTTCGTTCATATGACCGTTGTAGTCGGTCCAGCTGACCGGGATTTGACGGTCACCAGTGATGGGAAGGTCTTTGACCTCGGGAGCAGGCAGCTCGGTCTCATGCCGTTGGATCACACCGCCTGCGCCTGTGCCGGTCTTTTTGAGCGCCCGCATCATGCCGACCAGATTGTCATCGCGCAGCCGTTCCAATTCCCGGATCGACAAGTGCCCGGACTGGGCATCAGACTGTCCAGCGATGAGATCCACCAGTTCGTCGGTGAATTCCGGGACATCCATCAGCTTGGTCCACGGCCACTTCAAGGCAGGTCCGAACTGGGCCATGAAGTGTTTCATTCCAGCTTCACCGCCGGCAACCCGATAGGTTTCAAAGAGACCCATCTGGGCCCACCTAATGCCAAATCCCATCCGGATGGCTTCGTCGATTTCCTCCGTCGTGGCGATGCCGTCCTTGACGAGCCACAGGGCCTCCCGCCAGACAGCCTCAAGAAATCGGTCGGCAATATGCGCGTCGATTTCCTTGCGGACGATGAGCGGAAACATGCCGATTGTGCGCAGAATCTCTGCAGCTTTTTCGGTTGTCTCTGGATCGCCAACCAGCTCGATCAGCGGCAAAAGATAAACTGGATTGAACGGGTGGGCGACGATTGCCCGCGCACCGTTTGCCGTCAGCTCTGAGGGTTTGAAGCCGGAGGTTGACGATCCGATGACCGTGTCTCCCGGAACCAGTTCATTAAGTTGACCGAGAATTTTATGTTTGAGATCCAGCCGCTCAGGAATACTTTCCTGAACCCAGCTAGCGCCCTTGACCGCCTCGGCCATATCGGCGTGAAAACTTAAAGTCCCCTCAGCCGGAAGGGCCTTGTCGTAGAGCGCCGGAAGACTGCGGCGGGCATTGGCAATCACTTCACCGATTTTGCGTTCAGCCTCCGGATCTGGATCGAAAACCGCAACATCCCAGCCGTTTAACAGAAAGCGGGCGGCCCAGCCGCCGCCGATGACACCGCCGCCAATGATCGCTGCTTTCATTTCGGAGCCCTTTTGGTGAGGCCAAGTTTTTCGCGCACGGCATCTGGTCCGATGATGCGGGCGCCCATGCCTTCAATGATGCCGGCTGCTTTTTCGACGAGCTGGGCGTTGGTGGCGAGAACGCCTTTTTCCAAGAACAGATTGTCTTCCAGGCCAACACGTACATGGCCACCGGCGAGAACGGAGGCACCGACATAGGGCATTTGATCGCGTCCAAGGCTGAAGGCAGACCAGGACCAATCCTGCGGCACGGCATTGACCATGGCGAGGAACGTGTTGAGGTCGTTCGGTGCGCCCCACGGAACGCCCATGCACAGCTGCACCAGGGCGGGGGAAGCGAGCGTGCCTTCTTCGACAAGCTGTTTGGCAAACCACAGATGACCAGTGTCAAACGCTTCGATCTCCGGCTTAACACCAAGCTCAGTCATCATAGCGCCCATTGCCCGGAGCATGCCAGGGGTGTTGGTCATGACATAATCGGCTTCGGCAAAATTCATGGTGCCGCAGTCGAGCGTACAGATCTCCGGCAGGCATTCGGCAATATGCGCCATCCGCTCCGTGGCGCCGACCATATCTGTGCCAGCCGGATTGACTGGCAGCGGAGCCTCTGTGGACCCAAACGTGATGTCGCCGCCCATTCCAGCCGTCAGGTTCAGGACCACGTCAACATCAGCCGCCCGGATGAGATCGGTGACTTCCCGGTAGAGCTCAAGACGCCGGGATGGCACACCGGTGTCTGGATCGCGGACGTGGCAATGGACCACCGCGGCACCGGCTTTGGCCGCATCGATCGCACTGGCGGCAATCTCTTTGGGGCTGCGCGGCACATGGGGAGATTTGTCTTGGGTCGAGCCCGACCCGGTGACGGCACAGGTGATGAAAACATCACGGTTCATTTGAAGTGGCATGGTTCCCCCTTTTACCGGCCCTTCCAGACCGGATCGCGTTTTTCTGCAAAAGCCCGTGCGCCCTCCAGCTGATCTTCAGACCGGTAGAGGGTTTCGACGGTGGCAAATTGGCTTTTGGTGATCCGGGACAGGGCGTCCTGGAATTTCATGTCTTCGGCTTCGCGGACAACTTCCTTGATCGCCGCGTAGACCAGCGGTGGGCCGGAGGCGAGCAATTCCGCAAGCTTGCGGGCCTCCGCCATCAAATCTGCTGCGGGATAAACGTGATTGACCAGTCCCCAGCGAGCGGCTTCTTCAACTTCGATCCAGCGACCGGTC
The DNA here is from genome assembly GCF_006517275.1 of Labrenzia sp. PHM005. Classification (NCBI taxonomy): domain Bacteria; kingdom Pseudomonadati; phylum Pseudomonadota; class Alphaproteobacteria; order Hyphomicrobiales; family Stappiaceae; genus Labrenzia; species Labrenzia sp. PHM005. Next base: position 751,178 of record NZ_CP041191.1, on the reverse strand, counting down.
AGCAGCATTTCCATGGCAATATGATAAGGAATCCGCTTTGGCAGCTTGATGCTGGCCGCATCCGCAACGGTCCCGGAGCGGATTTCCGGAAGTGCGAAACTCGCGTGTTCAGCAGCAAGAATAATGTCGGCGGACAGCGCCAATTCCAAGCCGCCGCCGCAGCAAATGCCATTGACGGCCGCGATTACCGGCTTGTTGAGGCCGCGCAGTTCCTGCAAGCCGCCAAAACCGCCCTTGCCGTAGTCGCCATCAACCGCATCGCCATCAGCGGCCGCTTTCAGGTCCCAGCCCGGGCAAAAGAACTTTTCGCCTGCGCCGGTGACAATGGCGACCCGCAGGTCCGGGTTGTCCCGGAAATCGGTAAAGACGTCGCCCATGATCCGGCTGGTCGCAAGATCAATGGCATTGGCTTTCGGCCGGTCGAGAGTGACCTCTAGAATATGCCCAGTGATTTGGGTCTTAATTGGATTATCCGTCATGCTTTTGTCCGCATCTGATGAGGGCGTCCGCCGCAATGGCAAAGTCTGGTCCGCAAAGGAGCGGGTTTATCTCGGCTTCTTCAACCGCACCCGACAAAACGTATGTCTGAAGTGCCAGAATAGTATCGAGGATTTTGTCGATGTCACAGGCAGGCCGTCCCCGGAATCCTTTGAGCACTTTTGAAATCCGCAAGCGGTCAAGGGCCTTTTCAAGGTCTTCCCGGCTGGCCGGGATGGTCAAAGAGACGCCATCTTCCAGAAGTTCGGTCAACACACCGCCGGCCGCCAGGGTCAACACATAGCCGTGACCTGGGTCGCGCACGACACCGATCAATAACTCTGCGAGCGTTCCAGTGACCATCTCTTCTACGAGAAATCCATCCACTTGCATATGTGCTGCAGCAGCCAGAACGTCCTCGCTGGACGTCAGATTGAGAACAACAGCGCCTGCCTCGCTCTTATGGGCGATGCCCAGGCCTTTCAGGACAACTGGATAGCCGATCTTATCGGCAAGAGTGGCTGCCTCTTCCGCAGTTTTGGCCGTTGCGTTTTTGGGAATTCGGACGCCAAAAGTGCTCAATCTCTCTTTGGCGGTGTCTTCACTTAAAGTTTCGACCTGCACCAGCTGCCCCGGAACAAAGATGCCGGTATCAGTTGGCGGCGACGTAAGTTTTGACGCGACGGAGATCGCGGCCATGGTTTCTTCCATCCCGGCGAAGGGAACAATGTTCCGCCTAATCAGATCCTCAGCAATGATTTCCGGCAGCGCTTCCGGGAGCGAGGCAACCACGCCCATCGGTTTGCCTGAGGTCCGGGCGGCCAAATCAATCGAATCGATAACTTTCTCCCACTCCGCACCATTACAGCGGTCGCTGCGTGGAAAATCCAACACCACCAAGCCGAGTGCCAGATCACCAGCCATCATGGCCGCGAACGTGTCGGCCATGGCTGCAGGATCACTCCAGATATAAGTGTGATAATCAAGCGGATTGGCGAGGGCGACCTTCGGGCCGAGTGCGCTACGCAGCCCATTCGATTGGCAATTTGTAAGCTCCGGAAATGTAATGTCATGGGCAAGGCCCAGATCCGCCATGAGACTGGCTTCACCACCGGAACAAGACATCGAAGCAATTCGGGTATTGGGTAATGGACCGTGAACATGGAAAAGCTTGAGCGTTTCCAAGAGAATCGGAAGTGTCTGGACTTCGGCAATTCCCAATCGGTCAAACAGCGCTGACGCGCCTGCAGACGTCCCCGCTATTGAAGCTGTATGGGAGACCGTTGCGGCCTGAGCCTGCTCGGATCGTCCGGTCTTCAGCGCCACGACCGGCTTTCCGCAGGCCCAGGCCTTGCGGGCGAAGGCTTCAAAAGCGAAAAGATTGTCGATCCCCTCGATATGAAGACCTATCGCCGTCACGCGGTCGTCTTGCAAAAGCGCTTCGCCAATCTGAGACAACCCGGATTGCGCTTGGTTGCCGACTGTCATGACATAAGCCACCGGCAGGCCGCGGGTCTGCATGGTCAGGTTCAGCGCAATGTTGGAGCTTTGCGAAATGATCGCGACTCCGCGGTCAATTTTGGCCAAGCCATGCTGATCCGGCCAGAGGGACGCTGTCTCAAGCGCATTGATGAACCCGTAGCAGTTCGGGCCGAGGATCGGCATATCGCCAGCAGCTTCAATCAGAGCGTCCTGCAGGTCATTTCCGTCTTCGAGCTCAGCAGCAGCCTCGCGGAAACCGGAAGCAAAACAGACAGCGCCTCCCACACCGAGCTGAGCTGCTTCGCGCACGACCTCAATAGTGACATGGCGGTTCACCCCAATAAAAATCGCATCCGGCACATCTTCCAGATCCGCCAGAGAGGTGACGGCCGGAATACCGCCAACATCCGAGCGTTTGGGGTGGATGGCTGAAAGTTTACCGGAGTAACCGAACGCTTTGCATTGCGTGAGAACACTCTCGCACCAAGCGCCACCGCCGATGACCGCAATCGACCGCGGGTTTAATAAGCGGGTCAAAGACCGCATCTTTAAGCCCCCAACGGCCGGAAGATATCGCGGCTGATGATGTGGCGTTGGATTTCGCTGGTGCCGTCCCAGATCCGTTCCACGCGGGCATCGCGCCAGAACCGTTCGATCGGGAAATCGTCCATCAAACCCATGCCGCCAAAGATCTGCAGCGTGGTGTCTGTCACCCGGGCCAACATTTCTGTTGCATAGACTTTGGCGCTGGCGATTTCACGGTTGGCCGGCAGGTTTTGATCCAACCGCCAGGCACCTGCAAGCGTCAGCCAATCGGCGGCATCGATCTCGGTGATCATGTCGGCCACCTGGAAACTCACCCCCTGGAACTTGGCGATGGACTGGCCGAACTGCTTCCGCTCAGCGGCATAGTTGACGGCATAGTCAAAGCAGCGCCGCGCGCGGCCAACGCTCATGGCAGCAACAGTCAGGCGGGTTGCGTACAGCCACTCGTTCATGACTTCAAACCCGCCGTCGACTTCACCAAGCACTTGAGCATCGGGCAAGCGGCATTGATCGAAATAAAGAATGTAGTTTTTGTAGCCCTTGTGGCTCACGGAATTGTAGCCGTCACGAACTTCAAATCCGGGTGTGCCCCGGTCTACCAGGAAACAGGTGATCCGTTTTTTCGGCCCCTTAGGCGTGTCATCCACACCGGTCGCCACAAAGACAATGAAGAAATCGGCGTGTTCAGCGCCGGAAATGAAGTGCTTGGAGCCGCTGATCACCCAATCACCGCCATCACGCACGGCCTGGCATTTCATGCCGCGGACATCGGAACCGGCATCGGGCTCAGTCATGGCCAAGGCATCCATTTTCTCACCCCGGACGGCTGGCAGAAGGTATTTTTCGATCTGCTCTTCTTTACAGGCCATCAGGATGTTCTGCGGCCGGCCGAAGAAGTGGTTGAGAGCCATCGAACCGCGGCCAAGTTCGCGCTCCACAAGCGTGAAATCCAGATGGCTCAGTCCAGCGCCGCCGACGCTTTCGGGGAAGTTACAGGCATAAAATCCAAGGTCGATGCACTTCTGCTTAAGTTTCTCGCCAAGCTCATGCGGCACCTGACCGGTTTTCTCAACCATCTCTTCGTGCGGGTAGATTTCGTTCTCTACGAATGATCGCACTGTGGAGACGATCATCTCTTGTTCTTCGGTCAGGCCAAAATGCATCGCCGTCGCCCCTCTTGATTTGCTGACAAGAGAGTGTGAAGAATTCGAATTTCGTTCTGTGCAGTTTTGGTGGGATGTTGTGCAGTTTTTGAAAAAATCTGATCCGCAGTCGTCGCAACAGATCCGGTCGATCTGCGTCCTGCTGTTCGAGAACTTTTCCAACCACTGCCTAGCAAACGCCATCGAACCATTCCGCGCAGCCAACACCATCGCCCGGAAACGGCTTTATTCCTGGCAACATGTCAGTGTGGCAGGTGGTACAGTGGTGTCTTCAAGCGGATTGCCTGTTGAAACGCTCAGTTGGGCCGACGCGCAGCCAGGCGGTGACTACCTGTTTGTTATGCCAAGTTACGGCTTCAAGTCGTATTCGACCCCAAAACTGCACCAAATTTTACGCGCGGCACGAAAGCGGTTCAAATTGCTCGGGGGCCTCGACACGGGCGGCTGGATGCTGGCTGCGGCCGGTTTGATAGATAACAGACAAGCAACCATCCACTGGGATGAGCTTTCGGGCTTTGCCGAAGCCTTTCCGGAAATTGATGTTGTTGAGGACCGCTATGTCCTGGAAGACACGGTTGCGACCTGTGGCGGCGCTTCGACCACGTTCGAACTGATGTTGGAAATTATCAAGAAGGATCACAGTCCGCTGTTTTCTCTGGAAGTGGCCACATTGTTCATGCATGGCAGCTCCGGTGAAAGGTCAGAACTGTTTCAAGAACGGACTGCCGATCGGCTGATGCGCGAAGCGACCGCCTTGATGCGGCGGAACATTGAAAACCCCTTGACCATCCCTAGCGTGGCCGGACGCCTGAAGGTCGATCAGCGTTTGTTGGAAAACCGGTTCAATGCTGAATTTGGCATGACACCAAAGGCTATCTACAAGGCCATCCGTCTGCGGGAGGCGCGGCGGCTCATCCGCTACACAGACCTGACCATTGCCGAAATCGCAATCCGCTGCGGTTATCAAAACGCCAGTGCAATGACACGTGCCTACAGGCTCGAGTTTGACGCAACGCCCCGGTCCGACCGGTTGTCCGGATGACCCTCTCGGCGAAGTTTTCCAGGCGGGATGCCGAATTCAGCCACAAATGCCCGGATCATTGCACTGACGTTGGCATAGCCGCACCGGCAGGCGATTTCCCCGATTGTCAGCGAGCCATCAGTGGCCAAATGCCTGGCTGTTGCCAAGCGAATGCGCCGGTAGACAACGGACGGTGTTGTTCCAAACTCTTGGGAAAACAGATCTTGCAAACGGCGCTGCGACAGGCCGGTTTTTGACGCGAGCTTGGAAATCGGCAGCGGCGTTTCCTGGTTTTCCAGCATGACCTTGATGGTGCGTTTGACCGCATCGCTGCGCGCTTGAGGCAATGGAAACGCAAGCTGGGATGAGGAGCCATCGTGCATCAGCATCAGCCCGACTTCCAGGCGCAGCGCTTCCCCATGATGTTCAGCAACCAAGTGTGAGGAAAGATCGTATGCAGCCATGGCGCCGGTGCAGGTAATCCGGTTGCCGTCGATGACATAACGATCCCGAAACGTCGTCACGTCAGGAAAGGTTTCCGCGAAATGGGTATGCTCTTCCCAATGAATGGTGGCCTTGCGGCCATCAAGTAGACCTGCACTTGCCAACAGCCAACTGCCGGCATCCATCGCGATCATCACGTCGTGCCGGGTTGCAGCGGCCCTCAGCGCTGCAAAGCTCGCTGGCGTGCTGTGCAAGACGAAGTCATAGCTGCACAAAACCACGACAGCGTATCCGGGCTCTGCGTGGCTCAAGGCGCCGTCAGGTATAATGCGAAGCCCGCTCGAGGACTGAATGGGTGCCCCGTCCAGTGTCACATACTTCCATTGATAGAGGCTCTGGCCGCTGATCGCATTGGCGGCTCGAAAGGGTTCAATGGCGTTGGCCAGGCAATTGTTAGAGAACTTGTCGAACAGCAGAACATTTAACTTCCGCGTTTTTTGAGCCGGATTCGACCAGATCGGCATATTCTTATTCCATTTGCGCACAGTCCATTCTCGGAACAGCACTACGCTTTTAAGGAAATGACAAGGGGAAAATGTCGGTTCATGACGACTGCGCGCCGTATTTGAGCGGGGCGCTGCAGACTGCACCTTAACAATGAAAGACGTTGACTGACTAATCAATCAAAATAAAGATAGCGGTCGCGGGTGGGTGTGATATCGGTGTTTGTATCGTTTGCATGCGAAACAATTTCCGGTGGCGCAGAAAACAAAAAATCAGAGGGAAGATCTGCGATATAGTGGGTCACGAAGTTCAAGCACAGAAAATATCCGGAGGAGGATCGAATGATAAAAGATCTAACAAAAACTGCTTCCAAGGGAATTTCCCGCAGAACCATTCTGCAAGGGGCAACCGCACTTGGAGGTGCGGCAGCACTGTCTGCTATGGGCGCGCGCGGTGCGCACGCCGAGCCGAAAAAAGGCGGCACATTGCGTCTTGCAATGGGTCATGGCAACACGTCCGACAGCTATGATCCGGCTACCTGGGACAACGCATACGTCCAGGTTTTTGCAACGGCTCGTCACGGTTACCTGACTGAAATCGCTGCCGATGGATCCCTGGTTGGCGAAGTCGCTGAAAGCTGGGAAGCAAGCCCGGACGCCAAGGTTTGGACACTGAAGCTGCGTGACGGCGTTACGTTCCATTCAGGCAAAACCGTTTCAGCTGAAGACGTGATCGCGTCATTGAACCATCACCGGGGTGAAGACAGTAAATCGGCAGCAAAGCCGATCGTGGCACCAATCACCGACATCAAGTCTGATGGACCGTCCACGGTTGTCGTGACGTTGGAAAACGGCAACTCCGATTTCCCGTTCATCCTGTCGGATTATCACCTGCCAGTTATGCCGGCAGCTAATGGTGCTATCGACCCGGCCAGCAATGACGGGTGTGGTGCTTATGTTGTGGAATCCTATGAGCCGGGCGTTCAGGCGACACTGAAACGCAATCCGAACTATTGGAAGTCGGATCGGGCCCATTTCGATGGCGTTGAAATTCTCGCAATCCTGGACTCCGCAGCGCGCTTGAACGCTTTGGTGACAGGCGAAGCCGACGTAATCGACCGGGTCGATGTGAACACAGCGCACATGCTGAGCCGTTCGCCAAATCTGAAACTCCTGACCACCACAGGAACGCAGCATTACACCTTTGCCATGGATACGCGTGCTGCGCCGTTCAATGACAACAACGTGCGTCAGGCGTTGAAATACGCCATCGACCGCCAGGAACTGGTCAACAAGGTTCTGAACGGCTTCGGTGAAGTCGGCAACGATCATCCGATTGGACGTTCCAACCGGTTCTTCGCAGCAGAACTCGAGCAGCACACTTACGATCCTGATAAGGCGAAGCATTATCTGAAGCAGGCCGGTCTCGACAGCCTGGACGTTGCCTTGTCAGCATCTGACGCGGCCTTCACCGGTTCTGTCGATGCCGGTGTGCTTTACTCAGAATCTGCCAAGGCAGCTGGCATCAACATCGAAATCGTGCGTGAGCCGAACGATGGCTACTGGTCAAACGTCTGGATGAAAAAGCCGTTCTGCGCGGTTTACTGGGGCGGACGCCCGACTGAAGACTGGATGTTTGCTACCGCATATGCCTCAGGTGTGCCGTGGAACGACACTTACTGGGAAAATGAGCGGTTCAACAAGCTGCTGGTCGAAGCCCGTTCCGAGCTTGACGAAGAAAAGCGTCGCGAAATGTACTTCGAGATGCAGAACATTGTCAGCAACGAAGGCGGCACGGTTATCCCGATGTTCGCAAGTTATGTCATGGCCCATTCGACGGCCATCGCAACTCCCGAGAAAGTTGGCGCCAACTGGACGCTTGACGGTTTCCGCGCTGTCGAGAGATGGTGGTTCGCCTAAAAACGCTGCTGCAAGGCCCGGAATACACCGGGCCTTGCGGTAACAAGATGTGACCGGCACATCCGGCGTTTCCGCGCGCCATCTCTGGGGGAGATTTAGTGGGTAAAATCTGGCTTATGATTGCCAAGCGCCTTGGGCTTGGCCTTTTGACCCTGTTTGCAATTTCGCTGTTGATCTTTGCGGCGGTCGAGATGTTACCGGGCGACATTGCCCAGGAAATCCTCGGACAATCGGCAACCCCGGAAACCGTTGCAGCTTTCCGCCGGGAACTCGGTTTGGACCTCCCGGCCTATCAACGGTACCTGAGCTGGTTAGGCGGTGTGCTTCAGGGAGACTTTGGAAACTCTCTTGCCAATGGCCGGCCAATCGCAGACCTGATCTCAGGTCGCCTTGGCAATACACTATTTCTTGCTCTTTATGCAGCGGCAATTTCAATCCCGCTTGCCGTCGGCCTAGGTATTTTGGCAGCTCTTTACAGAAACTCTTTGTTTGACCGGACAGTGAACCTGGTCACGTTGAGCTCGATCTCATTCCCGGAGTTTTTTGTCGCCTACATTCTGATTGTTCTTCTGGCGCAAAGCGGGATGTTCCCATCGCTTGCAACGCTCAAACCGGGCACGTCCTTCGGTGAACAACTCTACCGGACATTCCTTCCGGCCCTGACGCTCACCTTGGTGGTGACTGCACACATGATGCGTATGACCCGGGCCGCGATCATCAACCTACTGGCATCGCCCTATATCGAGATGGCCCGATTGAAAGGGATTAGTCCGGCACGGATCATCGTCAAACACGCTTTGCCGAATGCTTTGGCACCGATTATCAACGTCATCGCCCTCAATTTGGCCTACCTCATCACCGGGGTTGTGGTCGTCGAGGTTGTGTTTGTGTATCCGGGCCTTGGTCAGCTGATGGTGGATTCGGTCGCCAAACGCGACTTCACCGTTGTTCAGGCCGCGGCCCTGATTTTCGCTTGCGCTTATGTCCTTCTCAATCTGACTGCGGATGTCCTGGCGACCTTGTCCAACCCGCGCCTCATTCATTCGCGTTAGGAGGCGGGCATGGCATCTTCAACTCCACTTTGGATGACCCTGATCTATTGCGCGGCAGCATTGGGCCTTGCCGCCGCGAGTGCCTATGTGTTCCGCACTGTGCTGATCACGGCTGGAACTGGATCCTTCGCAAAACTTGCCCGGACTATGCCGCTATCGGCAAGTTTTGGCCTGCTGGTTATCGTGATCTATTTTGTGGTCGCCGTGTTCGCACCGTTGATTGCACCGTTCGGTGAGACGGAAGTCGTTGGCGCACAGTTTCTCCCCTGGGACAGCGCTCACTGGCTTGGCACAGACAACATTGGCCGGGATATGTTCACACGCCTGGTTTACGGCGCGCGCAACACGGTGGGCATTGCCTTTGCCACCTCTTTGTTGGCCTTTTTCGTGGGCTCCATCCTCGGGCTGCTTGCAGCGGTTCTCGGCGGCTGGATCGATGAACTGCTCAGCCGGTTCGTAGACATTTTGATGGCAATCCCATCCTTGATCTTCGCGCTTCTGTTGCTGACGATTTTTGGAACATCGATCGTCAATATGATCCTGGTAATCGCGATGATTGACGCCACCCGGGTGTTCCGGCTGGCCCGGTCGGTTGCGATGAACATTGTTGTCATGGACTACATCGAAGCGGCCCGGCTGCGTGGTGAAGGTCTTGGCTATCTGATCATCCGTGAGATCTTGCCGAATGCGGCAGCGCCGCTGGTGGCAGAATTCGGCCTCCGGTTTTGTTTCGTGTTCCTGTCGATATCGGCCTTGTCCTTCTTGGGCCTTGGCATTCAACCGCCGACTGCGGACTGGGGATCCATGGTGCGTGACAACGCCACTTTGATTACTTTTGGTGACATCACTCCGTTGCTGCCGGCTGGCGCTATTGCGCTTTTGACCGTGGCGGTCAACTTCGTCGTTGACTGGATGCTGCACCGGGCCAGCGGATTGAAGGAGTGAGGATCCGATATGACTGATACGTCAAATACACCGCTCCTGACGATCAAGGGACTGCGCATTGAAGGCCGGTCTGACGAAAAATGGAGCGAAATCGTCAAGGGTGTCGATCTGACGCTCCACCGTGGTGAAGTGCTCGGCTTGATCGGTGAATCCGGGGCAGGCAAATCGACTCTCGGCTTGGCAGCTATGGGATTCACCCGCGACGGCTGCCGGATATCCGGCGGATCGATCACCTTCGATGGCATTGACTTGGTCAAAGCGCCGGCATCGGCAAAGCGCGATCTCTTGGGCAAACGCATCGCCTATGTGGCGCAGTCCGCTGCTGCCAGCTTCAATCCGGCACACCGGTTGATCGATCAATATACGGAAGCCCCGGTTCAGCACGGCACGTCTTCGCGCAGTGATGCGGCGGCCGATGCGGTGGAACTATACCGGAAAATGCAGTTGCCCGATCCGGAAAACATTGGGTTCCGCTATCCGCACCAAGTGTCCGGGGGGCAGTTGCAGCGGGCGATGACCGCAATGGCGATGTCCTGCCGGCCCGATTTGATCATTTTCGATGAGCCAACCACTGCGCTTGATGTGACCACGCAGATTGAGGTTTTGGACGCGATCCGGGACATTGTTGATCAGTTCCAGACCGCAGCGATCTACATTACCCACGACCTGGCGGTGGTTGCCCAGATGGCAGACCGGATCAAGGTGCTGCTACACGGCAATGAGGTCGAGGAAGCCGACACAAAAACCATGCTGGATACGCCAAAGGCGGATTACACCAAATCTCTTTGGGCGGTTCGCAGCCATGCACGTGAAGAGCAGCCGTTAGCAGCTAAAGAAGACACACCGATCGTCTCGGTCAAGAATGTGACAGCGGCCTACGGGCAGTTGAAAGTGCTGCATGACGTCAGTTTCGACGTTCATAAACGCCGGACCGTTGCCGTTGTTGGAGAGTCTGGCAGCGGAAAGTCGACCACGGCCCGCGTGATCACAGGTCTTTTGCAGCCGCTGGCAGGTGAGGTGCTGTTTGATGGCGCACCGCTGCCTGCAGGCTACAAAGCCCGCACGCCCGATCAATTGCGCCAGATCCAGATGATCTATCAGATGGCGGATACGGCCCTTAATCCGAAGCAGAGCATTGGCCAGATCATTGGCCGTCCTGTGCAATTTTACCTCGGCCTGCGCGGCAAGGCGCTGAAAGACCGAGTTCGTGAACTTCTACATATGATCGAACTGGAGCCGGATGAGTTTATCGGCCGGTTGCCGTCAGAACTGTCCGGCGGCCAGAAACAGCGGGTTGGTATTGCCAGAGCGCTTGCGGCGGATCCGAAGTTCATCATTTGCGATGAAGTCACGTCCGCGCTTGATCAGCTGGTGGCCGAAGGCATTTTGAAATTGCTAGACCGTCTGCAAAGCGAGCTTGACCTGGCCTATATGTTCATCACGCACGATCTTGCGACGGTGAAGGCAATCGCTGATGAGGTGGTTGTCATGCAATCGGGCAAGGTGGTCGAACAAGGGCAGAAATCGGCCATGTTTACCCCGCCGCATGATCCTTACACGGAACTGTTGTTGTCGTCGGTTCCTGAAATGGACCCGAACTGGCTGACGGACCTCCTGAAGCAACGCGCAGCGGCGTCGAAAGTCTGAAGCCGAAAGCATTCAATAAGTTGAGGGTAGAGCTATGAAAGCCGCCTATTACGAAACCAATGGTCCGGCCGGCGAAGTCTTTATCGTTGGCGAGCTGGTCGATCCAAAACCGGCACACGGCGAGGTACTCGTCGAGGTTGCCACCTCTGCGGTCAATCCATCGGATGCCAAATCCCGTGCTGGGGTCCGTGGCCCGATGGCTTTCGATCGGGTTATTCCTCATAGCGATGGCGCCGGTCGGATCGTGGCCGTGGGCGACAGCGTCAATGAAGAACGGATCGGTGAACGGGTCTGGCTCTGGAATGCTGGCTGGAAGCGGGCGCATGGGTCGAATGGAACCCTCATCGCGTTGCATGAAGAACAGGCTGTTTATTTGCCTGAAGAAGCAAGTTTTGAAGACGGTGCATGCCTTGGCATTCCGGCTTTGACGGCACACCGCTGCCTCTTTGCCGATGGTGCGATTGACGGCCAGGATATTCTTGTAACTGGTGGGGCGGGGACCGTTGGTTCTTATGCAATCCAGATGGCCAAACTGCGTGGCGCCAGGGTTTTCACCACCGTGAGTTCTGAGGAAAAAGCCGCCCATGCGAGGCAAATGGGCGCTGATGTTGTCCTGAACTACCGCAGCGAAGATGTTGCGGAAAACATTCTGGAAGCCACCTCGGGCAAGGGGGTTGAGCGGATCGTCGAAGTCGAATTCGGCGGCAATCTTGCGACCTCCCGCAAGGTGTTGGCGCAAAACGGCACCATAGCCGCCTATGGTTCCATGGCGGATCCGGAACCTAAACTCCCCTTTTATCCGATGATGTTCGACGGTCAGACGCTGCGCATGGTTTTGGTTTACATCTTGCCGGAAGCGGCACGGACAGCGGGTGTCGTTGATATCACTGGTTGGCTCACCAACAACGATCTGCAGCACCCGGTCGCGCGCACCTTTTCCCTGGACCAGACTGCCGAAGCCCATGCTTTTGTGGAAGCGGGAACCAAGATCGGCACCACGGTCATTAAGGTGGCCGACATATGAGCAAACGGGTTCTGATCACGGCTGGTGCCTCCGGTATCGGCCGGGCGATGGCTGAAAAATTCGCAGCAGATGGGGATCAGGTCTGGGTCGTTGATGTCGATGAGGCTGCGCTCCAGGCCTGTCCAGAGAACTGGCAAAAAGCCTGTCTCGATGTCACTGATGAAGATGCCGTGAGCGCGCTCTTTGCTGGGATCGAGGCCGCATGGGGCGGGCTCGACACGCTGTGCGCCAATGCCGGCATCGCGGGTCCAACTGCAAAGGTCGAAAACATCGCACTGGATGACTGGCGACGTTGCCTGTCCGTGAACCTCGATGGCCCGTTCCTGTTTGCCAAATATGCTGCGCAGTTGATGAAGGCTGCCGGCTCCGGCGCGATTATCGTGACGTCTTCAACTGCCGGGATCTTCGGCTATCCGAACCGCGCGCCTTATGCGGCCGCCAAATGGGGCGTGATAGGGTTCATGAAAACCCTGGCGATGGAACTGGGGCCGTTCGGGATCCGCGCCAACGCCATCTGTCCGGGCGGAGTCGAAGGGCCGCGCATGGAAGGGGTCATGATGCGCGAAGCAGCCGAAAAGGGTACGACCCGCGACGCGATCTATGAAGGCTACACCTCCGGCGTGTCGATGAAGTCTTTCGTGTGGCCCGAGGACATTGCCGAAATGGCAGCGTTTCTGGCTTCAGACGGGGCCCGGCTGGTTTCGGGGCAGGTGATCGCCGTGGACGGTCATACGGAAAACCCGGATCCGAAGGTTCCGTAAGAGTCTTCCGAATTTGGCGTAATCAGGCGTTCAATTTCTCAATGTCGTAGATGAACCGCATCGCTTTGCGGCCCCAGTCGAGGGCGGCCGCGCGTTCCGGGTGGTCGCCGATTTGGGCGGCAGTGGCCAGGCATCCGACGGTCACATGGTGCTGCAGAGTTGCCAGGACTTCGGCCTTTTCGGGAGGAATGGACCGGCCAAACTTTTCTTGAAATCCTACGATACGCTGGAAGACTTCTCTTTGATGTTCTGCTTCCAAAGCGGCAAGTTCTTCGGTACTGCCCATGGCCCTGAGGAGCTGCCAGTGGCCTTTTGAGTTGATGCTGTCGTCGCGGGACAGGCACTCAAAGACGGCATCTGACAGATCATCAAGATTTTCAGACCCGCTGAAACGCGCTCCGACATCATCAAGCCGATCAAGCGTCTCCTGCAGCCATTCACTGAACAGGCTGTAGAAAATTGCCTCTTTTTTCGGAAAATATTGATAAAGCGAGCCAATGCTGATGCCGGCCCGTTTGGCGATCTCGTTAGTTGTTATCTTGTCCGCGGGCCCCTCGTTGAGCATGGCAAGCGTGGTGTCGAGGATCAGTTGGATTTTCGCCTTTGAGCGTTCCTGCTGAGCGGACTTTCGCGCAGAAACGGATTTCGCCGTCGTGGCTGGCACTCTATATCTCCCCCTCGTATGCCTGCTTCTTTCTTGCAATGATCGCCTCAACAGGCAAGAGGCCTTCGGTATTTCTGCATCCACTCAAAAAGCGGACCAGATTAATTGGCTTCCAACGGCCCGCCGTCGCGCCAATAGGTAATTGCGTATTGCTGGCCCTTGGAAAGGCCAAGATCAGATTTGAAAAATCTCCGCATACTTTGCGCGTTTTGATGTTCTCCTGCGAACCAGGCGAAGTCCGGTTTCTTGTTCACCGTCAGGCTTTCAGAATACTGTTCAACATCGCTCCGAAACCGGTCTTCCGGGAGAACGTGTAACGTTAGGTGGGTGGACGGGAGATAATGCGTCAAACAATCTAGGTCAGCAGCTTCTGCAACCACATCTCCAGCGACATTGTCCGGCAGTTCTTCCAGCATGCGAGCCAAAGCGGGCAGCGCGGTCTTGTCACCGCACAGAAGGACGCGCTTTGCCTTGTCCGGTGTTTCGCCTCCGCCGGGACCAAGCAGTCCGATTTTCGCGCCTGGTTTTGCGGCAACGGCCCAGTCTGCGATCAATCCGCCGTCATGGCGGACGATGTCGATATCGAGCACTCCGGCTGTTAGATCGATGAATTTTATTGTGTAATAGCGGACATGTAATTCGTCCGCGCCCTTTGGCCATTTTGTCAGGCCATTTCTAGAGGCTTGAGGCCAAACTGGTGTCCGCTCTGGATTGATTGGCAGCATCAATTTGACATGAATGCCGGGTCCTGCAAGACCGGAAAGGTCGTCGGTTCCGGACAAGCGCAGGCGGATCAAACCGTCCATTGGTTCGCTAACGGAAACAACGGACAGTTCGTGAAAACTGGGGGGAGCTTTCAGGTTGAGTGGTCGCGTACTCTCATCTTCCCAGTGAAGAGCCTCGGCCACTTCGGCATTATATTCTGCCAGATGCAGGGCGGCCGCTTCCTTCAAGAAATACAGGATGCTGACCGATTCCGCCGAAACATTTAGAATGAGTCCAAGGCCATCGGTGCCGATCGCAATAAAGCCACTGCCGACAACAATCTTGAAATCTTTTGGTCCGGTTTGCTCCAGCACGACGTCATGTTCGCGCGCATGATCGAGGAGACGCGCGAAGACACCTTCAGCTTGGTTCAAAGTCACATACGCAGACGATTTGCAGGTCATATAGTCTCTCGGTGTGATACGTGGTGCTGCATAATTGGAAGTGAATATAGAGCAATAAATTCAGTTGCTTACCTGGGTGAGTGCCGACCGAGAAGTGCCATCAGGAAGGGGGTTCCGACAAGTGCCGAGATGAGGCCGGAGGGCATGTCGTAAGGAAAATATCCGTGGCGGCCGATCCAATCGGCTGTCACCATCAGGCAGGCTCCAGCTGATGCGGCTACAAGAAGCTGATCTGCTGGCCGGACAAACCCAAGATGCCGGGCGATATGCGGTGTCATCAGGCCAATAAAACTCAAGGGACCGACAGCAAGCGTTGCAGCCGCCGTCATCAATCCGGCAAGGCAAAACAGCAACCCGCGGGCGCGGGAAACGGGTAGGCCGAGCGATCCGGCCGCCCCTGGCCCAAGTTCCAGAACACCAATCCAGCGCACCAATAAGAGCGCTAAGCCGGGCAAGGCAATGGCCAGGCCGAAGAGAACTGTTGCGCTGTCATAAGTAGCGCCGTAGGTGGTGCCGCTCATCCAGCGCAGCAATTGAAGCGAACGTAGATCCCCCGTCGCGGCCAGAGCGCCAACCAAAGCGTCGAGCAATGCGGTGAACGCGATCCCGGCGAGAACCATGCGTTCCGCCTGAAAGCCACTTTTGCGGTTGAGCAGAAGGATCAAGCCCATGATCGCAAATGCGCCGATGGCCGCGCAAAAGATCATTGGCCCGGTATGCGGGCTGGCCAAGAAAAACAGGCCAAAAGCCAGTCCGAGCATAGCGCCGGAACTGATGCCGAGAACTTCCGGGCTTGCCATGTCATTGCGCGACAGTCTTTGCAAGATAACACCTGCGGCCGCAAGCAAGCTGCCTGCCGCCGCTGCGCTGAAGACACGGGGTGCCCGGAGTTCCAAAAGAAGGTCCGCTGTGGCGTTGGAATAAATGAACTCCCATTCGCCAGAGGTATCGCGGCCAAAGAGAAGGCTGGCGATCACAAGAATGGCTGGAATGAGCGAGCAACCCAACAGCGTCACCGGAAACGGAATAGAGACTCGCTTGACGGCAGCCGGGCTTGAACTCGGAGTTTGTAGTGACTTGGTTTTGCGCAACAGCAGCAGAAGCAGCGGGCTGCCGAAAAGAGCCGTTGCGGCACCGGTCGGAACAAAATCGGCCAGCGATCCGGCAAGAAGCTGAATCGCGTTGTCCGTCAGGAACAAAAGAAAAGCACCGATGAGCGTCGACCAAACAATCTGGCTGAGAACCGTGCGGGCCCCGCTCATCCGCGCGATCACGGGTGCGGCCAATCCAATAAAGCCGATCACTCCGACCGAGCTGGTGACTATGGCTGCCAGTGCAACGGCGATGAGCACGGTGATCATGCGCATTCGTGCAGGGGAGGCGCCGAGTGACTGGGCGGCTTCATCTCCAGCGCTTAAAAGCGTCAGCGGACGAACAAGCAACCCGGCGGCGCAAATTGGTATGGCCAGTTTCCAGAAAAGTCCGATCGGGATAGACCAATCCTGCTGGGAGAGCGATCCTGCCCCCCAAATGAAAAGACTAGCAAGATATCGGTCGTTGAGCAGAACCAGCAGCGTTGCTGCCGCACCGCAATAGAGGCTGACCACCAGGCCGCCGAGCACCAGTGTTACGGGAGAAATATCGCGGCGGGATACAAGGCTGAAAACGAGGCCCGCGGCTATCAAGCTGCCTATCAAGGCAACGATATCGCGGCTGAAGGCAATAAGTGCGGGGGCGAACAGGCCCGCCAGGACCAGTGCCAAATGCGCACCGGCTGAAACGCCAAGCGTGGTGGGTGAGGCCAGCGGGTTTCTGAGGGCGATCTGAAGCAACGCGCCGGAAAGAGACAGCGCCGCGCCACACAGCAACGCTGTCACCATGCGGGGCAGTGTCGAGTAAAGGGCGATCATGCGCTCCACATCATATCCGGCGGGCGTCTCCATCAGACTGAGAAGGACAGTCGCAACATGCGGCCAGCCCACAAGAGTTGCGCCAACAATCAGCGTGATTGAGAGAACCGGTGCACGGTTGGAAAGGGCAGCAGTCATGACGGGAGCCCTTCCAAGTAGTCCGTGATCAATCGGGCAAAGCGCAAGGCGGACGGCACCATGCCAAAGGTCAGAACCGCGGGGAAAACCTGATAGTTGCCGTTTTGGACCACCGGCATCGTCCGCCAGATCGGGCTTGATGCCAGCGTCGGCTTGATTTCGTCGACGATCGGCTCAAAGGCGATCAGATGCATGTCTTGAGGGGCGAAGCGGGCGAGCTCTTCCAGCCCGACCGTTGCAAAACCCCAGTAGTTGGTTGGACGGGTCCAGGCATTTTCAAGACCGATCCGGTCCAGGACGTTCTGATAAAGACTGCTAGCGCCATAGATCCGGACATGGCGTCGATCCATGAAATTGACCAGCGCAACAGGTGGACGTTTTTTCGTTGCAAGCCGGACTTTCAGGCCCTCAAATTCGGCATCGGCCGATGTTAGAAAAGCGTCCGCGTCGCCTTGAAGGCCGGCCAAGCGGCCAAGGTTCTCAGTTTCGACATATGCGTTTTTGAGCGGTGTGCCGGTCTGATTGTAGACTGCAACCATGTGAATTGGCGCGATTGGTTCCAGGCGTCCGCGCAACATATCCGTATAGGGTGTTGTGATGATCAAGTCAGGCTTGAGCGCCGCGATCACCTCCAGATTGACGGCAAGATCTTGACCGACATTGGCGACTGAACCGGGAAGCTCTGGTTCCACAACCCACCGGTTCCAGTGGTCCGCGGATTGAACGCCGACCGGGGGGAGACCGAGGGAAATCAGCGTTTCGGCAGCCGCATAATCCAGCGAGACAATCCGCGACGCGCTTGACGCAAATACCGGGAACGAAGCGACAGAAAGCGCGCTTACACCGATCAGAAAGGACCGCCGGTCAATCGGCATAGGCCAATACTCCCTGACCGCCCGGATGGGGGGCGACCGTCATTGGGACGCCAAAGATGTCTTTGAGTGTTGGGGCCGTCAGTAGTTTGTCCGTCGGCCCTTCAGCTGAGCATCGGCCATTTTTCAGGGCAATCAACCGGTCGCAATAACGCGCGGCCATGTTGATGTCATGCAAGACCACGATGACTGCGATGCCCCGGTCGTGGCTTAGGTCCTTCAGTAAATTCAGAATTTCGATCTGATGGGCGATATCGAGCGCTGAAATCGGTTCGTCCAGCAGAAGACACTCAGCATCTTGCGCCACCATCATCGCGATCCAGGCGCGCTGGCGCTCCCCGCCAGACAGCGTATCGACAAGGCGGTCCGCAAGCGGCGCAATATCTGTCAGCTCCATGGCTTCAAGGGTTTTGTCTGCATCCTTGGCGCTGAACCGGCCGAAGGCGCCATGCCAGGGATAGCGTCCGAGCGCCACCAGTTCGCGCACCAGAAGGCCGCGGGTTGCAGGAGGGTCTTGCGGTAGATAAGCAATGGACCTGGCAAGGGTCCGCCGGCCCCATTTGTGAAGGTCCTGACCCTGAAATTGAACTTGGCCAGATGCCGCCATCTGACCGGCCAGGACTTTCAACAATGTGGACTTGCCAGATCCATTGTGTCCGATGAGGCCGGTGATTTTTGAAGCAGCAAATTCAAGATGAGCCGTTTTTAGAAGCTCTTTGCCGTCCACGTTTACAGACACGTCGACACAGGAAAAAAGCGGGCTGGAACTTGATTTCTGCTGCTCAGCGATGGCGGACATCGGACCGGTCTTTCATTTGAAAAACATAAAAAGCTCCGCCGCGTGGGGACGGCGGAGCTTTAGGAGTTAGAACTTCACAGAGTATTTGGCTGAGAAGGTCACTCCCGGTGCTTTGACGTAATAATAGTCATCATAGCCGTAGGACTGGACTGAATAGGCCTGCTGCAAGACGGGGACATAGTCCGCGTTGAGCATGTTCTCGACACCCAACGAAAGTTTGGATGTGTCGTTGACCTGGAAGTCGGCAAACGCATCCATCACGAAATAAGAGTCGATGGTTTCGATGCCGGTGAACTGCGTGCTGTCCGGGTCGCGGTGGCCAGAGTAAAGGCCCTGCAGGCGGAAGTTCGCCCAGTCACGCGGTGAATACTCGACATAGCCGGTCAATTTCAGCGGCGCGATCCGGTCTGACCCGAGATCGGAATCGTATTTGCCGTCTCCGGTCGTATCGTATTCACCCTCAAGCCAGGTCAGCGTACCGCCGACAGCGATCTGATCGGTAACATCATAATTGGCTGCAATCTCGACACCCCAGATCTGCTCCGGTGACAGAACAATGTCTAGGTTGGCGTCGTAGGTCACGCCATTGTTGGACTTATTATAGAAGCCGGTGATCGACGCATCCCAGGCGTTGCCGACAGCACGCAGGCCGACTTCATAGCTGTCGGTTTTCTGTCCATCGTCGGATAGCTGCGACACATTGGTGAAATCGGAATTGTAGAGGTACCGTCCGAGGTCACCCAGCTGGAAGCCTTGAGAAAAACCGCCGAACACGGTGAAAGTATCGTTGAGGTCAACGGACCCGGAGATGTTGAACAGCGGTTCCCGGAATGTCAGCGTGCCACCGGTAACCGACGTGCCGATCTCATTGACATAATCGTTGATGTCGACGGAGAGATGTTCGTAGCGCACACCTGCGGTCAGTTTGGCCCGGTCATCAAACAGCTCAGCACGCAGCTGGGCAAATGGAGCCAAACCAACGAGATCATACTCCGGGGTGTCGACCGGGCCGTCAATCGGGTTGGTTTTGGTCTTGTCGTTCAAGACATCGAGACCCCAGACGAGATCGACTGGCACTTGGTCGATGGGCATTGGCGTGTCGAACGTTGCCCGTCCACCGAGTTTCTGGGATTCGGTCTCATACTGATCGTATTGGAAGCCGAAGAATTCTGTCCGGGTGAAGGTGGTTGTGTTGTCGTTGTAGTAGGCCTGAAGATCCAGCGAACCACTCAAGATGTCATCATTGGTGTAGTTGGCGTTGAGCGTCAGATTGTCAGTTCCTGGTGTGCGGGTGTTCAAGTTACCGCGGGATGGGGTCGCACTGGTGTTGTTTGCGCGGCTGCCGCCGGAAACGATGCCGGCCCAATTGCTGTCCTGCCAGTAGCGGTACTTGTTCGCACTGAAGAGAACCCGGTGGTTCTCGTGCTCGTATCCCAATTTACCGAGGAAGTTGAACGCGCCGATATTATCTGTCCCGCCCTGGGTGCCGAAGGAATCCGGAGGGCGGCGTGCGCCATCTGCGGCAAAGGAGACGCCACTGTCTTCCCAGCTGCCGTTGGCAAGATAGAAGAAGCCGTTCTTGGCCCTGGATGCCCCAGCTTCTGTGATGTAGGAGAGCGATTCACCAAAATTAGACGGAGATGCCTTGAAGCCGAGGCTGAGGTTGGCGTTGAACTCTCCGTCTTCCGGCGTTTTGGTGATGATGTTGACGAGACCACCCGGCGCGCCGAAGCCATACGCCGCCGTTGCGCCACGGACTACTTCGATCTGCCCGATGGCAGACGGGCTGATGTTGTTCAGCGCGCGGTAGTTGTTGTTCAAATTGTTAGTCTGCGGCACCCCGTCGATCAGGGTCAAGAAGTTCCGGCCGCGCAGCGTCTGACCATATTCGGTCAAGTTTTCGGTCGATTGCCCGAAGCCAGGAACGGTCTTCGACAGGATCTGACCGATGTTGGAATTGACGTTGGCCTGGCGCTCGACCTGGTCTTCGGTAACGACCGAGACCGAGACGGTTGCTTCATCAATCGGCGTTTCTGTCCGGGTTGCGGAAGTAACGGTTATCACGTCCAGAAGCGTTGCATCGTCGCTGCTGAGGACGGTTTCATCTTCAAGTGTTAGGTCCTGCGCAGCAGCACCCTGCACAGCTGCCAGGAGTGCGGCTGTGACCAAGCCAGAATATTTCAACATGTGCCCTATTGCCCATCTGTATGCATCCTGGCTTCTGGCTCGGATCTTATGATGACGCAGCTTTATAAATCTTGAGTACTTTGCGCAAGTATTAATGTGAGTAAAAACTCACATAATTGAATGTGCTGTTACCGGAACAACACACCGGCTTGATCTGGAAAGGCTTAACGGCGGCTTTTGAACGCAATCCGCGCTTTGAATGCGAGTTTGGTTTTGTTGATGTTTTTCGGAAACTTGGGCATGGGCGCCGCCCGCCGGACCTGGTCTGCGGCGGCCTTGTCCAAGATGGCATGGCCTGATGACCGAACAACACGGATGTTGGAGACTGATCCGGTTTTTGCCACCGTGAAAGAGACATGAACCGTTCCTTGGATCTTCTTGCGTTCGGCCTTACGCGGGTAGCGCTGGGCGCGGCGTACTTTGGAGAAAACCTTGCCCTTGTAGTTTGACGCCGCTTTGGTCCCGCCATCATTGGTCCGAGCGTTCGCCCGGCCGTTCGCATTCGAGTTGGCGGTCCTGCTGGTAACCTGGCTACCACCTTTTTGGGAGTTTCTGTCGGCGCCCTTTTTCTTGGCCTTTTTGGCCGGGTTTTTCTTCTTCTCTACAGGCTTGAGGTGTTTGACCGGTTTTATCTCCTGAACCGGCTTCACCTTCTCAACGAGTTTGGCTTCTTTGATCAGAGGTTCTGGTTTGACCGGCGGCGTTTTAACAATTGGGTTGAGCGGTTCAGCAACTTCAACCGCTTCTTCCAGGTCCGGTTTGATATCCGCAATCTCTTCCGGTTTTTGCTGGAGGGTCTCGACCTTTTCAACCGGTTTGGGAGGCGTTACTTCTTTTGTTGTGACCTGTTCTGCTTTTTCCGGCTCCGGCGTGGGCAGAATTACCGTTTCAGCCGTGACCGCTTCGATGGATGTGACGCCGGCAACAATGGGGACCGTTTCACTGACAACCGGAGTGACTGGTGCTTCAATCGGCTGGGTTTGCGTTTGAACCGGGGTTTCGACCTTGGCCACTTCAACTGGCTTTGCCTGAACGAGCTCAACCGGTTCGGTTTCCGGCTCTATTTCCTCGACCGGCTCTTCCGGCGTTATTTCTTCGACTTTACTGCCAGCTACCAGATCTTCCAAAGAGCCGATGACCGAAACACCACCGCCTTGAGAGGCGGCGATTTCGATCTCATTCGGATCCTTGGCAAAATAGGCAGAGCCGGCTCCGTGGAACAGAAAAGAGAGCGCCAATCCAGCAGCTAAGAAACGCGGAAACGTCACTGTGTGCCTCTTCTGGTAATCAAAACAATGTCTGTTCGGCCTGTGGTCTTCAGCTCCTGGAGGACTTTTTCCAAATGATCGGCGCCAAGCGTACCGTCTGCGGCGATTTTCAAGGGTTCGCCGTCTTCGGCTTCAGCCTCGCGCAACGCGACCCAATCGAGGACACCAATTTCCTGATCGCCCGCGTGCGTCTTTCCCTCCTGATCGATGATCAGGGCGCCGGTCGAGCGGATGGTTTCGTCTTCAAGGATGTTGAGTGGCGGCTCAAGTTCCCTGGCATCGTCCTTGGAGATTGATCCGGCGAACAGGAAGAAGATCAGCATCAAGAACACGACATTGATTAAAGGAATCGTGTTTTCCGGTGGTTGTCGTTTTTGGGTTCGGTTAAAGCGCATGGCAGGCCCTAATCTCCGGTGACCAGCACGGTTTTGAGACCCGTTTGACGGGCAGCAGACATGACATCGACAACATCTTGAACGTTGGCTTCAGGACCAGACCAGATCGCGACCACGACCGGTTTATCTCCAATAAGGCCGGCGAATTTCTCCACTAGTTCCGGTTTTTGCAGCTGCCTGCCATTGAGGTCGATACGCTCGGCGCTGTGAATGCGCAGGAACGCCGGTTTGACATCGGCACCACCGCCTTGCCCGCCGCTGGCAACCTCAAGGGCCTGGTAGCGGGTAAAGCTGGATGCCAGCATGAAAAACAAGAGGAGCAGAAAGATCACATCAATCAGAGATGTCAGGCCAAGCGGTTTCCGCTTCTGCCTTGCTTTAAACCGCATGCCTCGGCTCCGGAATATCCAGCGCCACCACTTCGGCAGTGCCCCGGTCAGCAACACCGCCGGTGAAGAAGGCCGTTACCAGGGCTTCCATTTCGGCTTGCTCGGCTTCGACCCGGCTGTCGAACCAGCCGACAATCGCAGACACAGGAATTGCAACGGCCAAGCCGACCGCAGTTGTCAGCAGGGCCACCCAGATACCGCCGGCGAGAACCGACGGGTCGACCGCAGCGCCAGCTCCTTGCATGGCCTGGAATGCCTCGATCATGCCAAGTACTGTTCCAAGCAGGCCAATCAGCGGAGCGGTTTGTGCGATCATATCCAGCGGACGCAAATAGGCCCGCAACACATTGATGCGCTGGATGCAGATCCGCTCAATGTCCTCTTTCAAAAGCACATGATCGACATTGGCCAGATGCGTACTGGACATCAGCTTGACCAGAACATTTGCCAAAACAGAGTTCTTTTGTTCGGCCAACGACTGAGCGTCATGGTGCTTCCCATCGAGCCACAGGGCCAATGCCGCGCGCGCACCGTTATGCCGGCCAACGCCCAGGAAGGAAAACTGCAGGACTTTCGCCAAGATGAGGCCAACCGCTACAATCGATAGGCAAAAAAGAAGAAGAACGACAGGGCCGCCCTGGTCGATCAAACCGGTAAGCGGCGCAAGGAAAGACGGCAGGGCCGCAGCAAGATATTGGGGCATTTGGTCCGCCATTACATGATGAAGTCGATGTCAGACCGGGACGAGATGCTCAGCTTGGACAGGCAGTTTGCAACGGCCGCCTTATCGGCTTCGCAAACCCGGACTTCGTTCAGAAGAACCCGGGAAATTCCGGTGCACGCGCCATTGCCGACATCATATTGGCGGACGACGGTCTTTCCCGGTGGAATGGTGCCGAAGTTGACCGCTGCATAGCCTGAGACGCCTTCAGACGGATCGAACGTAACCAGATCAAATCCGAGCGCGTCCAGGCCAGCAGCAAGATCGTTCTTGATGACAAAGGTCAGGCGGCAGGCGTCACCGGCTGTTTCCGCAGTATTCAGCTGCACGGTGATCGCCTCAGCCGATTGAGCTTGCGCACTTAAGCCCGCCAAACCAGCAAGGGCAATCAGGCAAGAAACCAGAATTTTTTTCATCCGCGTTCTCCTTTGTGCATTCGAACAAGGGTCATTGGCCAGCCGGAGCGCCGGCGTCTTGGAGGTGCACCCTTCGCAGTTTTGGAAACGTATTTGGCGGGGTTGCCGAATTTGCCGCCGATGAACCGACGCCCGATAAATGGCGCAGTACCACCGCATAGAGGACCGGATTACCACGGCCGTATCAGCGGTGTTCCGGATCTAAGTTACAGATTGCAAAGGAATTTTGATTGTCGTGGCTGTGGCAAACTGTTCCGAATTGCGTCAGAGACTATGCCTTGGCTCATCGTTCCTTACACCAAAAAGGAGCGGTATTGGAACCACTGCCACAAAAAAAACTGAACCAAAACTTCAACTTTAATCTTATGACGCAGCGGCTTCCTGCGACAGGGCAATCTCCGCGAGACTTTCATCTAAAGGACAGTTGAGTTGACATCATTCTCGAGAAACACTGATGACCTAGCTACGGTTTTGAAACGTAATACAGACCGAAATGTGCGGATCTAATTGGAGAGGGGAGGCCCACAGCCATGTCTATTGAAAGCAACGGCGCGAGCAAATTCCTGATCATTGACGATCATCCCCTGTTTAGGGAAGCATTGCACAGCGCGGTTGAGTTGGCGTATCCGAACTCTGACACGCTTGATGCGGCATCACTTGATGAAGCTAGCAGGCTTCTCAAAGATGATTCCAGTTTTGATCTGGCACTTTTAGACCTGTCCATGCCCGGAGTAAAAGGAATGGATGGCCTTCTTCACCTTAGGACCCACTATCCCCGGCTCCCGGTCGTGGTCGTTTCCGGAGCTGAAGATCCGCCGATCATCGCGCAGGTGATGGCCTATGGAGCGGCCGGCTTTATTCCGAAATCATCGAAGAAAACCACGCTCGCTAATGCCATCCAACAGGTGATGAACGGTGCTGTCTATGTGCCGGAAAACTATTGTGATGCGGCCGATGAGCCGATCGATGATGAAACCCGTAAGATGATTGAACGGCTCGCCAGTTTGACGCCGCAGCAAATCCGAGTTTTGCAGATGATCTGCAACGGCCTTTTGAACAAGCAGATCGCCTATGAGCTTTCGGTTGGCGAAACGACAGTCAAAGCGCATGTGTCCGAAATTCTGCGCAAACTGAGTGTTTCCAGCCGGACCCAGGCGGTGATTGAAGTAAAACGGCTGGAAGCATTGGGCACTGCTGACCCATTTGATGTTTTGTCCACGACAGAGGCTACGCCACCGCTTCAGTAATCGGCAGGCAGTTTATTCGCCGCCGTTGATGAGATGCGTTGCCAGTGCCCGCAGCTGAGCTGGTTTCACCGGCTTGCGCATATGTTCAACACCGAGGCTGGCCGCTTGTTCGACAACGGCTTCAGAGGCATCGGCCGTTGCAAGGATCGCCGGAACTCGGACCGGAAGAATACCGAACAAATGGACGAGGGTATCTGTGCCCAGATTGCCGAAATCCAGATGATGGTCGGCAATGATCAAGTCAGGGATCCAGCTGTTGCTATCCAGCGCTGTTAGAGCTTGATGGGTCGAACGGGCCATCTTGAAATCGCAGCCCCAGGTCGCCAGCAGCCCCTTCATAGCCTCAAGCACTGCCGGATCATTTTCCAGAACCAGGATTTTCTTGCCAGCAAGATTTGCATTTGCCGGGGCTGGAGCTGATTGGATCGACTCTCCTATCCGCACGGCTGGCGGTTCGGAGGCCCGCAGCGCGCTGATGCGGAAAATACTACCTTTGCCCGGAGCCGAATTCACCGAGACTTCATGATTGAGAGCGGTGACTAGCCGGCTGACGATGGCAAGTCCCAAACCAAGTCCGGTTCCCTGATCGAAATCACCCTCGGCCAGAGGGCCACGGTGAAATTCTTCAAATATCTTTTCCTGCTGGTCTTCCGGAATGCCGCGCCCGGTGTCGATCACCTCAATGGAAATTCGGTCGCCCTGCCGCCTTGTGCCGATTAAGACTCCCCCTTGATCGGTGTAGCGGATGGCATTTGAAATCAGGTTCTGCAGCGCGCGTCGCAACATCAGCCGGTCGGTGTAAACGCAGTCATTGGTGACGGCGACGCGCAGCCGAAGGCCTTTTTTTTCGGCGATCGGCCGGAGGTCCGACAACAGGCTGTCGAGAATTGGCGGGATCGGAACGGAGGTAAAACGCGGTGTCGTGACCCCGGCATCCAGCCGGGAAATATCCAGAAGTGTGCGCAGGAGCTCGTTCATTGTGTCCAGCGATCGCTCAACCTGGCCAACCATCGCCCGGGCTTTGTCGGACTCTTGAAGGTCATAGAGCGAAGAAATGGTCAGCTGGGCCGCATTGAGTGGCTGTAGGATGTCGTGGCTTGCGGCCGCAAGAAACTGCGTTTTTGACCGGTTGGCTTTTTCCGAAATATCCTTTTGCCGCGCCAACTCAACATTGATTTCCTCCACCCTATGCAAGGCGGATGTGAGCTCATCCGTGCGGCGCCGGATCTGCCCTTCCAAAGATATTGCCGTCTGAAACAGGGAAAAGGCGTTTCTCTGCTGATCAATCGCCTGTTCGACCCGGTTGACCAGTGCAGCGTTGATTTTTTTCAGGCGGGCCGGGTCATCAATATCGTAAAGGCTCATAAGAGTGCTCCCGGACCAGATGGGGCTCTTGCAAATGCGATCCCGGTGAATGTGTGATTGAGGTGCATCGACAGATATTGTTCGCCATAGGTGTTGAAACCGAGAACATTATACGTGTCGTAGATAGCATTGATGCGTTGGGTAGCCTGGCGGTTTTGTGCATCGATCCGGCGCAGCGCGCAATCAAACCCCAACACAAAGTCAATCCCGCCGATCTCTTTATCGACGCTTTCGAAGGCTTCCCGGGTTGAGCGGGTCATGCCGGTCGGTTCTGCAACGGTGAGCACGATGCCATCGTCGATGGCACAAAAGAAGGACAGGGACCCGTCCGGATTAACCTTTTGCACCGAGCGGCAGTAGTATTCACCGCCAACGCGGACCACCAGAGGATTGGATGCAAAACTCATTGCCGACAGCGACGAGGGATCAAGACCCACCGCCAGGGCATATTCGGAAGCCGCTTCCGCTGCATTAAATTCGTAAATGATGCGTCTTGCCGGATCCGACCGGGTGACAACGAGTTTGCGTTCCGTTGGCACAAAGTGGTCGGTTTTAAAAATCTTGAACGGCACTTTGCTGCGGCACAAAAGAACCAATGCGCAATCGTCACCGGCAGTACCGTTGAGGATCAGGGACGTTTTTGCAAACCGCATACTGTCTCCGGATGAACCGCCAAGAAGCGGAATATCTTCCAGCGCCCAGTGAAGTGCTGCGGTGACCATTTCTTCCACAACGGACAGCCCGTCGATCAGACAAATTGCGAAGGTTTCGCCCATATCTGGATATAGAGCGGAAGGTTGATGTTCTTTCTCAAAAGTCTGCCGGGCTTGTTTGACTTGTGCAACGATCCGGTCAAAGCCGATGGTCCGGATTCCATCGATCCTGATCGGCTCGATGGTAAACTGGTCTTTCGGGAACAAAATTGCCAGGCATTGGCCGGTGTCATTGCCCAAGGCGCCTATTTCCCCTGCCGTTGAACAGGCGGCATAGGAAAGTTCCGCAGCATACTGCGCCATCTGCGCTTGAATAACGTCAGCTGAAAAATTGTCTTGCGAAAAAAACAACAGACCAAGTGTGAACTGGCCGGAGGCCGCAGCAGCGCCCAATTCTGTCCAAAAAAAAGTTTCTTCTGGCCGGCTGGCTGTCAGAGCAACCACCCCGCAGCCATATCGCGTCCAGGCTTTTTGATCCAAACTGTCCTCCCAGATGCCAGCCTCCTCTTGTCTCTGGGATTGCCGTCACCACAATAAATTTGTAGCTGTTGAGCGGGAGGCTTGTAAAGGAGAGCGGAGACTCGTCTTAGGTCGCACCTTCATTCATTGATGAGGTCGTGGCCTAAAGTACAGTGTACAGGGCCGGGCCACTGTTCTTTTCTATAAGCTTCCGATTTTAAAAAAAGATCGGCTTTGGAGGGAGACAATGGAGTTATCGGGCAGTCAACTGATTCCGGCATCGCGGGATGCTGTCTGGTCTGCATTGAATGATGCGGAAGTTTTGAAGGTGTGTATCCCGGGCTGCGAGTCCTTGGAAAAAACATCTGACACGGAAATGACCGCTGCCGTGACCTCGAAAATCGGTCCGGTAAAAGCCAAGTTCAAAGGCGCGGTCACGCTCGAAAACATCAATGCACCGGAAAGCTACACGATTGTTGGCGAAGGTAAGGGCGGCGTTGCCGGCTTTGCCAAGGGATCAGCGGATGTGAAGCTGAGTGACGCCGAGGGCGGCACCTTGCTGGAATATACCGCAAAGGCGCAGGTCGGCGGCAAACTGGCGCAACTCGGCAGTCGGCTGATCGATTCCACGGCTAAAAAAATGGCTGAAGAGTTCTTTACGAAATTCTCAGAAGCCGTTGCCGGTCCGGCAGAAACGGTGGCGGAAGCCTCAGCCGGGAATGCCCAGGAGCTTGATCCAGGTGTTGCGGAAGAGGCCAAGCGTTTGGCAATGGAGGATGCGCCTGACACAGTGGTTCATGCCTTGGAGGATGCAGAACACGCTGTCGAGGAACAAATCCATAAAGCCGAAGAGAATATTGAAGCGGCGGCCGGCCGCGGTGCCTTCGGCGGGCCGATGGTCTGGGGCATGGTCGCACTGGCCGGTTTGATTATTGTTTTGGCCCTGGCCAGCTGAAATTGACCGCCGCTGCAAAGGCGGCGGTTGACCTTTGGCCCAGTGTTTTAGAAAGTTCTTGCAAGGAGGACCCGGAACCATCTGAAGTTGCTGGGTTGAGAACGGCATACAACCGGCGGAAAGCCGGAGAAATTTTGGGTCTGGGAATCCGGTTGGACGCGGGAACTTGGATCTGGAGATACCTGAGGGAGAAAAATTCATGGCGAAAGTGTCGATGGTGTTGAACGGCAAGTCCGTTTCGGCAGATGTGGAGGACCGCACACTACTGGTCGGATTTATCAGGGATGTGCGCGGCCTGACAGGAACTCATGTTGGGTGTGATACGTCGCAGTGCGGCGCCTGTGTGGTGCATGTGAACGGTAAGGCCGTGAAGTCCTGTACAATGCTTGCTGCTCAAGCAGAGGGCGCCGAAGTTGTAACGTTGGAAGGTGTTGGCAGCGCCGATAATCTGCATCCGGTCCAGGCCGCATTCCGCGAACATCACGGTTTGCAGTGCGGCTTTTGCACTCCGGGCATGATCATGAGCGCAATCGACATGATCAACCGGCATGGCGCTGGCAATCTGGATGAAAAAACCATCCGCCACGAGCTGGAAGGCAACATCTGCCGCTGCACCGGCTATCAAAACATCGTTAAGGCGATCAAATCCGCCTCCGACCAGATGGCCGGTATGGCCCAGGCCGCTGAATAAGCACAGTCAGTCACCGTTTTCGCATGCGTCTTTATGCGCATGAGAGAGACCATGGCCTGACCGTTGGTGTGCTGCCGGGAGGATAAGTGCAGCATCAGCGGACGTGGCAAGCCAGAAATTTTGAGGGAGAGAGTGATGGCAGTAGAGGGGATTGGCGCCCGCGCTTTGCGCAAAGAGGACAAGCGCTTCATCACCGGTAAGGGCCGGTATACAGATGATATGGCGATGCCGGGAATGGGCTATGCCGCCTTTGTGCGCTCGCCGCATGCGCATGCAAAAGTAACAAGCATTGATTCTGAAGCTGCTCTGGCAATGCCGGGTGTAGATGCGGTTCTAACCGGTGATCAGCTGGTGGGTGATGGGATTGGCAACCTGATTTGCGGTTGGATGATCCACTCCAAAGACGGCACACCGATGAAAATGGGTGGTTGGCGCGCTTTAGAGCCGGAAATCGTCCGCCATGTTGGCCAGGCAGTCGCTGTGGTTGTCGCCGATACGCAGGCGCAAGCCCGCGATGCTGCGGATGCGGTTGTTGTCGATTACGAAGAACTCGACGCCGTTGTTGATCCGCTGGATGCGTTGAAAGATGGCGCGCCGCAAATCCATCCGGAAGCGGAAGGCAACCTGATCTACGATTGGGAAATCGGCGACGAAGCGGCAACAAACGCAGCCTTTGAAAGCGCAGCCCACGTCACCAAGATGGAGATCCATAACAACCGTCTGGTGCCGAACCCGATGGAGCCGCGCGCTGCCCTGGCTGGCTACGACGATGCCGAAGAGCATTACACGCTCTACACTACATCCCAGAACCCCCATGTGGCGCGCTTGGTGCTCTCGGCGTTTTACGCTGTTGCGCCGGAACACAAGCTTCGGGTAATTGCACCGGATGTTGGCGGCGGCTTCGGCTCCAAGATCTACATCTATCCGGAAGAGATGGTCTGCCTTTGGGCATCCAAGAAGGTAGGACGTCCGGTGAAATGGACATCAGACCGAACGGAAGCCTTCCTGACCGATGCGCATGGCCGTGATCACCGCTCGGAAGCCGAACTGGCGCTCGATGCGGACAACAAGATCACAGGTTTCCGCGTCAAAACAGTCGCGAACCTTGGCGCTTACATGTCGCTGTTCTCGTCATCTGTTCCGACATATCTCTACGCGACATTGCTGTCGGGCCAGTACAACATTCCGGCAATCCACGCCAACGTGAAGGCGGTTTATACAAATACGACTCCGGTCGATGCCTATCGTGGAGCTGGACGTCCGGAAGCGACCTATCTGGTTGAACGCATGATGGAAACGGCCGCGCGCGAAGTCGGGCTATCCCCGGCAGAGTTCCGCCGCAAGAACTTCATCCGTGCCTTCCCGCATCAGACCCCAGTGATCATGTGTTATGACGCTGGTGATTATGACGCGACACTGGATGCGGCTCTCAAAGCTGCCGATTACGATGGCTTTGCTGCTCGTAAGGCGGAAGCGGCCTCTCGTGGCAAGCTGCGTGGCATTGGCCTTTCCTGTTACATCGAAGCCTGCGGCATCGCGCCGTCTGCGGCCGTTGGTTCGCTTGGCGCCGGTGTTGGCCTTTGGGAATCGGCCGAAGTGCGCGTCAATCCGGTTGGCACAATCGAGGTTCTAACGGGCTCGCACAGTCACGGTCAGGGTCATGAAACAACCTTTGCCCAGCTGATCAGCGAGCGTTTCGGTCTCGACACCGATGCTGTCTCCATTGTCCATGGCGACACGGACAAGGTTCAGTTCGGCATGGGCACCTACGGCTCGCGTTCCGGCGCGGTTGGCATGTCGGCGATCGTCAAGGCGCTCGACAAGGTCGAATCCAAAGCCAAGAAGATCGCAGCTCATCTGATGGAAGCGTCCGAAGGGGATATCCAGATCGAGGGCGGCGAACTGAAAGTTGCTGGTACTGATAAGAAGCTGACCTTCACTGAAGTGGCGCTAGCCGCTTATACGGCCCACAACCTGCCGGAAGGCATGGAGCCGGGTTTGAAGGAAGGCGCTTTCTATGATCCGACCAACTTCACCTTCCCTGCAGGCACCTATGTCTGTGAGGTGGAGATTGATCCGGATACCGGTAAAACGGAAATCGTCAACTTCACCGCTGCCGATGACTTCGGCAAGATCATCAATCCGATGATCGTGGAAGGCCAGGTGCACGGCGGCATCACGCAAGGTATCGGTCAGGCGTTGCTTGAAAACGCGGCCTATGACGAAACCGGCCAGCTGCTGACAGCGTCCTACATGGATTACACCATGCCGCGTGCTGACGATGTGCCGTCCTATCAGCTGTCAACCCATGTCACCGAATGCCCGGGCAACCCGCTAGGCATGAAGGGCTGCGGCGAAGCTGGGGCAATCGGCTCTCCACCGGCAGTGATCAATGCGATCACGGACGCGCTGGGGTCCAATGACCTGACCATGCCGGCAACGCCGGAGCGGGTCTGGGCTCTGGCTCAGTCCGGCATGAAGCAGGCGGCCGAATAAGGCTCAAAGGCAAATCATTCCGGGCGGCGTGTGCCGCCCGCTCAATCGATAATTTTTTGGGGAGACCCTAAAATGTATGAAACAACCTATCACCGGGCCGGTTCTGCCGCCGAAGCTGCCGACCTTCTGGCTAAGGCCAAAGACGGCAAAATTTTGGGTGGCGGCCAGACCTTGCTGCCGACCATGAAGCAGCGCTTGGCGGCACCATCCGATCTGGTGGATGTGACCAATATCGCTGAGATGAACGGCATTTGCGCTGATGGCGACGGTGTCGCGGTCGGCGCTGCTACAACCCACGCGGAGGTCGCCTCCAGCGACATCGTTCAATCAAAACTTCCAGGGCTTGCTGCGCTTGCAGGCGGTATTGGTGATCCGGCTGTCCGCCACATGGGCACCATTGGCGGCTCTATCGCCAACAACGATCCGGCGGCTGACTATCCGTCTGCTTTGGTGGCTCTGGGCGCGACCGTCGTCACCAGCAAGCGGGAACTCTCCGCCGAAGACTTTTTCACCGGCATGTTTGAAACCGCGCTTGATGAAGATGAAGTTGTGGTCTCGGTGAAGTTTCCAGCAGCACAGAAAAGCGCTTATGCCAAATACCCGAACCCGGCGTCGCGCTATGCCATGGCCGGTGTTTTTGTTGCCAAAGGCGGAGACGGCTCGGTCAAGGTAGCGGTCACCGGCGCCGGCCAGGACGGTGTGTTCCGGATGAACGATATGGAATCAGCACTCACCAGCAACTGGTCTTCTGATGCTGTGGCCGGAATTGCGCCGAATGCGG
Source organism: Labrenzia sp. PHM005 (assembly GCF_006517275.1). NCBI lineage: Bacteria > Pseudomonadati > Pseudomonadota > Alphaproteobacteria > Hyphomicrobiales > Stappiaceae > Labrenzia > Labrenzia sp. PHM005. Next base: position 718,558 of record NZ_CP041191.1, on the reverse strand, counting down.
ACGATCTCCTATCTGATCTGCACGGCTCGGCAGCATATCGCGCCAATCTGGTCACTGTCATGGCCAAACGGGCGGTGGCTGCTGCTGGGTGATAACCGGTGCTCAGCCCTTGGGTACGTGCTGTCCCGGTCTTGAGCCGGGATCTCATCGAGGGTGACCCCGGCGCGAGGCCGGGGAAGCACTAGGTGAGTTTTTGAGGTGCTAAACCCCTCTCCTTCCTGGAGAGGGGTTTTCTTTTGCGCGTTTCCCCGCACTTGAGTTCCTATTTGAACTTCTGCAATACAGATTTGACAGAAGCGAAACGGATCCCATGACCAAAGTTCTTTGCATCGCACTTAATCCGACAATCGATGTCTCCTGTGACGCTGAGCGGGTGCAGTCGATGCATAAGACCCGCACCACCAATCAGCGGCAGGATCCAGGTGGTGGTGGGGTTAATGTGGCGCGGGTGATTTCGGAACTCGGCGGTAAGCCTGACCTTGCTTATCTCTCTGGCGGCGCGACCGGTGTCCTTCTGGACGCGTTTTTGAATGAGACCGGGATCAAGTTGCATCGTTATTCAATAGAATACCCGGTCAGGATGGCCTTTGCCGTTCACGAGGAAACCTCCGGGATCGAATACCGGTTTGTGCCCGAAGGACCGGAAGTGACGAGTGGTGAGCTTCAGCCGGTGTTTGATCTCGTAGCGCAAACGGATGCGGATTACGTGGTTGCCAGTGGTTCTCTGCCGCGAGGAATTGCTGAGGACACCTACGCAAAGATGGGGGCGATCGTTGCAGGACGCGGCGCACGTTTTGTTGTCGACACGTCTGGACCGGCCTTGAAGGCTGCACTCGATAAGGGCGGTGTCTTTCTGTTCAAACCCAGCCTCGGAGAGCTTGAAAAACTGGCTGGCCGGTCGCTGGATGAAGAAGGTGTGCGGAGTTTCGCGCAGGAGCTTGTCGGCAAGGGCGCTGCGGAAAACATTGCCGTCACGCTGGGAACGAAAGGTGCGCTGCTGGTCAACGCCAATCAGGCAATGCGGGTTCCGGCGCTGCATGTGTCGGCAAAGTCGGCGGTCGGCGCTGGCGACAGTTTTGTCGGTGCGATGGTTTGGTCCTTGATCGAAGGGAATTCGATTGGAGAGGCTTTCCGGCTTGGTGTCTCAGCGGGGGCAGCCACCGCCCTAACGTCCGGCACAGAACTCTGCCGCCGGGCGGATGTGCTGTCGCTCTATGAGACGGAGAAAGCCGGGCGCGGGACAAGATAAATATCTCGGTTCGCCACTACCCAGAAAGTCCAGACAAACGTGCAAGTAAAACCGCGACGTTTTTGACCTGAAATTTTTTTAAAAGCCGGGCGCGGACATCCTCGATTGTTCGTGGGGAGAGACCCAAATCTCTGGCAATCTCTTTGCTGGTTTTGCCCTGTGAAAGGAGCAACAGCACTTCCCGCTCCCGGTTGGTCAGTTGCGGACCGCTGTTCTTGTCTTCAATTACCGCAAAACTGAGAACCGCCTGGGCGAGCGGGTCCTCCGGGGTCAAGGTGCGGGCGCGGAAACGGCACCAAATCCGGGTCCCATCAGCGCAACGCATCAGCCGTTCATCCGAATAAGGCAAAGACTGGCGCAAAGGCTCAAGCCCGATATCGCGAACTTGGTGGAACTCCTGATCCGTCCCATACAACAGCCGGAAACTCTGGCCGATCAAATCAGCCTTCTCATAACCAAACATCGCCGCAAACGTGGCGTTGCAGCTGCGGATGATGCGATGTTCCGTCAGTGCGAGGCCCATTGGGGCGTGGTCAAACGTCAGTTGATCAAAGTCGTTCATAGGTCACCGTGTTTATACGGTATAGGCACCGTATACCGGACATAGCATAGTTATTACACCTAATGTGAATAATGAGCGCGCTACGAATGCAGCAAGCTGACCAACTGATCCGGGAAATTGACGGCCGGCGCGACGATCTCATCGCGCTGACTCAGGATCTTTTGCGCATTCCAACGCTCAATCCGCCAGGCGAAAACTACCTGGACATTTGCGAATATCTTGGCAAACGGCTGGGCGGTAAAGGCTTTGGCATTGAGCTGATCCGTGCCCATGGCGCCCCGGGAGACAGCGACAAATACCCACGCTGGAATGTCATCGCCCGCCGCGAGGGAACGCGTGCGGGTGAATGTGTGCATTTCAACAGCCATATCGATGTGGTCGATGTCGGTCATGGCTGGACCAAAGATCCTTTTGGCGGCGAACTGGAAGACGGCAAGATATATGGCCGCGGCGCGTGCGACATGAAGGGCGGTCTGGCTGCCAGCATCATTGCCGCTGAGGCCTTTCTGGCCGTCTGTCCTGATTTTTCCGGCGCCATCGAAATCAGCGGCACAGCGGATGAAGAATCCGGCGGTTATGGTGGTGTCGCTTATTTGGCCCAAAAAGGCTATTTCAACCCGGATCGGGTGCATCATGTGATCATCCCCGAACCCCTCAACAAGGACCGCATTTGCCTTGGTCACCGGGGCGTCTGGTGGGCGGAAGTCGAAACCTATGGCGAGATCGCCCATGGATCGATGCCGTTCCTGGGAGACTGCGCGGTTCGTCACATGGGGGCCGTCTTGGATGAAATGGAAGAGAGGCTCTTTCCGGCACTTGCGGAAAAACGCACCGAAATGCCGGTCGTTCCGGAAGGTGCGCGCCAATCCACGTTGAATATCAATTCGATCCACGGCGGTCAGGCGGAAGGTGAAGCGGATTTCACTGGATTGCCAAGCCCCTGTGTTCCAGACAGCTGCCGGGTTGTTCTCGACCGCCGTTTCCTGATGGAAGAAAACATCGAAGATGTTCAGGCTGAAGTCATGGATGTCTTGAAAACCGTCGAAAGCCGGAGGGACGATTTCCGCTACGATGTGCGCGAGTTGCACAGGGTGTTGCCGACCATGACCGACAGAGACGCACCGGTGGTCAAGACGGTCGCAAACGCAATTGAAGAAACCATGGGCAAACAGGCGGAATATGTCGTCAGCCCAGGCACCTACGATCAAAAGCATATTGACCGGATCGGCAAACTCAAAAATTGTATTGCCTATGGACCCGGCATTCTGGATTTGGCGCACAAACCAGATGAATATGTCGGCGTTGATGACATGCTCGATTCCGCGAAAGTGATGGGACGGTCGCTGATCGAGCTCTTGGCAAAGCCGCAGTAAACGAGACGGCAAAGGGGAGTAGCTATGCATTTGGGAAAACTTGGCACAGGTCTGATCAGCGTACTGGCGTTGACCGCCGGTATGGGATTGGCACATGCAAAAAGCGACATCACCGTGGCCATGCAGCTGGAGCCACCGCATCTCGATCCGACCAGCGCAGCCGCGGGTGCAATTGACTCGGTTCTGTATTCGAACGTTTTTGAAGGTCTGACCCGCTTTGGTCCCGACGGATCGGTCAATCCGGGCCTTGCTGAGAGCTGGACCATTTCAGATGACGGCAAGACCTATACATTCAAGTTGCGGTCCGGCGTGAAGTTCCACGATGGTTCGGACATGACCGCCGAAGATGTGAAATTCAGCCTCGACCGGGCCCGGTCCGATGATAGCCAGAATGCACAAAAGGCGCTGTTCTCGGGGATTGAGGCTGTTGAAGCTGTCGACCCGCAGACGGTGAAAGTCATGCTTTCGGCTCCGAACGGCAGCTTCCTGTTCAACATGGCTTGGGGCGATGCGGTGATCGTCGCGCCGGAATCCATTGAGAACATCAAGACCAATCCAATCGGCACTGGTGCATTCAAATTTTCCAATTGGGTTCAGGGCGACAAGATCGATCTTGAAAAAAATGGCGATTACTGGGGCACACCAGCCAAGCTGGACAATGTGACCTTTAAGTTCATCTCCGATCCGACCGCGGCCTTTGCCGCCGTTATGGCCGAAGACGTCAATGCCTTTGTCGGCTTCCCAGCTCCGGAGAACCTGCCGCAGTTTGAAGCCGATCCGCGTTTTCAGGTGCTGGTGGGGTCGACCGAAGGTGAAACCATCCTGTCGACCAACAACAAGCAACCGCCGCTCGATGATGTAAAGGTCCGCAAGGCCATCGCGCATGCAATCGACCGGCAAGCCATCATCGATGGTGCTATGTTCGGGTATGGCACTCCGATTGGGTCACACTTTGCGCCGCATAATCCGGACTATATCGATCTGACCGGCAACAGCGCTTACGATCCTGAGCTTTCCAAAAAACTGCTTGCCGAAGCTGGCCATGCAGATGGGTTCAAAACAACCCTGAAACTGCCGCCACCGTCCTATGCCCGCCGCGGCGGTGAGATCATTGCCGCACAGCTGCGCGCCGTTGGCATTGAGACAGAAATCTCCAATCTGGAATGGGCGCAGTGGCTGGAGCAGGTGTTTAAGGGCAAGGACTATGGCCTGACCATCGTCAGCCACACCGAGCCGATGGACATCGGCATCTATGCCCGTCCGGAATACTATTTCCAATATGACAACAAGGACTTCCAAAAATTGATGGAAGACCTGACGGCGGAAAACGATCTGGAAAAACGCTCCGGTCTGTTGAAGCAGGCGCAGGAGATGATCTCCAACGACTACGTCAACGGTTATTTGTTCCAGCTGGCATTCCCGACGGTCGCCAACGCCAAGATCCAGGGTCTTTGGAAAAACCAGCCGACCCAGGCAACCGACCTGACAGCGGTTTATTGGGACAAGTAACCGGTCGTGAAGAATTAGCTTCGGTAAGTTCTCTCCCCACAGGGACACGAAGCTAACTGCAGCCTTGAGGGGTGGAGTTACATCGGGCGTACCGGTCATCCCTCAAGGCGACCTTTCAAGCCTTTTCAATCGGAAAGTGATTGAAATAAAGCAACACTGAATATCCCGGACCATCCTTGATACGGATTCGAATCTAGCCCATGGCCGGGCGCCAAAAACCGCCGGCAGCCCAACAGAAAGTCCATGCTCCATTATTTCCTGAAACGACTGTTGTCTCTTGCGCTGAGTCTGGTTGCTGCTTCGGCGGTGATCTTTCTGGCACTCGAAGTCGTGCCGGGAGACCCAGCTGCTTACATGCTCGGCCTGAATGCACAGGAAGACACGCTTGCAGCGCTTCGGGAAGAACTGGGGCTGAATGGAACGATACTGGAGCGATATTTGTCCTGGGCCGGCGGGCTTTTGAGCGGCGATTTCGGCGTTTCTTATACCTACCGGACACCGGTTGCCGAGATGATCGGTGAGCGCTTGTGGGTGTCTTTACCGCTGGCGCTTTATGCATTGACCTTGAGTACATTGATTGCCTTTCCGGCCGGGATATGGGCCGCGTCCCGAAGGGGAACTGCGGTGGATGCATCCGTGATGGGTGTGACACAGCTTGGTGTGGCCATCCCGAATTTCTGGTTCGCCATGCTTATGGTGCTGGTTTTTGCCATCAATCTGCGCTGGTTTTCCGCCGGTGGGTTTCCGGGATGGGATGCCGGTTTTTTCGCTGGCATGAAGGCACTCACCTTGCCCGCGATTGCCTTGGCATTGCCGCAAGCCAGCATATTGACACGCGTCATGCGTTCCAGCCTGCTCGATACCCTCGGTGAAGACTTTATTCGGACAGCCAGGGCCAAAGGCCTCACCAAAGGTCAGGCGTTGTGGCGCCATGCGGTGCGTAATGCACTGATCCCGGTTTTGACCATCCTTGGTCTGCAGTTTTCCTTCCTGCTCGCTGGCGCGATCATCATCGAAAATGTCTTCTTCTTGCCAGGCCTTGGCCGGCTGGTGTTCCAATCGATCAGCGCCCGCGATCTCATTGTCGTTGAAAGCGTGGTCATGCTGCTGGTGTTTGCGGTCATCATCGTCAACTTCGCGGTCGACATGGCCTACGCCTGGGTCGACCCGCGCCTTAGGAGACGGCGCTGATGGGCATCTTTCTGCACAGCCGGACGCTTCTCCCCGGCCTCCTCCTAACCGTTTTGTTTGTAAGCGCGGCGCTGATCAGTCTCGTATGGGTGCCCTACGACACAACCGTTCTGAACATCGCCAACCGGATGAAGCTGCCGAGTTGGGCACATCTTCTCGGCACTGACCAGTTCGGCCGGGATATCCTCAGTATGATCATGGTTGGTGCGCGCACCTCCATTGCCGTTGCCCTTGTCGCCGTGGGCATTGGTATGATTATCGGCGTGCCGCTCGGATTGGCTGCCGCCGCCCGCAAGGGGGGCTGGCTGGATGAAGTCATCATGCGCGCCAATGACCTGGTGTTCGCTTTCCCGAGTCTTTTGATTGCGGTCATGATCACCGCCGTCTTCGGCGCGTCCGCGCTCAATGCCATCATCGCGATCGGGATCTTCAACATTCCGGTGTTTGCCCGCCTGACACGCGGTGCGGCGCTGTCGCTGTGGAACCGGGATTACATTCTGGCGGCGCGCGTAGCGGGCAAAGGCCCGGCGAGGATCTCCCTGGAACATATCTTGCCGAATGTCGCGAACTTGCTGATCGTTCAGGGCACGATCCAGTTCTCTCTCGGTATCCTGGCGGAAGCGGGATTGAGCTACGTTGGTTTGGGTGCTCAGCCGCCGACGGCCAGCTGGGGCCGCATGTTGGCTGACAGCCAGACGATGATTTCGCTCGCCCCGCATCTGGCATTGTTCCCTGGCCTGGCGATCCTCTTGACCGTGCTCGGCCTCAATCTTATGGGCGACGGTCTGCGCGATCTTCTCGATCCGAAACTCAGGAGGGCGCGCACATGAGCCTTCTGACGATCGAAAATCTGTCGCTGGAAATTCACGGTCAGCCGGTCCTTAAAAGCGTGTCGATGAAGGTCGCCCCGGGCCGGATCCTGGGTGTGATCGGCGAGAGCGGCTCGGGCAAATCCATGTCAGCTTTCAGCGTCATGCAGCTCTTGCCGAATGGGACCACCAGTTCGGGCAAGATTACGCTTGCCGGGCAGGACATTTTGGCGCTGAGCGAAGCAGAACTCTGCCGTATCCGGGGGCGGGATGTCGGCATGGTGTTCCAGGAGCCGATGACAGCGCTCAATCCGCTGAAGACCATCGGTGCGCAGGTCGCCGAAACCATTTTGGTGCATGAAAAGGTCTCCAAATCCGAAGCAATGGCGCGGGCAGCCGAGGCTCTGCGCCGGGCCGAACTGCCGCAGGACAAGTTTCCGCTCAGCCGCTATCCTCATGAGCTCTCCGGCGGACAGCGTCAGCGTGTGGTGATCGCAATGGCGATAGCCTTGCGGCCGAAGCTGTTGATCGCCGATGAGCCAACGACCGCACTCGACGTCACCACCCAAGCGCAGATTTTGGAACTTCTAAAAAAGCTGGTGTCCGAAGATGGCATGGGCTTGATGCTGATTAGCCATGATCTGGCTGTGGTCGCCGATCTTGCCGACGATCTGGTGATCATGAAGGACGGTGAAGTGGTGGAAAGCGGTCCAGCAGAAACGCTTTTCCGCACCATGCAGCATCCCTATTCCAAAGCCCTTCTGGAGGCGTCCGGTCATGTGCCGGAACGGGAAGGGTTGGTTCAAGAGACGCCGCTTTTGAAAGTCCAGAACGTGGTCCGCGATTATGTCAGCCACACCCATGGCTGGTGGGGCAAGACTGTTCATTTCCGCGCCGTAAACAACGTCAGTTTTGAAATCAAAAAGGGCGAGAGCCTCGGCCTTGTTGGGGAATCCGGCTGCGGCAAGTCCACGCTGACCCGGGCCATTTTGGGGCTAGAGGACGTCCAGGGCGGTGAGATCTCGTTCGACGGCCAACCGGTCTTCACCGAACACCATGCCAATATTGCAGTCCGCCGCAGGATGCAGGTGGTGTTTCAAGATCCCTACAGCAGTTTCAATCCACGCTGGAAGGTCGAGCGGCTGGTCACCGAACCGTTCCACTTACTGGATACGCCGCCGAAAGGCGCTGAGCGGGACGCCGCCATTGCCGAGGCGTTGGAAAGCGTTGGGCTCACTGCGGACGACCGCCATAAATACATCCATGAATTCAGTGGCGGCCAGCGCCAGCGGATCGCGATTGCCCGAGCGCTCATCATCAAACCGGATCTGATCATCCTGGATGAGGCGGTGTCCGCGCTTGACGTTTCTGTCCGCGCCCAGGTTTTGGATCTTCTGGCGGATTTGAGTGATCGGTTTGATCTCACCTATCTCTTTATCAGCCATGACCTTTCTGTCGTCCGCTCGATCACCGACCGGGTGATGGTGATGAAATCAGGCGAAATCGTTGAAGAAGGCCCAACAGGCGCCGTCTTCGACGCGCCCAAACACGATTACACCAAACAATTGGTCGCCGCCGCGCCGGTTCTTCCGGCCGATATTAATGCGGCCTGAGGAGGAACGATGCGCAACGAGTTGGATCTCTGGTTTGATCCGGCCAAGTGCCTGATCAACGGTGAATGGACGGCGCCTGCAGGCGGCGGAACGCTGCCGCTGTTCAACCCGTCGACCGGCGAAGAAATCGGTGAGATTGCCCGCGGTACATCTGAAGACATCGACGCCGCTGTTGCTGCTGCGGAAGCCGCTCGGAACGGCGTTTGGGGCAGGACATCGGCGGTGGAGCGCGGCCGGATCCTGTTCAAGCTGCGGGAGTTGGTGCTGGAGAAGGTCGAGGATCTGGCGCGGATCGAGGCAATGGATGTCGGCAAGCCGCTCAAACAGGCGCGCGCCGATGCGGTTGCCCTTGCGCGTTATTTGGAGTTTTACGGCGGTGCGGCGGACAAGCTCCATGGCGAAACGATACCTTATCTCGACGGCTACACCGTCTATACTTTGCGCGAGCCGCATGGCGTAACCGGACACATCGTGCCTTGGAACTATCCGATGCAGATCATCGGCCGGTCCATCGGTGCAGCGCTTGCGACCGGCAACACTTGTGTTCTGAAGCCGGCCGAAGATGCCTGCCTGACAGCCCTTGCTTTTGCCGATCTTGCTAAGGCAGCCGGTCTGCCGGATGGGGTGGTAAATGTGGTTCCAGGTCTCGGGGCAGAGGCGGGCGCCGCACTCTCCGCGCATCCGGGGATTCATCACGTCAGTTTCACCGGGTCCGTCGCGACAGGCGTGCATGTGCAGATGGCGGCGGCGAAGAATGTCATTCCTGTCACCTTGGAACTCGGCGGAAAGTCACCGCAGCTTGTCTTTGATGATGCTGATCTGGAGGCGGCTCTGCCGTTCTTGGTGAATGCCGGCATTCAAAATGCGGGTCAAACCTGTTCGGCCTCCTCGCGTATCCTGGTTCAGCGCGGGCTTTATGATCAGGTCGTTGAGCGCATGGCCGGCCGGTACGGCGATCTGAAGGTAGGGCCGGCGCTCTCCGATCTTGACGTCGGTCCGCTAATTTCGGCCAAACAGCAGGGCATCGTCTCCAGCTTCATCGACCGGGGTGCGGATCTGGAAAAGGCCGCCGAAAGTGTTTTGCAGGATGCGCCGGAAGGCGGCAGCTACGTGACGCCAACGCTGTTCGCTGGGGTTAAGCCGGACCATGTCCTCGCCAGGGATGAGATTTTTGGACCGGTGCAAGTGATCATTCCGTTCGACGATGAGGATGAAGCGGTCGCGATTGCTAACGGCACGGACTACGGCCTTGTTGCCAGCATCTGGAGCCGGGATGGCGCCCGGCAGATGCGGCTGGCGAAGAAAATCCGTTCTGGTCAGGTCTTCATCAACAACTACGGCGCGGGCGGCGGTGTCGAGCTGCCCTTCGGCGGCATGGGCAAATCTGGCCACGGCCGGGAAAAGGGCTTTGAAGCACTCTACGGCTTCACCTCACTTAAGACCGTCGCGGCCTATCACGGCTGAGTTTCAAAACGATAATTGATTTAAGGGAGTTTGACCCATGAGATTGCAGGGCAAAACAGCGATCGTGACAGGCGGGGCGTCTGGCTTTGGAGCGGGCATCGTGCGCAAGTTCGCAGCGGAAGGCGCCAAGGTCCTGATTGCTGATCTGAACGTGGATTTGGCCGAAGAGGTCGCGGCAGAAGTCAGTGGATTTGCGGCCAAAGCTGATGTTGCCAGCAACGAAAGCGTGGCGGAGCTGGCTGAAATCGCGGCCTCAAAACTCGGCGGCGTCGACATTCTGGTAAACAACGCCGGCATCACTCATCTGCCGAAACTGATGCAGGATGTGACGGAAGATGAGTTCGACCGGGTGATGGCCGTCAACTGCAAGTCCGTTTATCTGACCGCGAAACACTTCGTTCCGGCGATGATCGACCGAGGCTCTGGCGCAATCCTCAATGTCGCTTCGACCGCAGGGCTCAGCCCGCGCCCGAAGCTCAATTGGTACAACGCCTCCAAGGGTTGGATGGTGACCGCGACCAAGACCATGGCCGTTGAATTGGCTCCGAATGGTGTGCGCGTTAACGCGCTTTGTCCGGTCGCCGGAGAAACCCCGCTCCTGAAAAGTTTCATGGGTGAGGACACCCCAGAAATGCGGGCGAAATTCCTCTCCACCATTCCAATCGGGCGGTTCTCGACACCCGAAGACCTCGGCAATGCCGCCTGTTACCTTTGTTCCGATGAAGCCGGTATGATCACCGGCGTTGCCATGGAAGTCGACGGCGGCCGCTGCATCTAGCCGTTTACTGTTAGGAGCTGGCGCTCAAATTCTTGGTTTGGGCGCCGGTTCGCGGTCGGCATCGCCGGAATTAGGTTCGCCTTTTGGCTCAATGAGCAGCACCTTGACCTCTTCTTCCGCGCGCGGCCGGTGGACGACCCCTTTCGGCACGATGAAAAGCTCACCGGCTTTGACCACCTGCGGCTCTTGGCCTTCGATATCCATGATCATTTCGCCGTCAAGAACGAGGAAAAAATCATCCGTGTTCTCATGCTGGTGAAACGGAAATTCTCCTTTGAATTTCACCACCATGACATCGTTGGTGTTGTAGTCGCCAACAACATGTGGATCCCAGTGGGTCGCGAATTTGGTCAGTTTCTCAGAAAGATTTATCGGCTGCATGGTTCGATCAGGTTCCTGTCCAATGTGTCTGTTGCGCCCACGCTTGCGCAAAGTGCGGGCGCTTGAAAACAGAATTCAGATTGGAACAACCTATCTCAGGTGTTTTCAAACGTCTTGAACGATTGTGTACACGCGTTTGACTGAGACCGGCCACGTGGATTTCTGACTATGCCGTTGACGCGGGGCAGAAAGGAAACTACAGCCGCAGATCTACGTCGTCGCCCGAAAAAACGTTCTTCAGATCGTAAATCAGGTGGTCTTCCTTGCCGAAGGCACGGACTTTTTCGATTCCCAATTCCTTGAACTGTTGGTGTGCGACCGCGACAACGATCGCATCGTAGCCATCGGGCTTGGGGTCACTCACGGGATGTATGCCGTATTCGCTTGCGGCGTCGTCGCCATCCACCCACGGGTCATAAACGTCTACATCGACATTATAATCCTTGAGTTCTTCAATGATGCTGACGACACCGGTGTTTCTGAGGTCTGGGCAGTTTTCTTTGAATGCCAGTCCCATGACCAGAATTCTTGCGCCGGTCATCGGCAAGCTCTTACGGGTCATGGCCTTGACCAGCTGAGAGACCACATAAGATCCCATGCCATCGTTGAGCCGGCGTCCCGCCAGAATGATTTCCGGGTGATAGCCCGTCGCCTGGGCCTTGTGCGTCAGGTAATAGGGATCGACCCCGATGCAGTGGCCACCGACAAGACCTGGCCGGAAGGGTAGGAAATTCCATTTGGTTCCAGCCGCTTCCAACACCGCTTTGGTGTCGATGTCCAGCCGGTTGAAGATGATCGCCAGCTCGTTGATAAGCGCGATATTAAGGTCCCGCTGGGTGTTCTCGATCACCTTGGCCGCTTCTGCAACGCGGACCGATGGAGCTTTGTGGGTACCGGCTTTGATGATCGAGGCGTAGAGCCTATCCACGAAATCGGCGACCTCTGGTGTCGAGCCGGATGTGACCTTGCAGATATCCGGAAGGCGATGGTTCTTGTCGCCTGGGTTGATCCGCTCGGGACTGTATCCTGCAAAAAAATCCTCGTTAAAGGTAAGACCTGAAACCCGTTCCAACACAGGAACACAATCTTCTTCTGTCGCGCCCGGATAAACGGTGGATTCGTAAATCACCACATCACCGGTTTTTAGAACCTTACCGATCGTTTCGCTGGCACGGAGCAGAGGCCCAAGGTCCGGCTGTTTGTAGCCGTCAATCGGCGTCGGCACAGTAACGATGAAAGTCTTGCAGTCGGCAAGATCCTGCGGGTCGCTCGTAAAAGTCAGGTGCCGGGCAGCAATAAGCTCGTCTTCAGATACCTCCAGCGTGGTATCGGTGCCGGTCTTTAGTTGAGCGATGCGTTCCGGGTTGATGTCGAAGCCGGTGACGGACTGTGTTTTGCCGAATTCGCTCGCCAGCGGCAGGCCGACATACCCAAGGCCGATGACGGCAATTTTTGCGGTGTCCGGGGTTTGGCGCAACATAACCTAACCTAAACCTTGTAGTAGTCGCGGTACCACTGCACGAATTTGGCAACGCCTTCACGGAACGGGGTTTGCGGCCGGTAACCGGTCAGGTCCTGAAGCAAGGTTGCGTCGGCCCAGGTTGCCGGCACATCACCGGTCTGCATCGGCATCAGGTTACGGATTGCCTTCTTGCCAAGCTCGGCCTCAATTGCCTCGATGAAATCCAAGAGCCGGACCTTGTCTGAATTGCCGATATTGACGACGCGATAGGGCGCGGCCGGGCTCAAATTGTCTTTCTCCGAGGCCGTGTCGCCCGCTCCCGGGATCGCATCCATCAGGCAGCGGATGCCGCGCACCAGATCTTCTACATAGGTGAAGTCCCGAAACATATCGCCATGATTGTAGATATCGATCGGGGTCTCTTCCAGAATACCCTTGGTGAACTTGAAGAGCGCCATATCCGGCCGGCCCCAGGGACCATAAACCGTGAAAAAGCGGAACATGGTGATCGGGATTTGATGGATGTGCGCCCAGGCATGGCCCATCGCTTCATTCGCCTTTTTGGTCGCAGCATAGATGGTCAGCGGTGTATCGGTTTTTTGGCTTTCTTCAAACGGCATCTGTGTGTTGGCGCCATAGACTGAACTGGTCGAGGCCATCAAGAGGTGCTGGACGTTCGCCGCCTTGGCTGCCTCCATCACGTTCATAGTGCCGACAACATTGGCATCAACATAGGCGCGCGGGTTTTCCAGGCTGTAGCGAACGCCGGCTTGAGCAGCCAGATGGATGATCACATCCGGCCTGAAGTCAGAGATCGCGTCCGAGACGCGGTCGTTGTCCTCCAGCCGCGCGATGGTTGACGAAAACGAGCCATGCTGGTGCAGGATCTCGTGGCGGCGTTCCTTCAAACGGACATCATAATAATCCGTCATACCGTCGAGACCGGCGACCTCCCAGCCGTCCTGCAGCAAAAGCTCGGCAAGGTGAAATCCGATGAAGCCGGCGGACCCGGTGATAAACGCGCGTTTTTTGGGAAGCATGCTGTCTCTTCTGAATTCCAGATCCGGCGGGCGCTTCGCATCTTGGATGCGTTGAAATTAGTTATTCACCGGATGAGGAGATGTCCAGAGCGGACCTTACAAAAACTGCGCTGTTTGTCAGAGCCTTGCTGTATCAGATGATTTTACCCAGAGTGTCATCAAGGGCATTCAGGAAGTGATCGCATTCTGCCGTGCCAAATTGCGCGGGCGGTTTGATTTTCAAGACATTGTCAAAGGGGCCTTCGCTCGAGAGAAGAATCGCGTGGTCTTCCTTCAAAATCTGGATGATCTTCGCCAATTCTTTTGCGGCAGGTTCGAGAGTCTTGCGGTCTTTGACCAGCTCAATTCCAATGAAGAGGCCCATCCCGCGGACATCGCCGATCAGCGGGTGTTTTTCGGCAAGCTCGCGGGCGCCGTCCATAAGCCGATTGCCGGTGACAAGACATTTGTCCTGCAGCCGCTCATCTCTGATGACATCTAAGACAGCAAGCCCGGTTGCTGCCGAGACGGGGTTGCCGCCGAAGGTGTTGAAGTACTCCATGCCATTGGCAAAGGAAGCTGCGATTTCTGGTGTGGTGATCACCGCGGCCATCGGATGACCGTTGCCGATGGGTTTTCCGAGCGTGACAATGTCCGGCACGACATCTTGTGCCTCAAAGGCCCACATGTGTGAGCCGACCCGGCCAAAGCCCACCTGAACCTCATCTGCTAGGCACAGACCGCCTGCGGCCCGAACATGCGCATAAGCTTCCTTCAGATAACCGTCGGGCAGGGTGAGCTGGCCACCCGTGCCCAGGATCCCTTCGCTGAAGAAGAGGGCCGGATTTTTGTTTTCTGCGGCAAGCCCCTCGATCTGCCGGTGCACATCGGCTGCATAGTTCTTTCCAGCATCCATATCGCCATAACGCCAGCGGCCCCGGTAAAGGTCGGGCAACTCAGTGACTCGAACATGCTTGGGCCGGCCAGAGCCGCCATTGCCGGCAAACTTATATGGACTAACGTCAATCAGGCTGGACAAGTGGCCGTGATAGGCGTGATCGACAGTCAAAAGATCGTGGTTGCCAGTATGAGCACGGGCGATCCGGATGGCCAGGTCATTGGCCTCGCTGCCGGAGTTGACGAAGTAACAAACGTTCAGTGGATCCGGAAAAAGGCTGGCCAACCGATTGGAGTATTCAACCAGATTATCATGCAGATAGCGGGAATTGGTGTTCAGCTCAGCGATCTGCTGTTGGGCGGCCTTGACCACACGTGGATGGCAGTGCCCGACATGGCAGACGTTGTTGACCATATCGAGCCAGCGTTTGCCGGTTTCATCGATGAGATAACAACCGTCTCCGCTGACGATATTCAGTGGATCGTCTTGGTAGGCAATGCTCAAGGCGCGGCCAAGCTGAGCGTGACGCTCGTGGATCAGGCTGTCTTTGTCCCTTGCAACCACAGTTGCTGCGGGAACGTTCAAACCTAGAAAGACACTTGGATCCGGGCTGATATCGCGCCAGACAGACCATTGCTGGCGGACACCGACGCCATGCATTCGCGCTTCCAGTCCCAGGTGATCAGTGACGAGCTGAAAGTGCAAATGCGGCGGCCAGCTTCCGTTTTCCTCACGGCGGCCGATCTCGGCAAAGGCTTGGCCCCGGGAGATTTTCTGCCCTGTCTTCAGCTTGGCGAAGCTTTGGCGGGACAAATGACCATATAGGGTCCAGAAGACATCTCCCGTTTTGGTCTTATGCTCAAGGAGCACAGTTGGTCCAAAGCCATTTTCGACAGCATCGTCATAAAGGAATGCACACGTGCCTTTCAACGGCGCGTAAACTGGTTCGAGCGCCGGTGTAAACAGATCAATGCCCAGGTGAATGGAGCGCCGGGCGGAAGTGTTGGCAGTTTCAAATGCGTCGCTTTTGTAGATTGTCCGGTTTTCACCATAGAGGCCAATGCCAAAGTCGGCTTTGGCCTCAAGGATCTTGTCATCGCAATAGGCATCAAATTCGATCCCAGAAAAGGCTGAGATTTGCGATGCATCTGGTGCCGACGTGGTAAAATCGAAAGTGATTGTTTTTGGTTTAGGTGTTTCTGGCCGGATTACAGGCGCAAACGTATGGGCGTTTTCTTCAAGCCAGCGCATAATCCGCCGGGCTTTTGGAATAGGGGCCAACCCGCAAGCTGCACGTAGACGCAAGACCGCCAAGCGATGGTTTTCGGTGTTAACACGCCGGAGCTCGCGCCACACATCTTCCTGACTGACCAGCAGATAGTGGTTTTCCGGCGCCTCCCGGATCTGTTTGGCTGCCATGCATATAGAGACTGCATATCGTGTCTTGATCAGGTCGACGATCAAGTCGCATTCGTCTTCGGTAATCGGATTGATCTGGTGATAAGCTTTTGCCAACCGAGCGGCTGTTCCAATGGGGTCTTCCGTACCAATCAGAGCATATGCGCTGGCAACGGCAATCTCGACCACCCGATAGCTTTCCACCATGTCGCCGAAGTCGAGCAAACCGCTGACCCGACCGGCTTTATCCAGCAGGACATTGTAGTCGTTGGCGTCGTTGTGAATGACTTGGCGTGGGCAGTTTTGTAGCCGGGGCAGGACATCTGATACAAATCGGTTCAGGATCTCCGCAACCGTTTGGCGCTTGTCGGCATCATCGATGAATTTGCAATAAGTCAGGTGCTTTGAGGCTTGGGCAATATCCCAGTCATAGCTCCTTTGAGCGCCTGGGTGCTGGAAGCTTTCCAGGCTCTTGTCTAGCCGGGCGAGTAGCGCGCCGAGGGTGTCTATAGCCTCGGAGCCGCGGTTCTCTGCTTTTGCCCAAACGTCTCCGGCCAGCCAAGTCAAAAGCCGTACCTTGCGCGGACCCTCAAAGGTGTTTGAACTCATGTTATTGCCGTCAAGGTCTGGAATGGCCCTTGAAACCGGTAAGCCTGGATCAACCTTGTTCAGGTGTTCCAATACGGCAACTTGCATGTCCAGAATGTCATCGTCGTCATCGGCATGAAGTTTTAACAGATAGTCCTTGCCGTCGATGCCGCCGATTTTGAAATTTAGATCGTGTTCGCCGGGAAGCCCGTTGATAGATCCTTGAAGGTCATAGTTTTCAAACAAGATTTTGCGGACGCCGCCAAGCGACGTGTTTGCGTCACCAGCATGGGCAAAGCCGTTCATTATAGTTGTACCTTCACATCGGCAAGAGTGTTATAGGATATTGGATCCAAAAAAGGATACTATCCTGCCGACATAAGTGATTTCAAGCCTTTAAATCATCGCAACTTTGCAAGAACGGCGTTCTTTCACGCAATTCCTACAGCCCTTTCATGGCCTAGTCGCGGCCATGGGGACGATAGGCGTGAACCCACTGACTGATCTTAGCGGTTCGATAAGTCCGCTGTTTTATCCGAATTCAACGTTGCTTTCTGGCGCCTGAAGACCCACGAGGGCAGCAACGGTCTCTGCGTCCATCGTGTCATCCAAGCCGTATTCGAAACTCATTGCGGCGGAAGCGGTCAGGGATGGATTAAGGAAATAGGCCGCCCCTTCATTGGTTGCGTTGAGTGTGGTCAGTAGAATATCGATTTCAGCCTGGTTTGAAGAATAGACATGTCCCTGCAAAGCCGGGACATAGAGCCGGAACACCCCTGTGGTGTAACCAAGAGCGGCTTCTTCCCCACGCGTTACAAACCAAACGCCGGATTGCTGTTGGGACCAGCCTTGGTTTTGAATGATCGAAATCTCAGTCGTGTCTGCTGTAAAGAGATATCGGCCGGAGGATTCGTTGAACATGCGGACAACGGGGATTGTTCCCGTCTCTTGCGTGGTTGCGGCTTGGAATGCCGCACCTTCGTTTAACCAGCTCGGATTTGTGGCTGCAATTGTTGAGCGTTGGGTGTCACCGGTCGCAAAATAGTGGGAACCCGTGGTTGGATTGAAAAACCGGAAGATGTTCTCGACGGCCGCAAGAGGATCGCTGTTGGCTCCATAAAGCGTTTGAACAGCGTTAATGTCATCCTGGGTCAGCGCGGTCCCATAGTTGTCCCCGATGGTTACAGCTTGCATGATGCTGCCTGGAACATCGCTATGGTCAATTCCCAAGCTATGTCCGATTTCATGGATGGATGTGCTTAAGAAGGACGTCGTCGTCCAGCTTTCAGCGGTGTCATAAATGATATGGGATCGTGTATTGGTCCAAGTGGCGCCTCCGTCAATCGACGTAAAGCTGGTATCTGCAAAACCCAGGGTGTTGCTCGCACCATCTATGGCATCCATGGCAAAACGGATTTGAACATCGCTTGCATCTGTTACTTCACTGAATGAGATATTTGCAACCACTGCCCAGGTATCAAAAGCCTGCCGAATGGCCTGCTGGAAATTCGGATCAGTGATAAAGGCATCAGAGGAGTAAGCGACACCGCCTCGGGTTCCTGAAATCACAGAAGTGGCAAAGCTATAGGTGACAGTACCGCCAGCGGTTCCTGCAGCGCCGCTGGTCCCCCATTTGTGTAGCGGATCATCAAGCACAAACTCACTGACGATGTTTCCAGAAATCGGGGCCGTATTAACAACTAACATCCCATTCCTCCGTCTTTAAGCTGACGCTACAAAGTTAACTATAGTCCATTTATGCGCACAACATTGCGATTTTGTAGGTGCTTGGCTCGATCATTTGAAACGTGATGATCGCAAGCATAACTCAGTAAGTTTATTGCTAATAAGTCGCCGTGAGAGACGACCGAAACACAAGTATCACAATACTTCCAGCGGTACTTCCAAACCGACTTTCTTACGGCCCATCACAACAGATGTCCGAAACCGGCGGACATTGGCGTTCTGGAAGAACAGGCGATGGGTCAGCGCCTCAAATTCCTGCATGTCTTTGGTCATGCATATCAAACAGAAATCCGCGTCTCCGGTGACATAGTAACATTGCTGCACTTGGGGTTCCTGCCGTGCCCGATTTACAAAGGCATCGATCTGATCCAGCCGCTCCCGTTCCAGTTCCACCATGATGATGAAACTCATGGCCTGTCCAAGCTTGGTGCCGTCCAGAATTGCCACTTCACGCAAGATGAGGCCGGATTCCCGCAAGGCCTTCAAGCGTCGCTGGACCGATGCGGTCGACACGCCGGTCAGATGAGCCAATTGCTCAAGGCTGGTGCGTGCATTGTCCTGCAACGTATTGAGGATAGTGACGTCAACTTGATCGATTTTCATACGATCTTCCCGAAATATTGAGAAATTTTCTCGAAAAACCTATGTCAGTGAAACATTCGGATCAACGTAATTGGCTAGTCTCGGTTTATGGAAAAGCTATCGTTTAAGCTCGATCACGAGCATCCCGCCCAGCTAATGACACTCTGGTCAGATACCGCTGCGACTCCACTTCTGGAGCAGACGTTTGAACCGTGGACCGTTCAGATCAAGGATGAGACCGGGCGCATGGGCCTTGGTGCGTTCAAGGCACTCGGCGGTATTTATGCTGTCGCCCGCCTGTGTCTCGGCGCTTCGATCCCGGACAATGTTACCTTGGACATGATCCGCGAAAAGGCGAAGGGAAAAACCTTTGTTTGCGCAAGTGCCGGCAATCACGGCATGGCCGTTGCCAAGGGCGCCCAGATTTTTGGCGCGAACGCCCGGATCCATTTGGCGGATACAGTACCCGAAAGCTTCGTGGCCCGGTTGCAGGCCGTCGGCGCGAAGGTTATCCGCTCTGGTGCCACCTACGAAGACAGTATCCAAGCCGCCATTGAGGACGCAGAAGCCAACGATTTTGTTCACTTGGCTGACGGGTCGTGGCCTGGGTACACCGAACCGCCCCGCTTGGTTATGGAAGGGTACACGGTGTTGGCCGAAGAATTGCGGGCAACCTATTCACGCAGTGGCGAATGGCCAAGCCATGTGTTTCTTCAAGCTGGTGTTGGAGGTATGGCCGCCGCGGTCGCCTACATGATCCGCAAAAACTGGTCTGTCCAGCCCCAGATCATTGTGGTGGAGCCGGATGCAGCTCCATGTCTTCGGGAGGCCGTTCGGGACGGCAAGGTCGTTGATGTTCAGGGGGCAACGTCGAACATGGGCCGCCTGGATTGTAAGACAGCGTCTTTGTTGGCGTTCGAAATTCTCCGGGAAGCAGCGAACACCTTTTTGACCGTAAGCGATGACGAGGCGACGGAAGCCGTAGCTACTCTGAAGGCACAGGACATTCCCGCAACGACGCCGTCAGGTGCGGCCGGATTTGCTGCGCTCCAGAAACTCAATCCGCCAGCGTCCGCCCGGCCACTGATCATCGTCAGTGAAGGGGATGTGACGTGATCCGAACTCACAGCCTTTGTCGCTATCCTGGTATGATGCCATTGATAGCGGCGACTCCTCCCGGTTCCTAAGGGGTTGATTAGAAAACCTTCAGGCCATGAAGCTGGTAGAATTGGAATGCGGATCTTGCAAACAGCTTGATGTGGCCAAATCCTTTTCGTGCAGCGTGGCCGCCTTCATGGATCACCCGAATGCTTGGCACATAGGCGATGCGGGTGATTTTTCCTGCACGCAGGGCCAGATCAAAATCTTCAAAATAGAGAAAGAACCGGGGGTCAAATCCACCGAGTTTCCGGTAAACATCGCCGCGGAACACCATAAAACATCCACTGACGATCGGCGGAGCCCAAAAAGTTTCTAAGCCGGTTTCTGCGCTCATTTCATAGCGGGCGAGACGGTTGCCAAATAGTTTTTTCAAAAATTCTGGGGCGAACCCGCGCAAAAGCAAATCGAAGAGCGCTGGATAACGCTTGCACAAAAACTGCCGGGTTCCATCGGGCCAGCAGGCTTGAGGTGTTAGCAAGCCGCAGTCATCGTGTTTTTTGAAAAAATCGACCGCTTGAACAAGCGCATCTTCAGCCATTTCAATATCTGGATTGAGCACCAAATGGATCTGACCGGTGTCGGCAAGCACAAGATTGTGGCCCCGGCCAAAACCGATATTGCCGTGTCCTTCTAGGATCTCGAAAGGGATGTCTTGTAAAACTGCTGCTGTGAGGTCTGGCACAGCTTCTGTTTTGCAATTCTGGACAATAAAGACCTTCGTATCGGCCGCGCCAAGTTTTTGGACAGCAGTTGAAAGGCTTCTTAAGGTGGCTTTGAAAACCGCCAGATCCGGCTGGTAAACCACCAGAGAAACCGTCAGCAACGGTATATTCTCGGGAGGCTGAGCTGGTTTGTCCGCAGTCATCTACTTGGCGCCCATGCGCCCGCGCAACCCATCGGCTATGCCGGCGAGCATCATCTGGCCGTGCTTCAATCCCTTTGGAGCTGCCACAGTGAAAAAGAGAAACTGTCGGAACATGCGCCACACCAACAGGGCCGTCCACACTTTTGGCAACCAGGATTGCCTAATCAGCCAAACCGCGTTGCGCAGCTGATAATAGTGACGCAAAGGGCTGTGCAGCGGGACCCGGTGGCCGCGGATCGGGATGTGATCATCACCAAGGGCGTGCTCCATGTGCGCGCCGAAAACCCCATAGCTAAGGTACCCCATTGCGCGGGCTCGAAGACCCCATTCAATGTCGACGTAATCAATGAACAGCTCGTCGACCATGTCGCCGACCTCGTCGAAAACGTCGATTGGTGTGAGGCTGCCGGAGGCGATCAAGAAGTCGGTTTCGACAATAGCATCCGGGGCTATCATTGGCCGCCGTTTTAACCTCAACCCGTCCCGGTAAACGAAGGATCCGGTCTCGCCTTGGCGCGGGTCGACATAATTGGCACCAACCGCGGCAACTTTCTTGCCGCCCGCCCGGAGGCTTTGTTCTGCGGCGATGAGCTGGTCAACCATATCAGGTGCCGGAAGGCTGTCCTGGTCGAGCAGCAAAACGTGGCTGGCGTTCAGGTCCCGGGCGATCTTGATACCGACGTTCTGAGCGCGTGCGATGCCGAAATTCTCGCCAAGACATTCCAGCTGTGCATGGAAGGTCGCTTTAAGCGCAGTCAGGTCGGTGTCCGATCCATTGTCGACAATCACCAGGCTATCGACCTGCGGTGCGATCAGCTCCAGCAGGCGCGTGAGCGCAGGAATGTCGGGGTGGAACGTCACCACAACACCGCAGACCCGGGACTGGGCCCCGGGCGCGGAAGGTGTCTCAGTCATGAAACTAGACCAAACCGTAAGCTACGAAATCTTGATAGTGCCCGACCATCGAGACCACCATGCCGTCCTCGTTGACCCAGCTGCGGGCATGAGGCCGGTCGGTAGCATCGTCTACCGCAGACTTGTCGTAAAACACGAGTTCAGTCGCGGAACCGGAATTGAAAAACACGATTTCGACGGTGTCGATGATATGCATGACGTTTGAAAGGAAGAGGTCGACCCGAATATCAAGTTCCTCAATTTCCGCATTCACCGCAGATAATCTTGGTGTTTCCGGTGCGCTCGGGTCTGGCGTGCCGAGCCCAGGTGCCGGTTCTGCTGGAGCCGGGGCAGCGGGTCCATCGGTTTGCGGGTCACTCAGGCCCGGGAGCAAATCGGAGACGGCCGCAAGATCACCATCCGTGCCGGCGGCATCGTCATCCAGACCATTAGGGTCGGTGTCTGACCTCCAGGTTTGCAGAAAACCTGTGAACGTATCAAAATCGTCTTGGTTCATGGTCGTCGAAACAGCGGCAACACCAACTGTATAGCTGGACCCGGAGCTGAGCTTGTCCAGCGCGGCCGTCGTAACACTGTCAGATGTAATGTCTGTTTCGACCGGTGTAGCTGCCGGTTGAGCCGTAACGGCCGGATCTTGCTGTGTTGGTTCCGCGGAAGCAGTTTCGTTATCGTCGGAAACAGCAGTTGTTTCCTCGCTAACGCCATCGGGCTCAGCCGCATGGCCTGCATTTTCGGCCTCAGTTGTCCGGGCGCGCGGCTCGTCAATTGGAGCCTCTAAGGCCGTCAGATCGCTGGTAACCGTATCGGCGGCCAAATCTGCAAGATGCAGCTGGAAGTCGACAACATCGGCCACTTCGACCGGGGATGCGCCTTCCAGGCTTTCCAGCACAACAGGCGTGGCATCAAACCCGGTTTGGATATCACCTGGGATTTGGTCGGCAACGTGCCGCGACGAAGCAGAAACGCTTTCAGCAAGTTCCCGCAGAGCAAAATGAAGACCGGCAATCGAAAACTCATTGCCAGAAGTCGCGTCGCTATCCTTGCCAGCTTGGGATCCGTAAAAGCCGTAGCTGAAGGCGATGATGGCAAGGCTGGCGGACACCGCTTGTGCTGCCGGGGATGCTGTTGCTGCCATGGCGCCGAAACCGGCGACCAAGCGATCCGAACCCGGTGCTGCACGGTCGCTGTCTGGGTAGGCCGCGCCCGACGCGGTGTCGGATTGACTGTTTTGGCCAGCTTTTGTGTTTTGGTTGTCAGCGCCGCTGCCAAACGGTGCAGACTCTGCGTCCGGCAGCTGGCTGTCGCCGGCTTGATCAAACTTCAAC
The DNA here is from genome assembly GCF_006517275.1 of Labrenzia sp. PHM005. Taxonomy (NCBI): domain Bacteria; kingdom Pseudomonadati; phylum Pseudomonadota; class Alphaproteobacteria; order Hyphomicrobiales; family Stappiaceae; genus Labrenzia; species Labrenzia sp. PHM005. The sequence goes on along the minus strand of NZ_CP041191.1, from coordinate 695,670 downwards.
AATTGATCAACCGGCAGGATCATGTCTTCCGCCATGTCGCCGGCCGCTTCCGTTGCGCTGGCGATATCGTCGGAAGCCAGATACAGCGTCCAGATGAGCGCGGCGAGCAGAACGGACGGATGCAGATAAACCGTGTTGTCTTTCAGCATCTTCGGCCGGAAGCTGACCACATTGCCAGTGTCTTCCGGCTGGCGCAAAGCGGCCAGCTGTTCAACGAACCTGTCGATCAGGGTGGTGAAATCGGGGCCTTCCAGCAGGCCGGAGAGGCCAGGGCTGTCCAGCAGATACCGGCCGTCGGCGCGGGCAAGGTGAACAAACACATCACCGTCTTCGCGGCAGAACACAAACCAGGGGTCGTTTTCATCTGTGACACCGCGGCCGGTCGACATCTTGATGCCGGCCTGGATCAAAAGCGATTCGACCCTATAGAGATCCGCCAGCTCCTGGTTGGTCCAGTCGCCATCTGGAAACGCGGTTGCCGTGTCCGGGGCGCTGACCACAAGTGTGCCGTCAACGGTCGTTCCGACCTGAGGCACAGGGGTTACCTGCGCCTGCGTCAAGTCCACAGTGCCCTCTAAATTGAGCCTGGATGTATCAATGACCGATGAAGACGACCTGCCCGGAAAGGCAATGATTTCGACCATATGCGTCTCTCTATATATGCGTTCGGCGGCACACTATGGTTTCAAGGTGTTTGCGTCCAGCCAAAATGCAGGCCGCAACCCCCGGAATCTGCCAACCACGACATAAATATCACATTCGCACTGGATTTTGCACACTATTTCCTGTACAAAATTTATGTGTGGCAGGTTCCCCTCAAGGTGGCGATAAAAAATGCAGTTTCAATCCAGTGCGAAAACAAACGACGATAAACGCCAGGATTTGCGTCTTCAGGCCGGGAGCTGGCTCAAGGCGGCGCGCGAAGAAGCAGGCCTTTCCCAGCGGGACTTGGCCACCAAGATGGGCGCGCTCTATTACACCTTCATTTCCCAGATCGAGAGCGGCAAGGGCCGGTTGCCGGCGGACCGCTATGAGATCTATGCCGGCGCCCTTGGTGTCGATAAGCGGGACTTTGCCATCAAGATGCTCGAGTTTTACGAGCCGACCACCTATGAACTAATTTTTAACCAGAAATCTGGCACTGAGTAATCAGCGGAGATTCGAAATTCCATCCGGGGTTGCGAATCTCAAAAATGCCTGTTAGGGGTTGATCCGTATTTGTAGCGGAACAAGAAATCACACTGTCATTAAGGCCCTTGAAAAACCTTCCATGCCTCTCAAGAAAATGCTAAAATTTTAAGTAGGATGAGATTCTCCTGCGATTGGTATTTTTTACAGTAGAGTTTCAGGTGTGAATATTTAAGCAGACGGTGAATTGGGCTTCGGTTCCTGTCTGGATGAGGTGTTTTTGCGTCATAATTGCCACGCGCCCAAAAATAACGCTAAGTCATTCAATTGACTGCTAAAAAACTTCGAAAAAATTTGACTTCCCTTCAAGAAAGTGCTTGTCAGACGCGCGGTACAGTGTTAGCTGTACAGTAATCACTGAACAGTCTGTTTTTGGCTGGGCGGTGAGATGCGGTGGTCGGGATTGATCACCCGGCGTACCAGACGTGACGTCACAAGAAATAAGATCTTAGGAGAAATGAGCATGTCTCTTTCATTTGACGCAACCTTTTACCAGTCGCAGCGCCCGGACGTATACAACGCGTTCATCGCGACCGCTGGCTCCACCGGCCTGACCTGGGCTGAATTTGCGCAGCAGCACTACAACACCTTCGGCCGTTTTGAAGGGTCTGACCCGTCTGCGTCCTTCAGCACCAGCTACTACCTGTCGACTTACCCGGATGTTGCCGCTGCCGGCGTCAACCCGTTTGACCACTTCCTGGCTTCTGGTTCATTGGAAATGCGCCAGCCGTACAGCACGTTCCCGACATCTTCTTTTGTCGCTGCTGACTATGCTGCTGCAAACCCGGATCTGGCTGCTGCTGGCATTACCTCTGATGCAGCTCTTTACCAGCACTTCGTCATCCATGGTCAGTTTGAAGGCCGCTCTGGTGCTCCGGACGTATCGATCCCGAACTCAGGTTCTACCTTTACGTTGACGACTGACATCGACAACCTGACCGGTACTTCTGGCGATGATGTCTTCAATGGTGTTAACGGCACTACCGATACATTCACGCTTCCAGACACAATCGACGGTGGCGCAGGCAACGACACGCTGAGCCTGATCATTGACACCGGCGGTACGGTTCCTGGTGCGACTGTAACAAACATTGAGACCCTTCAGGTTCGCAATACTGTTGCACTTGACACTGGTGGTAATGGCGCCATCGATCTCGGTAACTTCAGCTCTGTGACGTCTTTCGAGTCGCTGAACAACACTGAAGAAGTTGAGCTTGACAACGTTGGCACCAGCGTAACTAGCCTGTCCATGAACGGTTCCCGAGACGACCTCCTCGTCGATACCGGTGCAATCACAACTGTTAACCTGATGCTGAACAACGTCAACGGCGCTGCTGCCAATGATGATGTTGACTTTGGTGTTACAGCCGCTTCCACAGCAGTGACCACGTTGAACGTGACTTCTAGTGGCAACAGTACACTGGAACAGCTTAACACAAATGAAGTTACAACAGCTTCTTTTGCTGCAACTGGTGGTAGCGTCAACATTGTGGACTGGAACGCAGCGGCGGCACTTAAGACGCTGACAACTTCTGGCTCGAATGATGTTACTTTTGGTGATCTCACTAACGCTGCTGCTCTGGAAACCGTTACCCATTCCGGTACCGGCACTGCCAACTTCGACCTAGGTACAGCTCTTGCTGCTACAGTTACTTCCGTGACTGCTTCCAGCTCGGGCGCACTCAAGGTTACTTCCGGCGCCAAAACAACTGCTATCACTGGCGGTTCTGGCAACGACGAAATCGGCATTGGCGCTCTTGTTTATGACGGTTCTGCAAAAGTTGATGGTGGTGACGGTACAGGCGATATCCTGTCTATCAGCGACTCGACTGCTACGATCTTCACAGCTGGCGCTAAGGCTAACATCTCCAACTTCGAAATCCTGAAAGTGGCATCCGGTGCTACCGAAACTTTCGACTTTGAAGCTCTGACTGGCCTGACTGGTTTGATCATCGATACTGCAACGTCAGCGGTTGTAACAAACCTTAGCAGCACAGCTGCTGCCGACGTCGCTGTAACAGGCGTTCAAACAACTGGTCTAAATGTTGGTGTGAAAAACGCAACCAACCCGGGTACAACAGATACTTTGAAGTTGTCGCTGGATCACACTACGGCCGATACTGCTGTAACCGTTGCTGGCTTCACCTCGCTTGGCTTGGAAAATCTGCAGATCAACAGTTCAGGTGCTGGTACCAATACCAACACGTTCGAACTTGCAGGCGCCAACGATCGTCTCTCAACAGTTACGATTACAGGCGATAGTAAGTTTACTCTTACAGATGCAGCTGACATTGGTACGGAAGTATCTATTGATGCGTCTGCAGCTACTAACGAAATCACCATCACAATGGACCAGAATACATCTGGTCAGTCGATCACTGGTTCGTCCACTGCCAAAAACACCATCACCGGTGGTACCGCGGTTGATATCATCACTGGTGGTGCTGGTGTTGATATCGTCAACGGCGCAGCTGGCAAAGACACCATCAGCACTGCAGGTGGTAACGACGTTGTAACAGTTGACGTAAACAACTCTAACGACACGATCACCATCGGCGATGGCGCTGACACCGTGAAGTTCTCTGGTGCTAACTTTGCGGCTATGCTCGCAACTTCTTCGGATGTTGGTGGCATCGTATCCATCACCGACTTTGTTGCTGGTACCGATAAGATCGGAATGGTTGACACTGGCGGTGCGAATACCGGCATCACGCTTCAAACAGCTCAAACCATTGCTACTGCCGCAAACCTGACAGACGTCTACGCAGGTATCACTGCTATCGGTGCATCTGTTGATGGCGGCGCCCTGAATGGTGTCTTGGTTACCGTATCTGGCGGTGCAGCTGCCGGTACGTACCTCTACATCAACGATGCGACTGGTGCTGTATCCAACACTGATGACTTCCTCATCAATGTTACCGGTGTCACCGGCACCATCACTGCTTCGGACTTCGTATTCGCATAAGCAGAAAATAGTTTTCGGACACTACGTTCGGAACCGAATGAGCCAGCCCCACGGGGCTGGCTTTTTTTGTTGTTTTGGGCCATTCCAAGCGCTTGTGGCTTGCGTCTGCAAATCTCTCTGTTAAGCAAGGACTTGTGAGTTTGTAACTGGAGGTGAATGTGCAGGATTGGAGTGACGGCTATGTAGCCGATATTGAATACAATCACGGTTTCTACCGAGAGCTGGCGCCAGCACATCTTTCATTTGCATCGTTGACACAGGGATTTCGAACGCCTTCACCTGAAAGGGCGTTGAATTACTGCGAACTCGGCTGTGGCCAGGGGGTGTCAATGAATATCCTTGCAGCAGCCAATCCACATATTTCGTTTTACGCGACGGATTTTAATCCCGGACAGATTACCAGCGCTTCTAGACTTGCTGAGGATGCTGGATTGTCGAATTTACATTTTTATGATGCTGCTTTTGACGAGTTTGAGCATGAACCTAGCCTTCCCAGAAGTTTTGACATTATTTCATTGCATGGAATTTACAGCTGGATCAGTGCCGAAAACCGAGCTCACATAGTTCGCTTTCTTCAGAAAAAACTGAAACCTGGCGGCCTAGTCTATATCAGCTACAACACCCTTCCTGGGTGGGCTGTCAGTATGCCATTGCGGCAGCTGCTTGTAGACCATGCGACCAAGTCAACAGGACCTATAACGACCCGCATAGACAAGGCTTTGTCTTATGCCCAAGACTTCAACTCAGTTGGCACCGACTATTTTTCAAAAAATGATCTAGTGATCGAACGATTGAAAAAAATGGCTCCTATGCCACGCAACTATCTGGCACATGAGTATTTTAATAAGGATTGGACACCGTTTTATTTTTCGCAAGTTGCCGACGAATTGGCTGGGGCAAAGCTATCATTTCTGGCTTCTGCACATGTGCTCGACCAAGTGGACATGGTGAATTTGACCGGCGAGCAGCAGAAGTTTTTGGCGTCTGAACCCGATCCCCTACGTCGACAAAGTCTTCGTGACTACATTGTTAATCAGCAATTCCGTCGGGATATTTTTGTCAAAGGCGGTGAAAAATTCAATCTTGCGGACAGTCGTGCAGCTTGGCTCGACCATCGATTCACACTGGTTAAGCGCCGAGAGGACGTGCCACTTACCTCCAATAGTCGATTGGGCGAGGTAACTCTGAACAAGGACGTCTACGATCCTATTTTGGATGGATTTTCCAATGGTCCGGCGACCATTAGAGAGATCCTGAAAAATAAACAAATTGAAGAATTTGGGTGGCAAAAACTCCAGCAGGCGCTCGCCGTTCTTGTCGGTGCTGGCGATCTCCAGCCTTGTTTGACTACGAAAAATGAAAAAAAACGTCGAGAAAGTGCGAAATTGATGAATCGGACACTCATTGATCGTTCGGAAGGGGGGACTGACATTTCCTTCCTGGCGTCGCCAGTGACCGGCAGTGGCGTGGCAGTGAATCGTATCGAGCAGTTATTTCTTAACGCGCGCATCAAAGGAATGAAAACGCCTTCTGATTGGGCGGCCTCCACTTGGGAGAAGTTGGACTCACAGGGCCACAAATTAAAACTGGAAGGAAAAACGCTAGAAAATCCAGACGATAATCTCACTGAATTAAACAGACAAGCCAAAGAATTTGAGGAGAAGACACTCCCTGTACTCTCTACGCTTCAAGTAATATGACGTTGATAAGTGAAATAGGGTTACAACAAAATGCTAAAAGGCGAGATAGTACGCCGCGTTATCGGTTGATGCGCCTCAAGCGCAACTTTAAAAAACTGATGCGTAAATCAATTTGATTTTGCTGATATAGTACCTTAAGCAATCTCTTCATTTGAACTCCGTCAGACCGGTTCAACCTTGTCCTAAACTAAGGAAGTAATTGATGACTGAAGCCCAAGGCAACATCACTATCGATGGCCGTGAATATGCGATCTCTGATCTGTCGCAGGACGCGCTGAATCAGCTGTCGTCCATGACAACGGTCGACCGCAAGATCGCCGAGCTGCAGCAGCAGATCGCGATTTATCAGACCGCGCGCAACGCCTACGCCCAGGCCCTCGCTGCGGCGCTGCCGAAAGACTGAGTTCTCTCAAGTCTTTTAAAAGTGACGAAAAAGCCCCTTCCTATGCGGAGGGGTTTTTTGTTTTTGGGCTGCAGAACCTGCACTCGGCTGTCATCCCCGACTTGAGGAGCCTGTCCCCCACCTGATCGGGGAGAGCCCCACTCGTTCGCAGAGCCTTTGTGATAAGGTTTCAGACCTTGCGGCAAGCGGCTTTGCGAATAGATCCCCGCCCAGATCGATTCCTTTCGGCGGGGATAACCGAAGAGAGCGCGGCGCTGCGTTTCTTAGAAGCGAACCTGTTAGCGAGAAAAAGCTCTAACTGAAACCCTACCGCCGTTTGTTGACGATCCTGAGGGTGCTGTGGCGGTCTGAGAGGCAGGATGGGACAGCCTGTTCTGAGGTGAATTCATCTTCTGGGCCGGCGCCACCAAGGATCTGATAGCGGGCTTTGACAAACGTTTCCGGCGCTGACAGGCCCGTCAGAGAAATCGTCTTTTGCCAATCCGCCCCAGGACCAATGGTCTGCGGGTCCAAATTCTCAACAATCCAAGCGGTTCCATCAGAATCGAGCCAGCGGATATCCATGAGCTTGATCTCTTTCGACGAGCGATTGGTAATCATCACCCGGTGCGGCGGACAGGTGATAGCGGCTGCCGTATTGAGAAACTGAGGGCCTAGCAGCGCCGCGCTTGCCAGCAATCCGCAAAACCCGGCCAAAGCTGTTATCTTTATAACTTTGTTTAGCATCCTTCTTCGCGCTCGCTTCAGATGTGTTTGCCCATGCCTATCATGCGTTTGAATGGATGAACCTGCCCTGAACAGTTCCCAAGCACCGTCTGTGCCTTGCTTTTGATGGACCCCTTCCGTCAGGTTGGTTTAGACTGTCGGTCATCTGACCGCAGCCGAATACATTTCTAGGGCTGGCGGTCATGCGTGAATTTGGGGGGCTTTCATGCAGGAATTTGTGGTTGTTTCTACCATCCCGACCAATGCTTATGTTGCGGGGCTCATTACCGAACCTGCCAATCCCAATCCGGTCCGATGGGCGGCGACCGCACCCCTTAAAGTCTTTTTCGACGATACCGGCGAGCGCGCCTGGTCGGCGGCGGAAAAGGCCGCCGCGCTAGCCGCGTTTGCCGAATGGGAAGCGGTTGCCAATGTGTCGTTTGAAGAAACGGCGGTGCGTTCCGACGCCAATATCCTGCAGACGCTGACCAATTCGGAATTCGTTCTGGGCCAGACCACGGCTCCGGCGGATGGTGTCAATCCGCCGACCATTGAATACAGCGTCTTCAACAATGCACTGACCTATTTCAATCCGGGCGGTGACACATATCAGACCATGGTGCATGAGATAGGCCATGTTATTGGGCTCTATCATCCCCACAGTGGCACCACGTTTCCAGGCGTGACGCTGAATGACGATCAAGACACGGGCGACAACGCGCTCAACCAGCAGATCTGGACAACCATGTCCTATGCTGTTGGCTGGACGGGTGAGCCGCGCACAACGCTGGACTACGGCACCAACATCGGGCCTATGGCGTTTGATATTGCTGCCGTGCAATACCTTTATGGGGCCAAGGCAGCCCAAACTGGAAACAACACCTACACATTGGCAACCGTCAATCAGATCGGCACAGGCTGGGATGCGATCTGGGATACCGGCGGAACTGACACTATCTCTGGAGCCGCCGCCACCACCGGCCTGACAATCAATTTGAATGCAGCGCCGCTGACAGGCGCCAACGCCGGTGGTTATGTTTCCTGGGTGTCCGGCATTCAGGGCGGCTTTACCATTGCCAATGGGGTTGTGATCGAAAACGCCACCGGCGGCAGTGGGGCGGATACAATTACCGGCAATTCGGCCAACAACACGATTGATGGCGGTGGTGGCAGTGATACGGTGATTTTCACCGGCGCTCGGTCGGATTATGCAGTCTTTACCGGGTCCCAAGGCCAAACCGTCGTCGCGGATACGTCCGCCAGCCGCGACGGCAAGGATTTTCTGACCAATGTCGAGAACCTGACTTTCAACGGAACCACCATCACCAACGAACAAGCGGTGGTGGAGCCGACGGACGCCGATGGCAGCGCCTATCAGGTTTACCGGTTCTACAACACTGGAACCGGCTCACATTTTTTCACGACCAGCTTGAGCGAGCGCAACACTGTGATCGAAACGCTTGATGGCCTCAGTTATGAAGGCAATGCGTTTGATTCAAACGTGACTGAAGCCAATGGCACAGCGGTGTTCCGCTTTTTCAACACGTCAAACAGCGTTCATTTTTATACGGCCAATGCGGCTGAGGCAGCTGACATCCGGCAGAACCAGAGCAACTTCCAAGACGAAGGCATTGCCTATTATGCCTCGGCGGATGCCAGCAATGGCGGCACTGCACTTTTCCGGTTCTTCAATACACAGAACGGCAGCCATTTTTTCACCGTTTCGGAGGCCGAACGGGACAACATCATCAGCACGCTCGGGCATTACAATTATGAAGGTGTTGCTTTTTACGTCGACCTGGCGTGACAGGGTTCTTAGGAGCAAACACAAAAACGGCGGCCATTGGCCGCCGTTTGTCGATTAGCAGAGTTCGATGAAGTCAGTCTTCGCGCATGCTCTTCCAGACTGCATCGGTGAGCGGTGAAATGATATAGTCGACCACGGTGCGCTCTCCGCTGGTGATCAGAACATCGGCCGGCATACCAGCGCTCAAGCGCCCGCGCACATCTTCTGGCAGTTCGTCTTTGCTGACCTGGACCCGCGCGAGATAATAGGGTGCTTCGCGTGTATCTTCTGGAGTGATTGTGCCTTTGGAAACCGTCTGCACTTTGCCAGTGATGATCGGCATGAACCGGGACGGGAACGAAGTGAATTTCACTTCCGCTTCCAGGCCCTCAGTCACGCTGTCGATGTCGAGCGGCTGGACCCTTGCATTGATGATCATCTCATCGGTATCTGGTACGATTTCCAGAAGCGTCTGGCCGCGTTGGATGACATAGCCGGTCAGCTTGATATTCTGGGCCACCCCGTCGATCGGCGCACGGATCTTTGTCCGGTCGAGAACATCCTGGGCAACTTTCTGCTGCTCGCGGAATTCCTGGATCTGCCCATAGATTTCCTTGTATTCAGTCGAAGCGCGCTCGCGGAATTCCTGGCGGGTCTGCAGCATCTGGAACTTGGTCTCGCCGATCGATTTTTCGACCTTGGCTTCCTCAGTGTCCATGCGCGCGACATTGGCTTTGATTTCGACGTATTCGTCTTCATACGTCGCGTAGAGGTTTTTCTGGATGGATCCGCTTTCCAGACCTTCTTTCAGGCGATCCAGCCGGCCGAGCAGGATCTCTGCACGGCGAATGAAAGCTTCCTTTTGTTCGCCAAGTCCAATCTTTTCGCGTTTCAGCTGTTCGATGCGGTTGGTAAGGATATCAGCTTGAGACTTCAGGATTGACGTGCGGTCATTGAAGATGCGTTCCTGATCGGCCACTGCATCGACCACTTCCGGTGTTTTGTCGGCGAGCAAGGATGCAGAGAACTCGATCTTCTCGTCGAGGTTCCGCTCCGCCTTTAAACGGGCCTCGACGGCCTCGGCGATCCGCAGGCGGATTGTAACAACTTGCACATTTGCTCGTGCCTGAACGTCATTCAATTCAATCAGAACATCGCCGGCCTTGACGACCTGGCCTTCCTTGATGTCCTTTTTCTTGATGATGCCGCCTTCCAGATGCTGGACCTCGCGGCGGTTGGCTTCGACCTCAACCATGCCCGGCGCAATGACGGCCTTGTCCAGTTTGGCGATGGCCGCCCAGGCGCCAACAACACCAAAGGTCAGCAGGATCGTCGCATAGCCGGCGATGATGAACGGCCGCGGATTTGCGCTGGCTTTCCGTTTCGATTTCATGGTCATCACTCTTAAGCAGGCTGCTGATTTGGAACTTTGACTTGACCGACCGGCACGGTTGCGGGCGCTGTTGCCGGGGCAGGCGCTGCTGCGGCGGCCGGTTTAAAGAGTTCTTGAGGTGTCGTGTAGGCCTGCATCATGCCCTCACGCATCACCAGAACGCGGTCACATATGGCAAGCAAATTGGTCTTATGTGTGACGAGCACAACTGTGACTTTTTCTTCTTTCATCGTTTTGATGGCTTCAAGAAGAGCGTTTTCACCGTCGCTGTCCAAGTTGGAATTCGGCTCATCAAGGATCATGATGCGCGGCATGCCGTACATGGCGCGGGCGAGGCCAACCCGTTGGCGCTGACCGCCAGAGAGTTGCTGGCCGTTGTCGCCCACCTGGGTTTCATACCCATCCGGCAGCCGCAGGATCATGTCGTGAACACCGGCCAACTGCGCCGCCTTGACCACGGCCTCAGATTCTCCACCGGTGAAGCGGGAGATATTCTCCGCGATCGTCCCGGCAAACAACCGGACTTCCTGCGGCAAATACCCAAGGTGCTGGCCAAGCTGATCCGCATTCCAATGCGCAATGTCTGCGCCGTCAATTCGAACCGTTCCGACAGCTGCGGGCCAGACGCCTACCAGATGGCGGATCAGGCTCGATTTACCGGAACCCGATGGTCCAATAACGGCGACGGTCTCACCGGAATTGACCTGGAAGTTGAGATTTTTCAAAAACGCTGTGCGAGTCCCTGGAAGAACGGAAGACAGGTTCTCGACGGTGACAACCCCTTCCGGTTCGGGCAGCTCGGTGCGTTGCTCGTCACCAGGCACGCTGTCAAAAAGACCTTTTAGGCGTGCATGAGCCTGACGGGCCGCAACGAAGGTTTTCCATTGGGCAACACCTTGCTCCAATGGCTGTAGCGCGCGGCCCATCATGATCGAAGCAGCAATCATGATGCCCGGGGAAATCTCCTGGTGAATGGCAAGATAGGCGCCAAGTCCAAGAATTGCCGACTGCAGGGTCATCCGGAAGAACTTCTGGAATGTCAAAATGGCGCCGGCTTTGTCACTGGCCGCCGCTTGGGCGCCCAAAACTGTGCCGTGACGATCCCGCCAGCGGTCGCCCAGAGCCTTTTCCATGCCCATCGACCGGATGACTTCCGCGTTTTGCAGGACAGCACCGGCAAACTGGTTTGCGTGCTGGGACGCGGTATTGGCTTCTTTCAGCGGCTTCCGGGTCGCAAATTCATTGATAAGCGCAAGCGAGAAAATGATGATGCTGCCGCCCAGTGCCAGGAAACCAAGCCACGGGTGGAACAGGAAACACACCACAATGAAGACCGGTGTCCAAGGTGCGTCGAAGAACGCGAGGATACCAGTGCCGGTCAGAAACTCACGGATCTTGTCGCCGTCGGCGAGAATAAATTCTGCGCCAGCTTTGGGGTTGGACAGGCGAAGCTTGACGGCCCGGCTGAACAGGGATTCCGACAAGACATCGTCAAACTGCTGGCCGGCGCGCACAAGCATCCTGGATCGGATGAATTCCAAGAAGCCGTAAATAATCAGCAAAAACAAAATGATGAGAGAGATCATCAACAGCGTTGTTTCGTTGCGGCTGCCAAGCACACGATCATAGATCTGCAACATGTAGATCGGCGAGGCGAACAACAGCATGTTGATTGAAAAGCTGAAAACAAAAGTCGTGAAAATTATGGCTCGAAACTTGCCGTACGCGGCCTGGAGCGGTGTTTTCGATACCATCTGATTTCCCATGTTTTCTTCGGTGAGGAAACGTAACATATTCGGCGCGCAATTGCCGAACTCAATTTGCCGCCGTTCTTATAAGATAAAATGTGGCAATGCAATGAACAGCCAGCACTGTTTCTGACATGTTGAACTGCAACCACTATCACGCCCGAACCACCGTTATTTGCACTGGTTGTAAGTTAATAAATTCTTACCAGTGAGGGAGTTGTCAACGTTTCGATGTTGCAGAGCCCATCGGCAATTCCCGCCCCGATGCGGTTCGATATTAAGTCACTGACTTGAGCGGTTTTGGTGAAATCCCTACAATGCCTTAATTCCGCAAGGTCATTGACCTGAAAATGGCAAAATGGCCCGCTAGGTTAAAAAGCCGGTCAACACATTGGGGCTTTCTGTGATCTCTATGACAGCTGTACCGGACTTTGAAGCGTAAGTAACTCTTCAACAAAAAGAGCAAACGCAAGTTTGGGCATTGAAACGAGAATTTATGTCTGTGATCTAATATCGGAGCATTCCCGTGGCGACAAATTATTACTTCAATACGTCTGAAGATACCATCGATGGCGATGAGCTGACGCTTTACAATTTGATTATGGACTACCGGGCGTCGGTCGGCCTCAGCACTATTCCCTTGTCAGCCGGACTGACCGCTACAGCCGGCCGCCATGTTCTTGATACAGTCTACAATACGGGCGCTTATGAGGGCCACTCCTGGAGCGATGCTGCTTATAGCAGTGCGGATTCCAGCACATATTCAAACATGTGGAATGCGCCGACCCGTATCGGAACCACTTATACGGACAATGGCTACGAAATTAGTACCGGCTACACTGGTTCTTCAGTAACAACCACAAACATGACGCCGCAAACCGCCCTAAGTGGTTGGCAATCGTCCCCGGGCCATAACGCGGTCATTATCAATCAGTCGCCCTGGCTGCAGGATTGGCAAGCCATTGGGGTCGCAATCCATAAAGGCGTCTCTCATGTTTGGTTTGGTCACTCGACGGATCCGGGCGGCACACCGACAATAGATACGTCCGTGGCCGATTCCGGCTCTGAAACCTTTGTCACCCTTCCGGTTGATACACCGGATGCCGACAGCAGCCCGTTCCAAATTTACCGGTTCTACAACACTTTGACCGGGTCTCATTTTTTCACGACCAGCATTGATGAGCGCAATTCTGTCATCACCAACATCCCAACGATGACCTATGAAGGCAATGCGTTTGACTCCAATGCTACGGAAGCGGGGGGCGGCGCGGCGGTTTTCCGGTTTTACAATTCTGCTAGCGGGGTTCATTTCTATACTGCGAGTGCAGATGAGGCCTCGAACATTCGCACAAACCTGCCGCAATTTGTCGATGAAGGTGTTGTCTATTACGCCAGCCTGACGGCCGACGGCGGTGGAACCGCGCTCTACCGTTTCCTGAACACCCAGAACGGCACACACTTCTATACGACCTCGGAAACTGAACGCGACAACACCATCGCGACCCTTGGCCACTACACCTATGAAGGCGTCGCCTATTACGTTGATTTGGCGTGACAGCATGAAACTGAAAAGATGCGCTAGTTGTTGATGATGAGAAGGGGCGCGGGTCGCAAAGGCTGTGAGGCGGTTACAACAAAATAGGCCTTTCCAGCACGGCCGGATAGACCAGATGTTTGCGTCTCGGGATTTGAATTCTCCCGCGTCTCCCGTCTGTTATTAGACGATCGTGTTCACATAGAAACGATCCGCTCAAGAGATCTAGCTTACGGTATCTCCCATTTGCGGCTGTTCGCGCAGCTGGCTATCCATTGACGAGATGCGGTAAAATGAGGTCATATTTACTATTGTTAATTTTTAAATTGTTAAAGCTGGGGACGTTTGGAGCATGATGACCAAGTTTGACCAGAAGACGCTCGTATTTTTCCTCTCTGCAGATCTCCTGTTTGTTTTTTTGCACATCGTCTTGGGCTTCATGGTGATGAAAGGATGGGTCTCCATTTGGCCGGATTTCTTCAATATCGGACGGGATTGGAGTGCTGGCGAAATCCTGAACTATATCAAGTGGGTCCTCATCATCTTTACGGTGATGTCAATTTACCTGCATCGCCGTGTGCCCGTCTTTCTCGGCCTGGCCATATTTTTCTTGATCGCCTTGTTTGACGACAGCCTTCAGTTGCATGAACGTGGCGCCACTTGGCTGATTGAAAATACACCTATGTACGATCTCTTCGGTACGGATCAGGGAGTTGCCGGAGAACTGGTGATCTGGACATTTCTGGGCATTCTGTCCGTTTCCTGCCTCGCAATTGGCTGGATTATGTCCCCGCCGGAGGAGTGCCGGCGGATCGTCCCAGTTATGCTGCTGTTCTTCGGTGTTGTCTTTTGTGCGGTCGTTCTGGATGTCCTGCACCACAAGCTCCCAACCCCACGCAGTCTGTTTGCCGGGCTACTTGGGATTTTGGAAGACGGTGGCGAAATGGTGATGCTGACGTTCCTGCTTGCTTATGTTCGTGGCGGTTTGAAGTCTGCAATCACTGATGAGCAAGTGGGGTTAAGTTCGAAGCTGAGTGTGACGGGCCAATCCTAGTAGCAATACCGATACCGCCTCTTGCCGGTCTTGCGGAGAGTTGCCGCAGTCTGTTGAACAGGGCTGGCAATGCCGGTCCTATACTGCTTGACCCGCGAAATTCATTGACCTCCCCCCGGTATCATCGTATGCGATGGCCGCAAAAGTTGGCGTGCATCCACGGCCTGTCTGTCCGTGTGGTCCTTACTAGGAGCCGCTGGCCTTTGGAGCACTTTGTCTCAACGGCAATCTGATTTTCTAATTCAGGTGAGCAACTTCACATATGAGCGGCACAGTAATTTTAGTTCATCCGCGTCGATTTGGTGATGACCGTGGCTGGTTTACCGAATGCTACAACAAACAGAAGTTTGAGCCGCTCGGAATTGACTGCGAGTTCGTACAGGACAATCACTCGCTTTCTGTGCCAGCCGGCACGTTGCGCGGCCTGCATTTCCAAACCCCGCCGTTTGCGCAAGACAAGCTGGTGCGCTGTATCCGCGGCAAAATCTTTGATGTCGCTGTCGATATCCGCAAGGGTTCGCCTACCTATGGCGAGTGGGTTGGCGTGGAACTGTCTGCCGAAAACGGCGATCAGCTGCTGGTCCCGGCAGGTTACGCCCATGGCTTTGTGACTTTGGAAGACAACACCGAAGTCACCTACAAGGTCTCCAACTACTATGCTCCGGACAATGATGCCGGGCTGATGTGGAACGATAAAGACATCGGCATTGACTGGCCGCTGGCAGGTGGGGCTGAGCCGGTTCTGAGCGGCAAGGACACCAAACATCCGGCGCTTGCAGAGTTTGACTCGCCTTTTGCCTATGACGGCAATCCGATGAAGCTGGTCGAGATCGAGCCGTAAGCCATGACCAGAGTTCTCATCACAGGTGGGTCGGGCCAGGTTGGCAGTGCTTTGGCAGGTCTGAAGTGGCCGGACGGCACCGAGCTCGTTGTCCCTCCGCGGTCTGACCTTGATCTCAGCAATGCGGACCAGGTCGGTACTTACGTCCGTGAGGGCGGGTTTTCTGCCATCATCAGCTCCGGCGCCTATACGGCGGTCGACAAGGCTGAAGACGATCTCCTGACCGCGTTCAAGGTGAATGGCCTTGCTCCAGCTGCCTTTGCAGAGGCTGCCAAAGAGCTTGATATCCCGCTGGTCCACATCTCGACAGATTATGTCTTCAACGGTTCCAAAACCGGGCCCTATGCGGAAACCGATCCGATCGATCCGCAAGGTGTTTATGGCGCCTCGAAAGCGACAGGCGAGCTCGCAATTCAAACTTCTGGCTGCCGCCATGTGATCCTGCGCACCGCCTGGGTGTTCTCGGCAACCGGCGGCAACTTTGTCAAGACGATGATCCGCCTCGCAGATCGGCCAGAACTCAAAGTGGTTGACGATCAGACCGGCTGCCCGACCGCAGCATCTGATATTGCCCGCGCTGCTCAGGCCATCGTGTTACGCCAGATTGATGATAAAAACGCACCCAGTGGTGTCTATCACTTTTGCGGTGATGAGGCGGTGACCTGGCACGGCTTTGCCTCGGAGATCTTTGAGCTTCTAAAAGCACGCGGACTTGCAGTTCCGGCTGTGCTGCCGATCCCGACAAAGAACTATCCGACCCCGGCCAGCCGTCCGGCCAATTCGGCATTGGATACAGACAAGTTAAGCCAAGATTTTGGTATTGAGCCCTGTCAATGGCGCGCCGCACTGGCCAGCACCGTTGATGTATTGCTGGGCGAACAGGAAAAAGGCGTATCGTGATGAAGGGTATCATTCTGGCAGGCGGGTCCGGCACCCGGCTTCATCCGGCCACTCTGGCCGTCAACAAGCAGCTGATGACCATCTACGACAAGCCGATGATCTATTATCCGCTGTCGGTCCTGATGCTGGCAAAAATCCGCGAGATCCTCATCATCTCCTCACCGGAGTTCATCGACAGTTACAAACGCCTGTTTGGCGATGGCAGCCAGCTTGGCCTGGAGATCTCTTACAAGGTTCAGCCGAGCCCGGATGGCCTGGCCCAGGCCTTTACACTGGGCGAAGAGTTCATTGGCGACGACAATGTCGCGCTGATCCTTGGTGACAACATCTATTACGGCGCCGGCCTGACCAATCTTCTGGAGCGCGCGAACAGCCGCTCAGAGGGCGCAACTGTCTTTGCCTACGAAGTGGACGATCCGGAGCGCTACGGCGTGGCGGAACTGGACAGTGAAGGCCGGGCGATCTCACTGGAAGAAAAGCCGACCAATCCGAAGTCGCGCCTCGCGGTGACAGGTCTATATTTCTACGACAACAAGGTCGTCGACTACGCCAAGAACCTGAAGCCGTCTGCACGCGGTGAATATGAGATCACTGATCTCAACCGGATCTACATGGAAGCGGGCAATCTTTTCGTGGAGCGCATGTCCCGCGGCTACGCCTGGCTCGACACCGGCACCCATGACAGCCTTCTGGAAGCGGGCGAATTTGTCCGCACGATCCAGCATCGCCAAGGCATGAATGTCGCCTGCATTGAGGAGATCTCCTACCTCAACGGCTGGCTGTCGAAGGACGAGCTTCTGAAGTTTGCCGAGATGTTCAAAAAGACCGCCTATGGCCGTTACCTGAAGAAGGTTGCGGATGACGGAATGAGCGCCCTTTGAGGCCGAGACACAAGTTGAAAGCAGTCAGGTAACAATATGACCCGTGTAATTGTCACCGGCGGTGCCGGCTTCATCGGATCGGCTTTGGTCCGCCATCTTGTCCGCAATGTTGGCGCAGATGTTCTGACCATCGACAAGCTGACCTATGCCGGCAATCTGGAATCTTTGAAGGAAGTCGACAACGCACCCAATCATCGCTTCCTAAAGGAAGACATCTGCGCCGGGCCGGAGATGATCAAGGCGGTGGCCGAGTTCCAGCCGGACTACATCATGCATCTGGCGGCCGAAAGCCATGTCGACCGGTCGATTACCGGGGCAGCCGAATTCGTCCAGACCAACGTCGTCGGCACCATGGCGATGCTGGAAGCTGCCCGCGCCTACTGGACGGGCCTGGAAGGCGAGAAGAAAGACACCTTCCGCTTCCTGCATGTCTCAACCGACGAAGTCTACGGCTCACTCGGCGATGAGGGCCTCTTCAAGGAAACGACGCCTTACGATCCATCCTCGCCTTATTCTGCTTCCAAGGCTGCCAGTGATCACCTGGCGATTGCCTGGTACCGAACCTACGGTCTGCCGGTGGTTCTGTCCAACTGCTCCAACAACTATGGCCCGTACCACTTCCCGGAAAAGCTCATTCCGCTGATGATCCTGAATGCGCTCGATGGTCAGCCGCTGCCGATCTATGGCACGGGTATGAACGTGCGCGACTGGCTCTATGTCGATGATCACGCCAAGGCGCTTTACACCATCGTCTCCAAGGGCCGCCTCGGCGAGAAATATAATGTCGGCGGGCGCAACGAGCGCACCAACCTCGACGTCGTCAAGACGATCTGTTCGATCCTCGACCGGCATAGCCCGAAGACAGGCCCGCACGAGCGTCTGATCACCTATGTGGAAGACCGGCCAGGCCATGATGCCCGCTATGCGATCGATGCGACCAAGCTGGAAACCGAACTCGGCTGGCGCGCAGAAGAAAACTTCGACACCGGCATCGAAAAAACCATCAAGTGGTACCTGGAAAACGACTGGTGGTGGGGCCCGCTCCGCAACAAAGTCTACTCAGGTAAACGCCTCGGATTGGTGAAGTAGGCCTGAGGCTAAAATCAATATAATCAGAGTGGCGGAAGCATCATGCTTCCGCCATTTTGCAACTCTAAAGGCGCTTGCACTTCAGTTTCACCGAGCAGGCCGGCGCAACATGCTTGAGATCGGCCCTTGGATAACGTATTCCGCGCGGAACATGAGAAAAGAAAACCGTCTGAAATGAAGCATTATGATCGCACTTCAGGAACTGGTGAATGACCTTGGCTGATCGGAGCACACCAGCGAGCAAATTTGGGCAGTACATGAACATAGCGGCGCCCTTGTTCCGCCGGG
Organism: Labrenzia sp. PHM005; assembly: GCF_006517275.1. NCBI lineage: Bacteria > Pseudomonadati > Pseudomonadota > Alphaproteobacteria > Hyphomicrobiales > Stappiaceae > Labrenzia > Labrenzia sp. PHM005. The sequence goes on along the minus strand of NZ_CP041191.1, from coordinate 677,195 downwards.
ATATGCTGGCTCGTTACCGTGGCTCTGTCATGGGGCTGGCGTGGACGTTCTTCGTTCCGCTTTTGATGCTGGCGATCTTTACTTTCATGTTCGGCACTGTGTTCCAGATGCGATGGGCCGCCAAGGGAGCAGCGCCGGCAACAAACGGCAGCCTGGGGTTTGCACTGACTCTGTTTATCGGGTTGATCACGCACAGCTTCATCTCCGAAGTCATTACCCGCGCGCCAAGCATTATTGTTTCCAATGCCAATATGGTAAAGCGGCTGGTGTTCCCGCTTGAAATCTTTCCGGTGATGGTCGTCTCCACAGCTCTGCTGCAGTATTTCGTAGGTCTTTTTATCTTCCTGGGATTCCAGTTGTTCGTGACTGGATCGATTTCCATTGGAACGCTGTGGCTGCCGCTCATCATTCTGCCGTTCACCATTCTGCTGTGCGGGATTTCCTGGTTGATCGCCGGTGCGTCCGTCTACTTGCGCGACATCGGCCAGTTGATGGGATTGGCGGCGACCGTGCTATTGTTCATGTCGCCGGTGTTTTATCCGATCTCGATGCTTCCGGATCATCTGTGGCCGGTCTTCATGTTCAACCCACTGACCTTCATCATTGAGCAATCCCGCGTTGTCGTGTTCACAACAGACCCGCCGGATTGGACCGGGTTGCTGATCTATTATGTGATTGCGCTTGGGGTCGCTGGTGCTGGTTTTGCTGCGTTCCAGCGGATGAGAAGAGGGTTTTCCGATGTCCTCTGATGCTCAAAACACAAACGTCATCGAAGTCTCCGGTCTGACGAAGAAATTCAGGCTGTTCAACCGCCAGATCCATCGCTTGGCTGAATTGGTGAGTTTTGGCAGGCGGCAATATCATCAGCCGTTCACGGCGCTCGATCACGTGTCGTTTAATGTGGTCAAAGGCGAAGCTGTCGGCATCATCGGCAGAAACGGCTCGGGGAAATCGACACTTCTTCAGTTGATCTGCGGCACGCTCACACCAACCGAAGGCACCGTCACAACTCATGGCCGGGTGGCTGCTCTTTTGGAGCTCGGTGCCGGTTTCAATCCGGATTTCACTGGCCGGGAGAATGTCTATCTCAACGCGGCGCTTTATGGCCTGAGCAAAGCAGAGGTCGACGAGCGGTTCGACGATATCGTTGCGTTTGCTGATATCGGCCAGTTTATCGACCAGCCGGTAAAGACCTATTCGAGCGGCATGTTTGTCCGCCTCGCTTTTGCTGTGATCGCCCATGTGGACGCCGACATACTGGTGATCGACGAAGCACTTGCTGTGGGTGATGTCGCTTTCGGTCAGAAATGCATGCGGTATTTGCGAAAATTCCGCGAAAACGGCACCATCCTCTTCGTCAGCCATGACACAGCAGCGGTGATCGGCCTGTGTGACCGGGCGATATGGCTGGATGGCGGTGAACTCAAGGCTGAAGGCAGCGCCAAGGCGGTGTGCGAACTCTATTTCGGCGAGATGTTCCAGGATGATGTGAAACCGTCCGACACCCAGGACGCCGAAGAGGCGGGGGACGAAGAAGCGGACGTCTCCGGCGGGGATGACCGCATTATTGTTCCGCCGGAAGACTGGATTGATGGCCGGCGTGAGTGGGTGAACGGAAGCAATCTGCGAAACGATCTTGAGGTTTTTGCCTTTAAAGAAAACAATGGTGGTGACTTTGGTGCAGGTGGCGCCCGGATCAAAAATGTCCGGTTCACCGATCCAGACGGCAAGCCTTACCGTTGGATTGTCGGCGGTGAGGAGACAATCCTGTCCTGCGATATCAAGGCCGAACAGGATCTGGATCAGCCCATCGTCGGTTTCTACATCAAAGACCGGCTCGGCCAGGCGCTGTTTGGCGACAACACCTACCTAACCACGGCGCAGGACGATGGTACGTCCAAGGTCAGTTTCAAGGCCGGTACGACATTTACCGCAAAGTTCCGTTTCCCGATGCCGGCGCTGCCGAAGGGCTCTTATGTGATTGCCGTTGCAGTGGCCGATGGAACGCAAGAAGAACACGTGCAGCACCATTGGATGCATGACGCACTGATCTTCAAATCGCACTCAAGCCAGACTGTCAGCGGCCTGATGGGGATTCCAATGCTGGATATTTCTTTGGCCTCTGCCAATGGCAATCCCGGCGATTAGTCTTTAAAAGCGCATAAGATCTCAAGCTGTGCTGTGGTTTGCACGGATTTTCAGAGCGCATGGAATTTGAGCTAAAGAATGACAAAACCAGCCGGACCGATCTCCGAAGACAGCACAACCCTCTGGCAGGCGATTTGCGCCAGCAAACGCGGATTGGAACCGGCTCTGTCGATCCCGGACCGCCTTGTGCATCCAGATTCCTGGGCCGGACATTTGCCGTTCGCTGCCTGGGTTATGGCTGTTTCCGAGCCGCGCCGGTTTGTTGAGCTTGGTGTTCACACTGGCAATTCCTACTGCACCTTCGCGCAGGCTGTTGCCAAGTATCAGCTCAACACGGAGTGTTTCGGCATAGATCATTGGTTTGGAGACGAGCAAGCCGGTCTTTATGGCGAAGATGTTTATGCGGACCTGAAATCCTGGCACGATCCGCGTTTTGGCCATTTTTCCCGCCTGATGCGCATGAGTTTTGCCGACGGCCGCCAACAGATAGAAGATGGCAGCGTTGATCTGTTGCACATCGATGGCCTGCACACCTATGAGGCAGTGCGCGAGGATTTCGAGACCTACCTGCCGAAGATGAGCGACCGCTGCATCGTGCTCTTCCATGACACCAATGTGTACCGGGAAGACTTTGGTGTTTGGCAGTACTTCCAGGAGATCAAGGCGAAATATCCAACATTTGAATTCATTCATTCGAACGGCCTGGGTGTCGCTTACACCGGCAGTGCTCCGATCGAAAACCTCGATCCACTGCTGGCGCTTCTTTTCAGCAGTGCCAAGGGAGACGAAACGGTCGCAACTGTGCGGGGTTACTTCTCGCTATTGGGAGACGCGCATATGCGCGCGGTCCAGCTTGGCGATAAACAACGCTGGGGCGAGGATATCTTAAGCCGGTTGCACGAGGTCAATCTGGAGCTCGGTGCAGTCACTCGGGACCGGGATGCAATCTCAGCGCAGCGTGATGCCTTTTTGGACGAGCGCGAAAGCCTAATGCCAAAGGCCCTGAAATGGGACCGCCTCGCTGTAAACACCGGCGGTGCCTTCAGTCTTGACCTCGATGAGATCAACGAAGCTCTGAACGTGCTTTACAACAGCGGCAATCCGCAGGCGCTTCAGGATCGGGCAACGCTCAAGCGGCAGTTCGCCAGTCTTATACAAACCGGCACAATGGATGTCGGATATGAAGAACTTGCCACCCGGGCGGGCAAACGCGTCAAGGCGAAGCTGGCTCGGATGCTGAAAGGCGCACCTGAAGTCGAAACGGATCCTGCCATTGAGGCAATTCGGACAAGTGGTCTGTTTGATGAAAATGTCTACGCGCTGATGGATCAGGCACGCGCGGACAATCAGGATCCGCTTGAGCATTATCTCCAGACCGGCGAAGCGCAGCGCCAGGCGCCGTCCGCCGGATTTGACCCGGATTATTATGCTCGCCGCAATCCGGACGTGGACACGTCTGGTTTCGGTCTTCTGCGCCATTTCATTCTGTTCGGCCAAGCCGAAGACCGGCCCTGCGTGACGCCAGCCAAACGAATGTCCATGCCGGACCTGGCTGATACGGACCAAGCCAGGGTTTTGCTCCTGGTGGAGCCAGATCTGACTGCCGTGGAAATGTCGTTCACGTTGAACGTGATAAAGCAGTTGCAGGCGTCAAAAGACGTGATCGTCCTGCTCCAACCAGGCGACGCCCAGGCTGAGGTGTTTACCAGCCGGGATGCGGCAATCGTGGAATTTCCGGATGAAAACGACATGGAGGCGATTGACCGCAATGAAGTTCTTGCGCGCATTGTTGCCGAACTTCATCCCGAGTTTGCAATCTCCTTGTCACTCAAGAGCCGGATCAATGTCCGCGGCCTAGCCGCAGCTGGTCTTGGCATCGTTCAGCTGGTTGATGAGTTTTCTTCCGCGGTTCGTCCGTTCGGCAGCGCTTACGAATTTCTGCCGTGGGCGCATAGGTTGGTCTTCCCATCCCAGACAGTGGCCGCCTCTTTCGAGGCCGAGCATACTTATCTGTCCCGCCGGCAGAAGGACATCATCGCACCGCCGGCTTATGGGGATGTCGACGGGCAAGAGCCAATCGCAGATGCGGCGCTTCGTAACCGGATCCGGCCGGAAAGAGATGCAGATGCTTTTGTTGTAGCCGGTGCTGGAGACCTGGGGCCGCAATCAGGCATCGAGACATTCCTGGCACTCGCCGTAAAAGCCGGTGCTGCGACGAAATCGGGCCGGCAGTTGAAATTTGTTTGGCTTACCAGCGACGTGCACAGCGGGGATGAAAACGCCTATCACCGTCTGATCGTTGAACAGATCCGGAGAGCCGGAATCGAGGGCCACTGCCAGATCGTAAGTGCAAACAACGCGGCTGAAGCAGGTATCGGGCTAGCCGATGCTTTTGCTCTGACCGCGCCGCTCGATGCAATGTCCCGGTTTGCGGTGTCAGCTGCCGCTGCCGGGAAACCGGTATTCTGCTTTGAAAACGGCAGCAGCGTTGCCGACGTTCTGGCCGTTGACGCTACTTTGAAGACCCTGGTTTCACCTTACTTGGATCTGGAACCTATGGTGGCGTCGATTCATACGCTTGCCGATGACAAAGACGCGTATGCAGCGCGCTCCAAAGCAAGCGCGGACTTGGTGAGCAGCCACCTGGACCTTGGAGCCTTTGTCGAAAATCTGATCTGCATTGGGGCACTAGCAAAACAAGATGCTGAGTTGATCGGCAATGATTATCAGCTGATCCGCGCTGCAGAACCACCTGCGTTCAACGAGAATGTGTTTGGCGGAAGCAACTCAGCCGACAAATACCCGCAGGACTTCCTGCACACTTATCTCTTGAGGTCCCGTGTTTCCCGCACCACCGGATCGAAGCTGATACCAACCGATCTGCGCCGTCCGCTTGCAGGCTTCAATCCCTTGATCTATTTCGAAGACCTGATGACATCGGACAGTGCTCGGGATCCTTTGGCGGATTGGCTGGAAAACGGTAAGAAAGATGGCCGCTGGACCCATGACGTCATCGCTTTGTCCGGCAGGAAATCCGAACCCGTTGAGATCAAGGCTCTGCTGCACGGGCATTTTTTCTATGTCGATCTGATTGATGAGTTTTTGGATAAACTCCAGTCGAACGCCAGCACAATTGATGTGATCATTACCGTCCCGGATGATCAAAAAGCCGATTATGCCATGCAGGCCCTGTCCCGGGTGGTGCTGCCGGGCACGGTCAAAGTCGAAGTGGTCCGCAACGCCGGGCGGGACATAGGTCCGTTCTTGAGCGGCCTCGACCCGGATCAGCTGCAACAATATGACGTTATTGGCCATGTGCATGGCAAAAAATCGCCGCATGTGGAAGCAGCTATGGGCGACACTTGGCGCACTTTCCTTTGGGAGCATCTGATTGGCGGCCAGAATGCAGCTGCAGATGCCTGCCTCGCGGCCTTCAAAGCGGATCCGGAGCTGGGCCTTGTCTTCCCTGAAGACCCGCATCTGATCGGCTGGGATGCAAATCTCGAAATTGCAGAAGAACTGGCGACAAAAATGGGCAGGACGGCACCATTGCCGAACGCCTTTGATTGGCCGGTTGGTACGATGTTCTGGGCCCGCCGGGAGGCCTTGAAACCCATGTTCGATCTTGGTCTCGACTGGGCCGATTATCCGGCTGAACCTTTGCCGGAAGACGGCACGCTTCTCCATACGCTAGAGCGGGTCATGCTGTTTGCCGCAGAACAAGCAGGCTTTGGCTATGCGACAACCCATTTGCCTGAGGTGCAGCGATGAGCACGCATCTGGTTCTCGGCGGGTGTGGGTTTATTGGCCGCCATGTCGCCCTGGCGCTTCACCGGCGAGGCGATACAGTGGTTCTGGCCGATGTGGTGGAACCAAACAGCGCCATAACGGAAATGCTGCCGGTCGAATTTCGCAAGGTCGATAGCGGATCTGTCGATTGGGCGACGTTGGTCGACGGCATCGATGTGATCCATCACTATGCCTGGACGACCGTCCCAGCTTCTGCGGATGCCAATCCGGTGGCCGATCTCGATGCCAACTTGCGCGGAATGGTGTCCTTGCTGGAAGTGCTCCGTGCCCGTAAGGCGGCTGGAACACCAGCTCAAGTGATCTTCTCCTCTTCTGGCGGCACGGTCTATGGTCCAATCACCCGGACACCGGTGGATGAAGACCATCCCTTCAATCCGACCAATGCTTATGGCGTCTCTAAGGCATCGGCGGAGATTTACCTCTGCTACTACCGCAAGTCTCACGGCATCGATTGCCGCATTGCCCGCATTTCCAATCCCTATGGCGCCGGTCAAAATCCGGCCAAGCGCCAGGGCGCGGCCAGCACGTTCATTTTTCAGGCGCTGGAAGGAACTCCGATATCCATCTGGGGGGATGGCAGTGTCGTTCGGGACTACATCCACATCGCTGATTTGACTGCTGCCCTTGTGGCGCTGACAGATGCGCCTGAAGAAGAGATTTCGGCGTTAGCCAAGCCAGTATTCAACATTGGCAGCGGCGCGGGCGTGTCCCTGAATGAGATCCTGGATGTTTTGCGCAACGAGCTGGATCTCAATCCGGCCGTCACCTATCAGGACGGCCGCAGCTTCGATATCCCGGTCAGTGTTCTGGACATCTCCAAGGCACAATCCGTTTTGAAATGGCAACCAAGCCTCACTTTCTCCCAAGGATATGCGCGCATGCTGTCTGACTTGCGCCAGTCCTCCACCTTGTTTTCAACTCTGCTGGACCCAGCCGATCAATGACGAATTCCACTTTCGCCACTCCTTTGGTCTCGGTTGTCATGCCGGTCTACAACCATGCGCGCTATGTGGCGGATGCTTTGTTGTCGATTGCCAAACAGGATTGGCGCCCTCTGGAAATCATCGTCATTGATGATGGCTCCAAGGATGACAGCTTAGAAGTCCTGAAACGCACGGTCGCGGAGCTGCCGCAGGAAGACGGCCTGACCATCCATGTCAGCGGCCGGGAGAACAAGGGCGCTCACAACACGATCAATGAGGGTCTTGAAAAAGCCACTGGCGAGTATCTGGCGATCCTCAATTCGGACGATTATTTCCTGCCTGGCCGGATCCGCCGCTGCGTGGAGACCGCGATGGCGCGCAAGGCGCGTTTCGTCTGCACTTATGTCGATCCAATTGACGACGATGGCAATCCATTGCCGGCCGATCACCGCTGGCGGCACTGGTATGCGGATTTGAAGATGCAAGAGCTCGATCTCGCGCCGAACATCTCGTCCCTGCTCCTGCGCTACAATATCGGCGTTTCGACCGGCAACTTCCTGTTTCATCGCTCCTTGATGGAAGAGATCGGCACATTCGAGGACTACCGCTATGCGCATGATCTCGACTTCATGTTGCGAGCAAGTGCTCTGGAAGAACCGGTTCTGATCCGTGACAAGCTCTATGCGTACCGGGTGCATGCCAACAACACGATTGGCGAGAGCGACGACCGCATTACCAATGAAGTTGCCGGAATTGTCGCCAAATACCTTAAAAACGCGGCAGAAAATCCTCCGGTGAATCCGATTGCTCCAGCTATAGACCGCGATTGTTATTCGCTCGCCAGCACGCCATGGCCGCCGCATCTGGAAAAGGCAACGGCGAGCCTGATGTACGACAAGGACATTGTTGAAGCGCAGAAGGCCAATGCGGATAAGAGCTTGTCCGCACCAGCGCTGTCGCTGTCTCCCGAAGGCGACAAGAAACAATCCGCAGTCACCTTGATCAGTCATGAACTCAGCCGCACCGGCGCGCCGGTACTTTTGCGAGACGTTGCCTCGGCGCTTCATGGCATGGGTGTTGCGACCCGGGTGATCAGCCTAGGCGCAGGACCTTTGGTTGATGATTACACCAAGATGCACAGCCCCGTTGTCACCGAAGGCCGAGTATCGCGTCTTTTGGGGCGGGCGGGCAATTTTCTGACCCGCCTTGCCGGCGATCCCCGGATTCCCGGCTTCATGAAGCCGCTGTTCTCATTTGCCGCGAAAGGATCTGCCGGTGTCGGCTCCCGGCTACGTCTCTGGCACTACCGGTCCAAGACCTCTGGCAAGGGCCCTCTTTTGATCAATTCCTTTGCCAGCTGGCCTCTGGCGCTGCCGCTTTTGGAAAAATGGTCCGGACCGGCCTTCTGGTACATCCACGAGACCTATGAACCGTCCCTCGTTATGCGCTCCGGTAAGATGCTGGCGCGATTGGAAGCCCGGGCAAAGGCCGGCAATCTGACCTTCCTGTTCGGCTCCGATGCGACCCGACAGAAATGGGCCGAGGAAGGTTATGACGGCGAAGTCTTCTATTGGAGCGGATTTGACAAATCCTGCGGCCGTCCCGCGGGATCGGAAGAGGGCAAGGCACCCGGCGGCAAGCCGGTCATCCTGTCGGTTCAGTCGACCGGCCCGCGCAAAGGCACGCGCAGTCTGATCGAAGCCTTTGCCTTTGGCCGGAAGAAGGGCTGGATCCCGATGGAGGCGGAACTGCACATCATCGGCGCCCATCCACCGGCGATGAACGCGCTCAGCCGCGATCTTCTGGTGCGTATTTTGAAGGACGATCTGCGCGGATCTGTTCAGCTGATCCCGAACCTGTCACCGGATGAGCTGGCCGCTCATTATGCATCTGCCTCTGTCTATGTGCAGTCATCGACCATGGAATGCCTACCGCTGGCACTTTTGAATGCCATGGCATTCGGCATGCCGATTGTCTCGACCGATGCGGACGGTTGCCGGGAAGCCATTCTGGACGGCAAAACCGGTCGTCTTGTACCGCCACGCCAGCCAGAACTATTGGCCGAGGCATTGGGACAGCTTCTGACCGATCCGGCTCTTGCCAGCGACTATGGCCGTTCGGCCCGCACGCTGTTTGAAGATAAATTTGCGTTGGAAGTCACTGCATCGAAACTGATGCAACGGCTGACGAGCTCCGCCGGTTAACGGCAGGGTTTTCAGATGGAAACGATCAAAAAACTCTCCCGGCGAACGGTCTATGAAAACAGATGGATGAAGGTCCATGAGGACCAGGTTCAGTTTCCCGATGGTTCCAACGGCATCTATGGGATCGTCGATAAAGAAGATTTTGCGCTGATCATTCCGCGTCATGCGGACGGCCGGTATCAACTCGTGCAGCAGTACAGGTATCCGGTCGAAGCCCGGTATTGGGAGTTTCCTCAAGGATCCTGGGAAACGAAACCGGGAACGAATCCGGAAAAGGTTGCTCTAGGAGAGCTTGAAGAAGAAACCGGCTATCGGGCTAAGTCCCTGACCAAGCTTGGCCATCTGTTTGAGGCCTATGGTTATTCAAACCAGGGAATGCATGTCTTTTTGGCGACTGAGCTTGAGGTTGGCCAGGTGAACCGGGACCCCGGTGAGCAAGGCATGCTTACCGCGGCTTTCAGCCGGGAAGAGATCACCAGAATGATCCAGTCTGGCGAGATCAAAGATGCCGCAACTGTTGCCGCCCTCGGTCTCTTGATGGTTGCAGAGCAATCCGGGCAGTAAGCTGGCCCGGCTTGGGTTCATCTCAAACAGCTTTCGCGGCTTGTTGGCATCGCTCCCTCCCCTGCCAATTGCTTGCCTGGCAGTTCAATCGGACCGGATGTTGTTTTCATAACGCGAGGACTTCTGCGAAAATTGCGAGTGCTTCGTGAAGTAATTTCGTGATCCAAGGCACAGAACTATACCTGTATTCAGGTATTCTCTTCATGTATTACGGAAAAGTGAGGAGAAAATGCCTAACACAAATACACCGACGGATGAAGATGATTATGTATCTGGCACAAAGGGTGCGGATGTTCTTACCGGTGGGGCAGGTAAAGATCAATTCTCATTTCACACCGATTACCCGAATGACTTTAATCGCGACACGCTAGATGATGGCGACCGGATTACAGATTACGAATTTGAGGAGGAGATAGACATCGTTGGCGTGCGGCTCGGATCCCGGGACGTTACGCTTGAATACGATGCTGCCAACAATCAGACACGGCTCAAGCTTGACCTCGACCAAGACGGGACGGTTGACCGGACCATCATTCTTGACGGAGACAAGCGCGGTCAGCTGCAAGTCGATGCCAATTGTTGCGCGACCCCGACGACGACCATCAAGATCAATCAGGCCGCTCAAACCAGTGTGACGTTCGTCGAACCTGATCAATCCAGTGCGACGATGATCGACCTGGAAAATATCGGCTTTCACGAAGGCACCGAAGGTCTCGACATCATTTTTGCGCTTGCAGGAGCAGATGTCGTTTATGCTGCTGGAGGAGCCGACACGATCATCGGCGGCGATGGTGACGATACCTTGAATGGTGGCGACGGACCGGATCTCCTCAGCGGCGGGACCGGCAATGACACGCTGAATGGTGATGCCGGCGATGATCAGCTCCATGGCGGCGATGGCGACGATACCTTGAACGGCGGCGCGGACAATGACTACCTGGCCGGCGAGGAAGGGGCCGATACGCTGAACGGCGGCACCGGCAATGACACCCTTCGCGGCGGCGCCGATGCCGATACGCTGACCGGCGGCGGAGGAGACGACACCTTTGTGTTCTCGCCAGGAGATATCGCCGCAGGCGAAAAGATCACAGACTATGAATATGGCGAGAAAATCGATATCGGCGGGATCTCGAATGCGAACCAGGTCAAGCTGACAGCCAACGGCACTGGATCAATCCTCGAGATGGACCTTGATAACGACGGCACGTTCGAAACGCAGCTTGGGCTTGATAGCGTTACTGGCGGCACCATCGTTGTTCTTCCGAACGAAGGCGGCCTGCGCATTTTGAATCAGCAAGCCGGCACAAACGGCCACGACAAACTGTATGACACCGGCGTTGCCTCTTATGTGGTCGGCGGTGAAGGCAATGACATCTATTACGCCCAAGGGTCCGTCAATGACGTCTATGTCGACACATGCAATGACCTGATTGCAGTCGGTGATTTCGGTGAGCGCGACCTTCTGCGCGATGTCGAGTTTGTGAACTTTGAAGATGGCCTGTTTGCACTTGCGGATTACAGCTGTGATCCGGTTACCGACACGGGACCTACGGAAGTCTTCCGCTTCTTCAATACCGAAACCGGCACACACTTTTTCACCGCCAGCGCGGAAGAAAAGGACAATGTGATCGCCAACAACGAATTGTTGAGCTTTGAAGGCGCCGTTTTCAGCACAAACGCTAATGCCGATACCGGCATCGCCGTCTACAGGTTCTTCAATTCGGACTCAGGCACACACTTCTACACCGCAAGCGCAGAAGAGCGTTTGAACCTCATCGAAAACAGTCCGTCGCTCAACTACGAAGGCATTGCATATTACGCGTATGCGGAAGACAACGGCGCCAACACCGAGCTGTTCCGGTTCTTCAACACGGATACCGGTGGGCATGTTTACACCGCTAATCCGGAAGAACGCGACAGCATCAACACCACTCTGCCGCAGTTCAATGATGAAGGCGTTGCCTACTACGTCGACTTCGTCTGATAAACGTCATCAGACAGACGATACCTTAGGCATCTGGCCTTCGGGCCAGATGCCTAATGGGTTTTTTGTTGGCTATCTTAATTTTTCGACAAGCGCCCGTATGTGCCCAAGCTCTCAAAGAGCGCGTCGTTTCCTGCTTCCGAATACCCTGCTTACACAAATGAACAGCGAACGCGCTTTCGCCGCGTGTCTAAGCCTGTTTCTTTTCAAGCTTTTCGTTGGTCAGTGTCGGCACGATTTCCGACAGATGGGCAATGCTGAGCGGAACGTTGCCGGATGCCGTTGAAGCTTGCAGGTCCGTGACGAGATGGCCAATCCGCTCCAGTTCCATCAGGTTCGCGGTGGCCACGATCACTCCGTCGGCGCCTGAGGGCAGGTTTTCCTCATCGCTTTCAAACAGTTCTTCGAACATTTTCTCGCCCGGGCGCAAACCGGTAAAGGATAGTTCGATGTCCTTCTCCGGACGCAAACCAGCAAGCGAAATCAGGATCTTGGCAAGGTCCGTGATTTTCACCGGGTCGCCCATGTCCAAAACATAAATCCGGCCGCGCTGATTGGAATTGTCGACGCTGAAGGCGGCCGCTTGCAGAACCAGTTCGGAAGCCTCCGGAATGGTCATGAAATAACGGCGCATATCCGGGTGGGTGATGGTCACCGGGCCGCCGGCCTCAATCTGTTGTCGGAACAGCGGGATCACTGAGCCATTGGACCCCAAAACATTGCCAAACCGTACGGTGATGAACCGGGTGTCTGTACCTGAGACATCGAGCGCCTGGCAGTAAGCTTCGGCCGCTCGTTTGGTCGCGCCCATGATGGAGGTAGGTTTAACCGCCTTGTCGCTGGAAATCAGCACAAACCCTTCCGCCCCAGCGGCAACGGCCGCGTCCGCCACATTGCGGGTGCCGATGAGGTTTGTCTGAATGGCTTCGAGCGGATTGTCTTCGACCAGCGGAACGTGTTTGAGCGCGGCTGCATGAAAGATGATCGCTGGTTGCTCGAACTGAACCACCTCATGGATGCGGGCGCGGTCACGGACATCGGCTATTACAGCGCGGCGGTGCAACCCCGGAGCCCGCCGCTCAACCTCCTGGTCGATTTTGTAAAGCGCAAATTCGGAGTTTTCGATGAGCACCAGACGAGACGGATTATATTTCAGGATCTGGCGCACCACCTCCGATCCGATGCTGCCGCCCGCTCCGGTTACCAAAATGGTGCGGCCATTGATGAGATCGCTCATCCGGCTGGTATCCAGTTTGACCGGCGGTCGGCCGAGTAGATCGTCAATCGTGAGTTCGGAAAAATCCGGTTCGCTGAGGTCCAGTGGCCGGGGCGTTGCCCGTTTCACTGGAATGCCTAATTCCGCTGCTGACTGAGTGAGCGATTTCGTAAAATCCGCCGGCGGGCGGGGTGTGACCGACAAAATCGCTTCAACGGCTGCACCGGAGCGTTCCAGCCTTTTTGCCAGGTCTGCGAGTTCGTTAACATTGCCGAGGATCGGGATCCCGCGGATGCTGTGGCCGCTCTTGGAAGCATTCGGGCACACCAATGCATGCACCTTATAAAGGCCGGATCGTTCCAAGTGGTGCGTTCGAATGGCCTGTTCGGCGTCGCGCACGTGTCCGGCCAGCAGCACGTGCTTGATGCCTTCTGCCGGTTTTCCGATGCCGCCGAGCCGCCCCAGACCACCGTCCTTATGGGCCCGGTAGGCAAGGCGCGGGGCGCCGATCAAGACCACCATGATGAACCAGGTGATCACCGGAACGGATCTCGGCAAAGCTTCTAGCCGGGTCACCAAAAACAGGCAGAGGACAAAGATGACAATGCTGGCCAATGACGCGATGACAATCGCGCGCAAATCCGCTAGGGACGCGAACCGCCAAAGGCCGCGGCCAAGGCCCATGAACTTGAAGACAATCGCGGAGATAACAACAAAAATGGCGATCCAGGCCGCGATCGTTTGTGACGGCGGCAGATAGTCAATTCCATAGCGGGCGACGATCGCCATGAACAATGCCAAGCCGGACATGAAAGCGTCATGAATGATTGCGATCAGTCTTTTGTTCAGAAACTTCATACCGCCTGCGTGCGATTGACTGGTGAATGGATATGCGTCGGCTAACACCATACGGCAAAGAATGCAATTTGCCTTGGTGTAATCGGCTTATTTTGCTAATCAAGAGTGGCTTTCCGGTTGGCCGGATTATTAGGCGTGATCGGGCCGCGGGCCCTGATACTATTTTGAAACCGGATATATGAATTTCGACAGATATTTAGTCCAAAACAGTGTTGCCGCGTTAATCATGGCGACCCCGTTCTTGATGGTCTTGTCACGGAATATTGCCTCGCCTGTCTTTGTTGCAGTCACAGTGTTGCTGGTTGCTTGTGCGTGGAAAGACAAAGGTTGGGACATACTCTGGCAATCATTGGTGAGAATTGCCACGAGCAAGGCAGCGGTGATCTGTTTTTTGCTGGTTCTCTGTATGGTTGCGAGCATTCTTTGGACCACCTCGGTTCAAAGGGGCATTGATTCAACGCTCCATTTATCTGGAAACTTGCTGCTGTTTGCACTTTCCTTGTCGGCATTTGCGGTCCTGGAACCGTCGCGCCGTCTCAATAGAGTGGTTTTGCCCGCTGTCTTGATTGCGACCGCAGGTTTTGTTGTGTCAGAAATCTATTTCCAGGCGCCTATCAGAGGTCTTTTGGGCGGAGCCAGCGAAGCCTTCCGGATGAACCGGGCCGCGGTTGCAATCGTGTTATTCTTGCCGTTGGCGCTAGTTTGCCTGAAATCCGGCCAGGCCGCTGTGATGCGCGCTGCTTCGGTCTTGGTGGTCGGAGTTGCGGCTTTTTCCTCTGAAAGTGAATCCGCGCAGCTGGCGTTTATGGTGACGCTGGTTTCCTTCCCTATCTTCTGGCTGTTGAAACGCAATGGCACGTGGGTTCTGGGCAGCCTGGTCCTTGCAAGCTTCGTTTTGATGCCGCTTATGGTGCCGCATGTGATGTCCTTGGTGCCGGATGCCATCGAACAACATTTGCCGTATGGGTCTGTCGGTATCCGGGCCGATATCTGGACGGCTCACGCGAGCTTGTTGCACAACGCTCCGCTATTGGGGCACGGCGTCGACGCCAGTTTGATGGCGGCAGAGGACTACAAACACACAGACATACCTGAGCTCTTTCTCCGCTGGGGCCATCCGCATAATTTTGCGATGCAGGTCTGGTACGAGCTTGGCGCGCTTGGCGTGGCGCTCATCGCAGCGCTGATCTTCCTGTTTTTCCGCGGCTTAAAAACGGTTCCCGTCAGAGTATTGCCGGCGTTGCTCAGCACCATAACCGCGGTTTGGACTGTGGCTGTGGTCAGTCATGGCGCCTGGCAAGCCTGGTGGTGGTGCCTGCTCGGTCTGTTGAGTCTGCTTTGGCTGATTGAGTTAAAAAGCAGGCAGGAAACCGTAGAGGCTACAGGCGAAAGCTGATAGTCAGCAGCTGATTTTGAGATTGAACGCCGTGCCTGAAACCTTCGGTAAAGTGCAAGCGGCTGGAAAGGCAGTGGTTTGAAACTTGTCCTCACTGGGGCGTCCGGATTTGTCGGGCGTCAGCTTATCAAGCGGTTGACGGAAGCCGGTCACCAGGTGTTGGCCATCGGCCGTAAGGCTCCGGCCCGTGGTTCTGAAAACACAAAGGTGCAGTGGGCCACTTATGAGGATCTTCCAGCTAGTGCCGGTGGATATGACCGGGTTTTGCATTTGGCGGCGGTGAACACGACTTCGGAGGAAAGCAGAGAAACCTTTTTCAAGGTCAATGCGGAGCTGCCGGTGAAACTGGCTGAAGAGGCCAAGACGGCGGGTATTCCCCTGTTCATCAATTTTTCCAGCTTTCATGCGCTGGACGGGGGTCCGGATACGGCCTATGCGGCGAGCAAGCGGGCCGGAGCTGAGGCGCTGGCAGCTCGAGACGGGATCAACGTCTGCAATCTTTATCTGCCAGCCGTATATGGAGATTCCTATGCCGGCAAGCTGGCGGTTTTAAACCGGGTGCCTGCGTTTTTGCGGCCGCTTTTTTTCAAAGTCCTGTCCGCTCTGGCCCCTACGGTCCACACCGACCGGATTGCGAGTTTTGTCACACAGGACCAGGAGAACCTGCCAGAGGACGAGCCGGTCTTGCTGGCCGATGACCAGGATAAGAACGGCCTTTACCGCTTTGGCCGCAAGCTGATCGATGTTGGTTTTGCGCTTGCGGTGATCCTGGTTTTCTGGTGGCTGCTGTTGATCGTCTGGATGCTGGTTAAAACCGGGTCGGACGGTCCCGGGATCTTTGCGCAGGAGCGGGTCGGCAAGGGCGGCAAGGTCTTCACGTGTTATAAATTCCGCACCATGGGCAAGGACACGCGCCAGGCAGGAACCCACGAGATTTCCGAAAGCGCAGTGACGCCGATCGGCGCATTTTTGCGCAAGACCAAGATCGATGAACTGCCCCAGGTTTGGAACATCTTGAAAGGCGAACTCAGCCTGGTTGGCCCGCGTCCGTGCTTGCCGGTTCAGGAAGAGCTGGTGGAGGAGCGCAAAAAACGCGGAGTTCTGGATGTTCTTCCTGGGATCACCGGCTTTGCCCAGATCCAGGGCATCGACATGAGCCATCCGGTGCGCCTGGCCCGCAAGGATGCCGAGTACATCGCCCGCCGTGGGCTGCTGTTTGATCTGAAGATCATTCTGGGCACCTTCATCGGCAAAGGCCAGGGCGACCGGACCGCAAAGTAAGCAGGGCGGCGGAGTGGTCTAGAGAGCCTGCTGGGAGAATGATCAAAAGGTATCCCGCTTAGGCCTACCGCTACACGTAGTTTTTCAAAAACCGGGATACTCGGCCCTCGGTTGGCAGGCCGTTCTGTTTTACCCAGTCAAGGATCGGTTGGATGTTGTCTTCAGGGCGCCAGGCGACATCGATCGCCTCCAAAGACTTTTCCTTGAAGTATTTGATCTTGGCGCGTTTCAGATCGTCAAAGAGTGCATCCGAAACATAGATGCCATCAGTTTCAAGGAGGCCGCCGCACCAGACATGATGTCCGGCAATCGCCTGAGCGCTGAGGACTTCCTTGTCCCAATGATCTATGCGCGGAAAAGGATCATAGGGCTCAACTCGCCGTTGGCTCCAGCGCACCTCGGAGTGTTCAACAAGCACTGCATCTACACAAACCGTACAATTGAAGATGTAATAGTTGGTCGGTACACGGTTGCCCGCTTTGTCGAACAATTCTACCGGAAAAAACTGATGAACCCCCGGTTCGTATGACTCGACAATTTCCTTGAACCGTTCGCTGACCGCATTGACGCCGGGCAGAGGAAAGACGTCGTGGATCTTCTTCTTTTTCTGTTGCCGGGCAACCGTTGCAAAACGATCGGCATTTAACGGATAGCCAACACTCAGACCAATAAGCGCCATATTCTTCGGTTCTGAAACGAACTCGAACATGGGCGTGGTATGTTCTTGGTACTCAAGCGATAGATGAACGGGCATACAGAAATCCAAAAAAATTGTCTTTCGTCCTATAAATGCCGGAGGTTGTGGAAGTGTGAACTGCGTGTGAATCCAGTCAAAGCGGTCAATGTCGATGGGCAAAGGCGGGCGCTGTATTTAAGCCTATTGGCGCAGGTGCTTCTGCTACCGGTGGACGATGCCCATAGAGGGCGAAGGATTCCTCACCGTCGTCCCCGCCTCTGTGCGGGGATCCACTCTCATGTCCGCTTGCTGCAGGCTTAGCGTGTTTATTCTCAGTTTTCGAAAATATTTAGATCCCCGCAGGGGGCGGGGATGACCGCATGGGTTGTGGTACGGCCTCTATCCACAGACGTGTATATCCATGCTTACGCCCATCTCACCGCATGTTGCGCTGCGATATATTTTAAATATAAAATTTCATACTTGAAATATCTGAAAAACAGGCGCAGGATCATCATCACACGTTTTGGGAAAGATCAGATCCGGGGAGGATATCGTGCGCATCGTATGTCTTGGAGGCGGGCCAGCCGGTCTATACTTCGCCATTTCGATGAAGCTGCGGGACAGCTCTCACGAGATCACAGTGATCGAACGCAACAAGGCGGACGACACCTTTGGCTGGGGTGTCGTGCTGTCTGATGAAACTCTCGACAACCTGGCGGTCAACGATCCGGTCAGCGCGGAGAAAATTCGCGCGCATTTTGCTTATTGGGACGATATTGCGCTGCATGTCGGCAGTGACAAGCAGCTCTCCAGCGGACACGGGTTCTGCGGCATTGGCCGCAAGCAACTGCTCCTCTTGCTCCAGGAGCGTGCCCGCGAACTCGACATTGAACTGAAATTCGAAACCGAAGTCGGTAGCGCCGAGGACTACCGTAAGGACTATGATCTGGTTGTTGCGGCCGACGGCCTTAACTCTAAGACCCGCACGCTTTTCGCCGACACCTTCAAGCCGGACATTGATGTGCGCAGGTGTCACTTCGTCTGGCTCGGCACCCATCAAACCTTCTCCGACGCCTTCACCTTTATCTTCGAAAAGACCGAACACGGCTGGGTCTGGGCCCACGCCTATCAGTTCGATGATGATACGGCGACATTCATTGTTGAATGCATGCCGGACACCTTTGAGGCGTTCGGTTTTGGTGAGATGAACCAGCAGGAAAGCATTAAGACCTGCGAGGAGATTTTCAAGGATCATCTGGATGGCCACAGCCTGATGACCAATGCCAACCACGTGCGCGGATCTGCCTGGATCCAGTTCCCGCGTGTGCTCTGTGAGAAGTGGTCGCACGAAAATGTTGTGCTGATGGGCGATGCGGCGGCCACAGCCCATTTCTCCATCGGGTCAGGTTCGAAATTGGCAATGGAATCGGCCATATCGCTGGCCGACCTCGTTGAAAACGAGCCGGATCTGGCCTCGGCCTTCGCGAAGTACGAAGACCAGCGCCGCCTGGAAGTGCTGCGCTTGCAATCGGCGGCGCGCAATTCGCTCGAGTGGTTCGAAAATGTCGAACGTTATCTCCATCTCGACCCGGTTCAGTTGAACTATTCGCTGCTGACCCGCTCACAGCGGATCAGCCACGAAAACCTGCGTGAGCGCGATCCGAAATGGCTGGAAGCCGCGGAAAGCTGGTTTATGGACCAGGCCCGCAAGGGTGCAAACCTGCCGGTGGCGAACAATGAAAACACACCGCCGCGTGCACCAATGTTTGCGCCTTTCAAGCTGCGCGGCATGGAGCTGAAAAGCCGGATCGTGGTCTCGCCGATGGCGCAATATAAAGCCGTCGACGGCTGTCCGACCGACTGGCATTTTTCTCATTACGGCGAGCGTGCCAAAGGTGGCGCCGGTCTGGTCTATGTCGAAATGACCTGCGTCAGCCCGGAAGGCCGGATCACGCCGGGCTGTCCGGGGCTCTATGCACCGGAACATGAAGCCGCTTGGCGGCGATTGACCGGTTTCGTCCATGAGCACACCGACGCCAAGATCGCCTGCCAGATCGGCCATTCCGGCCGCAAGGGGTCGACCAATCTCGGCTGGGAAGGCATGGACTTGCCGCTGGAGAGCGGTAACTGGGATCTTGTGTCCGCCTCCGCGATTGCCTGGTCATCACGCAACGCGACACCGCGCGAAATTACCCGCGCCGAAATGGATGAGATCCGCGATCAATTCGTGGCGTCTGCTCAAATGGCAGATCGTGCCGGCTTCGACATGATCGAACTGCATGCCGCTCATGGCTATCTTCTGTCCTCCTTCATCTCGCCGGTCTCCAACGTGCGGACAGACGAATATGGCGGCAGCCTGGAAAACCGCATGCGCTATCCGCTGGAAGTCTTGAAAGCCATGCGCGCTGTTTGGCCAGAGGACAAACCGATGTCGGTGCGCATTTCCGCCAACGACTGGATTGGTGACGACGGGGTCACACCGGACGAAGCCATCGAGATCGCCCGTATGTTCTCGGACGCCGGGGCAGATCTGATCGATGTGTCCGCAGGTCAAACAACCGTTGATGCCAAACCGGTCTACGGCCGCATGTTCCAGACGCCGTTCTCCGACCGCATCCGCAACGAAGCTGGTCTGACCACCATGGCTGTCGGTAACATCTTTGAAGCCGATCACGCCAACTCGATTCTGATGGCGGGCCGGGCCGATCTGGTGGCTGTTGGGCGTCCGCATCTCACCAATCCCTATTGGACGCTGCATGAAGGCGCCAAGATTGGTGACCGGGCCGCGCCGGATTGGCCATTGCCTTATCTCGCGGGCCGCGATCAGCTTTGGCGGCTGGCTGACAAGAACGCCGAGACGGTGGGTAAAGTATGAGCTTGCGGGCCAAACATGTTGTTGTGACCGGCGGTGGCTCCGGGGCTGGCGCCGAGATCGCGCATGGTTTCGTCAAGGCCGGGGCGAAAGTCACCATCATGGGCCGGAATGCGGAAAAGCTCGAAGCGCAAAATCTGCCCTATCAGGTCTGTGATGTGTCGGACCCTGCAGCCATCTTCGCGGCCTTTGACGCGGCCCGCCAAGAACAAGGCCCGATCTCGGTTGTCATTGCCAATGCGGGCGCAACGGAAAGTGTGCCGTTTTCCAAGATGACGCCGAAAGCGTTCAACGCAAACTTGGCCGTCAATCTGACTGGCGTTGCCTTTTCCTTTCAGGCGGCTTTGAACGATATGAAATCTGCCGGCTGGGGCCGAATGATCGCGATTGCCTCAACGGCGGGCCTCAAAGGGTATCCCTATGTCACCGGTTATTGCGCCGCCAAACATGGTGTTGTCGGTCTGACAAAGTCCTTGTCGGTGGAGCTGGCCCGCACCGGCATCACGGTCAATGCAATCTGCCCAGGATTTCTGGAAACGCCGATGCTGAACCGCTCCATAGAAAACATCATGGCAAAGACGGGTATGGACCAGGAGACGGCCGCAGGGAAACTGCGGGAAATCAATCCGCAGAACCGCTTTGTTCAACCCCGCGAAGTTGCTGAGACTGCTCTCTGGCTTTGTTCGGATGGGGCAGTCAGCATTAACGGCCATGCGCTCAGCCTATCAGGGGGAGAAGTCTGATGGTTGAGACAGAAACTTCCCTGGAACCAATCTCCAAAACCCGGCTGCGGCTTTGGCTCCGACTGCTCAAGGCAACCTCAGGGATCGAAGCGGAAATCCGCCGCCGCCTGCGCGATGAATGTGACACGACCTTGCCGCGCTTCGACGTCCTATCTGCGTTATCGCGCTATCCAGACGGCCTGAAAATGAGTGAAATCTCAGTTTTGCTTAAAGTCTCGAATGGCAATGTAACCGGTATTGTTGAGCGCCTGGTGGATGATGGTCATGCCGAGCGGTTGGCCGTTCCCGGCGACAAACGTGCCAACCGGGTCAAGCTGACTTCTGAGGGCCACGCGATGTTTGCCGATTTGGCGGCCAAACACGAAAGCTGGATCGACGAGTTGATGAGCGGCCTCGACCGGCCGGCGATTGACGCTTGCAACGGCATTTTTGAGCAATTTGGTTCGTCAGTGGAAGCGGGCGCAACCTCTAACAAGGCAATGAGCAAATGACCGACGCCCCGAAACACTTCAATCTGACCGTCGAAGGCGGCATTGCCCGGGTGTCCTTGAACAGGCCAGAACGGAAAAACCCGCTCACGTTTGACAGCTACGCTGAGCTGCGTGACTGGTTCCGGGACCTTGTCTACAACGACGAAATTCATGCTGTGGTGTTCCTGCCCAACGGCGGTAATTTCTCCTCCGGCGGCGACGTTCATGACATCATCGGCCCGCTCACCAAAATGACGATGAAAGAGCTGCTCGCCTTTACCCGGATGACGGGAGATCTGGTGAAAGCCATCATCAATTGCGGCAAACCGGTGATCGCAGCGATTGACGGTGTCTGTGTCGGCGCCGGGGCAATCATTGCCATGGCGTCGGATCTGCGTATCGGTACGCCCGAAGCCAAGACCGCATTTCTATTCACCCGCGTTGGCCTTGCCGGTTGCGACATGGGCGCTTGCGCGATCCTGCCCAGGATCATCGGCCAGGGCCGGGCAGCGGAACTGCTTTATACTGGCCGCTCCATGAGCGCGGACGAAGGCGAGCGCTGGGGCTTCTTCAACCGTCTTGTCGCTGCCGATGCTTTGGAAACAGAAGCTGTCACTTTTGCCGAGCGGATCGTGGCCGGGCCGAATTTTGCGTACATGATGACCAAGACCATGCTCGCTCAGGAATGGTCCATGTCCATCGAACAGGCGATTGAGGCGGAAGCTCAGGCACAGGCGATCTGCATGCAGACCGGTGATTTCGAACGGGCCTACAACGCCTTCGTCAACAAGGAAAAACCGGTGTTTGAGGGCAACTGATGGCAGACAAAAGCTTTCTTTCCTGGCCGTTCCTCGATGACCGGCACCGCCAGATGGCAGAGGAGCTTGAGGCCTTTGCCGCCGATCTCCATGTTGATCATTCCGACACCGATCAGGCCTGCCGGTCTCTGGTGAAGGAGCTGGGTAAAGCCGGGTGGCTGCAGCCGACCGCATCTGAAAACGGCGCACCGCTGGATGTCCGGACTCTGTGCCTGTCACGAGAGATCCTGGCGCGTCATGACGGGCTGGCCGACTTCGCCTTTGCCATGCAGGGGCTCGGCACAGGTGCTCTATCCTTGTTCGGTACGCCGGAACAAAAAGCGGCCTGGTTGCCGAAGACAAGGTCCGGAGAAGCGATTTCCGCCTTTGCCTTGACCGAGCCTCAATCGGGATCAGATGTCGCCAACTCGACTATGACCGCGACGGACGACGGCGACAGTTATGTTCTGAACGGCGAGAAAACCTGGATTTCCAACGGTGGCATTGCCGATATCTATACGCTGTTCGCCCGCACGGGCGAGGCGCCGGGCGCCAAGGGCCTATCTGCTTTTGTCGTTACACCGGACCTTCCTGGTTTTGAGGTCGCTGAACGGCTTGACACCATTGCTCCGCATCCGCTCGCGACTCTGCGCTTCACTGATTGCCGGGTGAAAAAATCGGACCTTATCGGCAAGCCCGGCGAAGGCTTCAAGATCGCCATGTCTGTGCTCGATATCTTCCGCTCCACGGTTGCCGCTGCGGCTCTCGGATTTGCCCGCAGGGCGTTGGATGAGGCGCTTGAGCGGGTCACCACGCGCCAGATCCAGGGCGCGCCTTTGGCCGATCTTCAGATGGTGCAGGGACATTTGGCCGATATGGCGCTGGACGTGGATGCTGCCGCCCTGCTGATTTACCGCGCGGCTTGGGCCAAGGACAGCGGCGCTCCGCGGGTTACCCGCGAAGCGGCTATGGCCAAGCTTTTTGCCACCGAACAGGCACAGCAGGTGATCGACAAGGCCGTTCAGCTACACGGGGGTGACGGCGTGCGCTCAGGCGAGGCTGTTGAAAAGCTCTACCGCGAGATCCGCGCGCTACGCATTTATGAGGGCGCCACGGACGTCCAGAAAATCGTCATCGCGCGTCAGACGCTTGGTGCCTTTGCTGCCGCTGGCGCGAACCAGGGAATTTCATAAGCAAATTCAACAGGGAGGGATGAGCATGTCTAAAGAACTGGAAGGTGGCATCACGCCAAACGGTGAAGGGTTTGACGGTGTTAAGCTGAATATCCTCGGACAAACCTATTATCCGAAAGCCTGGTGCGAAACGACGTTTGCTTTTGAGACGAATTCCGAGCCCGGCCAATTTGTTCCGGTGCACATCCATCCGACACAGGACGAGTTCATTCTGGTGCAAGAAGGTGAGTTGGACCTGAAACTTGATGGCAATTGGGTGAAGGCAAAGGCTGGCGACCTCGTCCGTATGCCCAAGGGCATTCCGCATGGATATTTCAACAAGTCGGACAAACCTTGCCGAGCGCTTTTCTGGGTGTCCCCAGCCGGCAAACTCAAGGAACTTTTTGACGAATTGCATGACATGACCGACGTCGAAGCCGTGGTTCGTGTTTCTGCAGAACATGATGTGGACTTCCTGCCGCCGGAAGCCAACGACTAAGGCGCTTCGCGCCGGATAAGGAGACCGACCATGGCTAGCGGACTATCGCCCTCGGCCCATGTCGATACATTTGCCCGCGACAATCTTCCACCAGAAGACCAATGGCCGGATTTTCTGCTGGAGGGGTTCGACTATCCCGAGCATATCAACGTCGGCGTGGAACTCACCGACAAGATGGTTGAGAAAGGTTTTGGCGACCATACGGCCCTAATTGGTAATGGCCGCCGCCGGACCTACAAGGAACTCTCCGACTGGACCAACCGCCTGGCGCATGCGCTGGTCGAAGACTTGGGCGTCAAACCGGGCAATCGGGTGCTGATCCGGTCGGCCAATAATCCGGCAATGGTCGCCTGCTGGTTGGCGGCGACCAAGGCCGGTGCTGTCGTGGTCAACACCATGCCCATGTTGCGGGCCGGTGAACTGGGCAAGATCGTCGATAAGGCGGAAATCGAATTCGCGCTGTGCGACACCCGGTTGATGGATGAGATGGTCGCCTGTGCCAAGACCTCATCGTACCTGAAGAAGGTTATTGGCTTTGATGGCACGTCCAATCACGATGCTGAACTGGACCGTCTCGCGCTGACCAAGTCCGTATTGTTTGAGTCCGTCCAAACGGGCCGGGACGATGTTGCCCTGCTTGGTTTCACCTCTGGCTCCACCGGTTCGCCCAAGGCGACCATGCACTTTCACCGGGATATTCTGATTATCGCCGATGGTTATGCCAAGGAAGTGCTGGGCGTGACGCCAGACGATGTCTTTGTCGGCTCGCCGCCGCTTGCCTTTACCTTTGGGCTTGGTGGATTGGCAGTGTTCCCGCTGCGGTTTGGTGCGGCGGCGACCTTGCTGGAAAACGCGTCGCCGCCCAATATGATTGAGATCATTCAGACCTATAAGGCGACGGTTTGCTTCACAGCGCCAACCGCCTATCGGGTGATGTTGCAGGCGATGGAAGAAGGGGCGGATCTGTCCTCCTTGCGGGCTGCTGTCTCAGCCGGTGAAACCTTGCCGTCGCCTGTTTATGATGCCTGGATTGAAAAAACCGGCAAACCGATGCTCGACGGCATTGGTGCTACCGAGATGCTGCATATCTTCGTCTCTAACCGGTTTGATGACCACAAACCGGCCTGTACCGGCAAACCGGTCTCGGGCTATGAGGTCAAGATCGTTGGTCAGGACGGAAAACCGGTGGCGCCGGGAGATGTTGGACGTCTGGCCGTGCGTGGCCCGACCGGATGCCGGTATCTCGCAGACGAACGGCAAAAGGACTATGTCGTCGATGGCTGGAACATCACGGGCGACAGTTTTTCCATGAGCGAAGACGGCCATCTGCATTTTGCCGCGCGCAACGACGATATGATCATTTCCTCCGGTTACAACATCGCCGGTCCGGAGGTGGAAGCGGCCCTTCTGTCCCACGAAAGTGTTCTGGAATGCGCCGTCATCGGTGTGCCAAACCCCGAGCGCGGGTCGATCGTTCAAGCGCATATCGTGTTGGTTGAAGGCACAGAACCATCGGACTCGCTGGTCAAGGTCTTGCAGGATCATGTGAAGGCAGTGATCGCGCCGTTCAAATATCCACGGTCGATCATCTTCGCGGAAACCTTGCCAAAAACCGCGACTGGCAAAGTGCAGCGGTTCCGGCTTCGGGACGATCTCAACTAACCAGATAAATACTTCTGCAAGTGGGCCCTGCAGAAGACGGACAAGCATGGCCCATCGGTTATAGGCGGAAAAACAAGGCGCCATACCCGGACGGAATTGGGAACAGCAGATCAGTAGTTTAGGAGGACCGATATGAAACAGATTTTGCTCGCGGCCGTTGCCGCGCTGGCACTTGGCGCAGCGCCGCTCGCAGCCGAACCGGTAAAAGTTGGCATGATCACTACTTTGTCCGGCGGTGGTGCCGGCCTTGGCATTGATGTGCGTGACGGCTTCATGCTGGCGGTCAAACAGTCCGGCAACGATAATCTGGAAGTGGTCATCGAGGATGATCAGCGCAAACCGGACATCGCTGTTCAGCTTGCCGACAAACTGGTGCAGTCCGAGAAGGTTGATGTCCTGACCGGCATCATCTGGTCGAACCTTGCTATGGCCGTGATCCCATCTGTAACAGCTCAGGGTAAGTTCTACCTGTCGCCGAACGCTGGCCCATCCATACTGGCGGGTAAGGGCTGTCACCCAAACTATTTCAACGTCGCCTGGCAGAATGACAACCTGCATGAAGCAGCCGGTGCCTTTGCCAATGTCGAAGGCTACAAGAACAGCTTCATTCTCGCACCGAACTATCCGGCCGGGAAAGACGCGCTCACTGGTTACAAACGCCTCTATAAAGGGGACCTTGCTGGCGAGATCTACACCAAGCTAGGCCAGACGGATTATGCCGCTGAGCTGGCACAAATCCGGGCTTCCGGCGCAGACAGCGTCTATTTCTTCCTGCCTGGCGGCATGGGAATTTCCTTCCTGAAGCAATATGCAGGCAGCGGGATTGATCTGCCGGTTGTCGGTCCGGCTTTCTCGTTTGATCAGGGCATTCTGCAGGCCGTTGGCGACGCGGCGCTTGGCGTGCGCAACACCAGCCAGTGGTCCAAGGACATCAACACACCGGTCAACAATGCCTTTGTAGAGAGCTTCCAGGCAGAATACGGCCGTTTGCCGTCGCTCTATGCCTCACAAGGCTTTGACACGGCTAACCTGCTCCTGTCCGCCATCGCAAAAGCCGATGTGAAGGATGCAGACGCGTTCCGGGCCGCTCTTCAGGACGCCGATTTCAAAAGCACACGTGGTGAATTCAAATTCGGTCCCAACAACCATCCGATTCAGGATATCTACGTACGGGAAGTCATCAAAGAGGGTGATGTCTTCACCAACAAGATCATCGGCAAGGCTCTGAACAGCCATTCAGACGCTTATTGGTCCGACTGTAATATGTAAGGTGTTGTTTGGCCTCGGTTCTAGAACCGGGGTCAGCTTTCGGGTGGGATTGCATGACTTTTATTTTGCTCATCGAGCAGATTTTGAACGGCCTTCAATTCGGGATCATGTTGTTCCTGATGGCCGCGGGTCTGACGCTGATATTCGGGGTGATGGGGCTGATCAACTTGGCCCATGGGTCGCTCTATATGGTTGGAGCGTTCTGCGCAGCCGCTGTTGCCGGCGCGACCGGATCGTTCTTCTTTGGATTGATCGCAGCCTTGGCCGGTGCGGCTCTTGCCGGCGCCTTGGTCGAACTTGTTGTCATCCGGAGGCTTTATGCCAAGGATCACCTGGATCAAGTGCTGGCGACATTTGCCCTGATCCTGATCTTTTCCGAAGGCACAAGATGGGTGTTCGGATCCTTCCCGCTCTTTCTTGACATTCCGCCAGCGCTGGCCGGGCCGGTGACCTTGCCAGGCGGCATTGAATACCCGCTCTACCGTTTGGCGTTGATCATTGTCGGACTTCTGGTGGCAGCGGGCCTGTTCCTCCTGATTTCCCGCACTCGGCTGGGTATCCAAATCCGCGCCGGGGAAAACGACCGTGAAATGATCGCGGCGCTCGGTGTCGACATTGCCAAGCTCTACACCATCGTCTTTGCGCTTGGGGCTGCTTTGGCCGGTTTGGCTGGGGCGCTTGTTGGGGCAATCCAGTCTGTTCAAGTCGGCATGGGCGAACCTGTTCTGATCCTTGCCTTCGTTGTCATCGTCATTGGCGGTATCGGGTCGATCAAGGGAGCGCTCATTGGCGCAATCCTGGTTGGCCTCACCGACACCCTTGGCGGCATCTTCCTGCCGGAACTCATGAAACTCTTCGTCAGCCCGGCCGCCGCGACGTCGATCGGATCTTCAATTGCGTCCATGGCTATTTACATCCTTATGGCCGCAGTCCTTGTGCTGCGCCCGACGGGCCTGTTCGGAGCGCGCGCATGACCCGGGAAACAATCTTCAATTCCGTGACGCTCGCCGCTCTGGCAATTGTGCCGCTCTGGGCGCATTTCTCCGGCGAACCGTTCACCGTGACACTGGCAACCCGTGCCGTCATCCTGGCGCTGGCGGCCGTTGGGCTCAACATTGCGCTTGGTTTTGGCGGTCTTGTCAGTCTTGGCCATGCGGTGTTCTTCGGCATCGGCGGCTACGCCATGGGCATCCTCGCGCATCATGCGCAGACCTATACGCCGGTGATGGAATGGCCGTTTGTCATTGAGGGCACAAAGTCCATGCCGGTGATCTGGCTGGTGGCGGTGGTGCTCTCGTCAATCGCCGCGTTTTTCATCGGCCTATTGTCGCTCAGAACGTCCGGTGTTTATTTCATCATGATCACGCTGGCTTTTGGGCAGATGTTTTTCTTCTTTGCCATCAGCTGGAGTGCATATGGCGGCGAGGATGGTCTGTCGATCTATGTCCGCAACGGCTTTCCGGGTTTGAATACGCTGGTGCCGATCCAGTTCTACGGGCTGTGTTTTGTGATCCTGGCCGCGGTGCTGTTCTTTTCTGCAAAATTGCAGCGCTCGCCCTTTGGCTTGGCGCTCAACGCGGCGCGGCAGGTGCCGGACCGGGTTGAAACCGTTGGGCTCAATCCAATGCGTTTGCGGCTGGTGGCCTTTGTGCTCTCTGGCGCAATCACAGGACTGGCGGGAGCGCTCTTTGCCGACCTCAACCGCTTTGTCAGCCCAACGATGTTCTCCTGGCAGATGTCTGGCGAGATCATCATCTTCATCATTCTGGGAGGCGTGGCCCGGCTCTATGGCCCGGTTGTTGGCGCGGTGATCTTTGTGGCACTAGAGCATATCCTCGGCGATCTCTCCGACTTCTGGCACATCTATCTCGGAATCCTTCTGCTGCTGGTGGTTCTGTTCGCCCGCGGAGGCATCATAGGCATGCTCGTTGGCCGGGAGGTGGCTCATGACTGAGGCAATTCTCGCGACTCACGGTATCTCCAAGAGCTTTGGTGCTCTGAAAGCCAGCGATGATGTGTCCATTGATTTGAGAGCGGGAGAAATCCACGCAATCATCGGTCCGAATGGCGCTGGCAAATCGACGTTAATCAAACAGATTTGCGGCGGCTTACGGCCAGATACCGGAACCGTCAAGCTGCTAGGCAAGGATGTTACCGATCTACCGACAGAACTTCGGGCGCAAGCCGGGCTGGGGCGGACCTTCCAGATCTCCGCACTCGCAATGGAAGATACCGTTCTTCAAAACGCTGTCCTCGGCGCGCTGGGCGGACAGGGAAATCCGTGGCGGTTCTTCAAACCGGTCCTGAAGGATAAGGACCTGCTTGATACGGCGATGGAAGCGCTGGAGCGCGTTGGCCTTAAAAAACAGGCCAAAACGCGCACCGCCGAACTCAGTCATGGCCAGCGCCGCCAGCTTGAAGTTGCCGTTGCGCTGACGTTGAAGCCAAAGGCCTTTGTCATGGACGAGCCTATGGCTGGTCTGGGGACAGAAGGCTCCAAACGGCTAACGGAGTTCCTGGACGGATTGCGCCAGCAAGCACCGATTTTGCTGGTGGAACACGATATGGATGCCGTATTTGCCCTTGCCGACCGGATCAGCGTGCTGGTCTACGGAAAGGTGATTGCGACCGGCACAGTCGACGAAATCCGCGCCAACAAAGATGTGCGTGATGCTTATTTGGGAGACGAGGCATGAGTGCGCTTTTGGCTCTCAAAAATGTCACCGCCAGTTATGGTCCGAGCCAGGCCTTGTTCGATGTTTCACTGTCGATTGGTCAAGGCGAAGTCGTAGCACTGATGGGCCGCAATGGCATGGGCAAGTCAACGACGGTGAAAACCATCTGCGGCATGTTGCCATCAGGTGGTGAAATCCAGTTCAAGGACAAGGTGATCGGCGGGATGCCGAGCCACAAGGTTGCCCGCCTCGGAGTTGGCCTCGTGCCTGAAGGCCGCCGGTGTTTTTCCGACCTGACAGTCGAAGAGAACCTAATGGCTGCGGCCCGGTCCGGAGCTTGGGACTTCGCCAAGGTGGCGGAGCTGTTTCCGCGTCTCGCGGAACGGCGGAATCAGAAGGCGGCATCACTGTCGGGCGGAGAGCAGCAGATGCTGGCCATTGGCCGGGCTTTGATGACCAATCCGATCCTGATGATCCTGGATGAGGCAACCGAAGGCCTTGCGCCGATCATCCGCCAGGAAATCTGGGCGGCTATCAGTCATTTGAAAAACAGCAGCGGTTTGTCGATCCTTCTTGTCGACAAGTCCTTGAAAGAACTGCAGCAGGTCGCCGATCAGGGCGTCATATTGGAACGTGGCCGGACTGTTTGGTCGGGCCGAATGGCCGATCTTGATGCTGAGACCGGAGAAAAATATCTCGGGATCTAAAGACCTTACTTTGCTTCCGGGACAAAAAAGAAAGACGCACCATGAGCCACAAAATTATTCATCCCGACGGTTGGGCCCCGGCAAAGGGTTATGCCAATGGCGTATTGAGCCGCAAAGGCGTACTGCATATCGGCGGTCAGATCGGCTGGAATAAGGATCAGGTTTTTGAGACCCATGACTTCATCGGCCAGATGGGACAGGCGCTGACAAACGTGCTTGGCGTTGTTGAGGCTGCCGGCGGGTCAGCGGAAGATATTGTCCGCCTGACCTGGTTTGTTACCGACAAGAAAGAATACCTGGCGCGACAGCGCGAGATCGGCGAGACCTACCGCAAAGTCCTGGGCCGGCACTTCCCGGCAATGTCCATGGTTGTGGTAGCCGGGCTCATTGAGGATGAAGCGCTGGTCGAAATCGAGGCGACTGCCGAAATCGGCTGATGGGTCTCAGTTTTCCGGCAGGAACCAGTCCCGGGCGTTTTCATAACAAATGCGGCGGATGAGGCCGTCGCTCAGCCTTGGATCTGCGGGAATAGCGCCATCCTCCACCCATTGACCGATCATGCGGCAAACAAGGCGCCGGTAGTACTCGTGGCGCGGGAAAGACAGGAACGAACGGGAATCGGTCAGCATCCCAATGAAGCGGGATAAAAGCCCCATCTGCGCCACTTGATTCAATTGCCGTTCCATACCGTCGAGCTGATCGTTGAACCACCAGCCCGGACCAGCCTGGATTTTCCCGGGATCAGACCCGTCCTGGAAGTTGCCGGCAATGGTTACCAGCATCTCGTTGTGAATGGGGTTCAGGGCGTAAAGAATGGTACGCGGAAGCCCTTTACGGGAATTGATCTGATCCAGGATCGCATTGAGCGACGCGCCGATGGCAACATCTGACATACAGTCGCCACCAACATCAGGCCCTAGAGCCCGGTATAGTCGGCTGTTTTGATTGCGCAGAGCTCCGACGTGATACTGCATGACTATGCCACGTTCGGCATAGGCTTCGCCGAGTTCGATCAGGACGGCAGCTTTGAAATCGGCAACGTCTTGCGGTGACATCGGCCAGCCGTTCTGCCCGCTGCGCAAGATTATGTCCAATTCCCGGGGCGGGCGTTTTTCGAACGCCGGCAGATCGTTCAATCCGTGGTCGGCGGCCTTGCAGCCGAGGGACACAAAAAAGTCCAGCCGGTTTATTAGGGCTGCAATCAGGGTCTCATAGCTGTCGATAGCAATACCGCTGGCTTCACCAAGTCGACGGCAGTAGGCGGCAAACCCCGGCGTTGTGGGAACCAATGCCTTATCGGGCCGGAAACTTGGGGCCATGCGGATCGGGCAATCCGGATCCTCCTGGACAGCGGAATGAAACTCCAATGTATCGGTTGGATCATCTGTTGTGCCGACATATTGGACATTCATTCCAGTCAATAACCCACGCGCACTGTGGCTTGGCTGGGTGAGTTTTGCGTTGGCGAGTTCCCAGACTTCATCGGCCGTGTCCGGGCCAAAAATGCCGTCCCAGCCGAAATAACGTTGCAGTTCCAGATGGGTCCAATGGTAGAGCGGGTTGCCGAGACAATGGGGGACTGTTTCGGCAAATGCTTTGAATTTCTGATGATAGTCCGCTTCGCCCGTCACCAGGCTTTCGGAAATGCCATTCCAGCGCATCGCGCGCCATTTATAGTGATCGCCCTCGAGCCAGATCTCACCAATGGACTCCCAGGACCGGTTCTCGGCAATGGCTGCTGGATCCAGGTGATTATGAAAGTCGACGATCGGCAGATCTTTGGCGACCTCATCGTACAGCCGACGGCCAGTCGGAGTATCAAGCAGAAAATCCGGGCCGAGGAAGGGAGCGGTCATTGGAAAAGATCCTTAGAGGCAAGCGGCCAGGGCTTTGTTCACGCCGTCAGTCTTCAGGGTTTCGTAGGCACCGGTCACCAAACCGACAAAGGAGGGGTTGGCCGGCAGGTCAGATCCGAAAATGCCTGCCAGAAGCATCATGTTCAAGACATAGCCGTCATCATCGGATCCAGATGCGAGCTCAGCGACACGGTCTGCATGCGGGTCATTGACCGGAAGTTTTGTGCCAGCTTCTGAGACACCACGGCAATAGTGCATCCATCCGGCGATCGCGAGCGCGGCAAGCGGCCAGGGCCTGCCAGCATCCAGATGGCTCCTAACTGGAGCCAGGATGCGCTGCGGCAGTTTCTGACTGCCATCCGCTGCGATCTGCGTGGTTTTGTGATGAAGGGCGCGGTTGGAGTATCGGTCAATCAGCATTCCAGCGTAATCTTCAATGTCGAACCCTGCCGGGATCGTCAGGGATGGTGCCTGCTCGCTCATCATCAGTTTGTGGGCCGCACTCTTGAAAACAGGATCCGCCATGCAATCTGCTATCGTCTCCTTGCCGGCCAGCGCGCCAAGATAGGCGAGAAACGAGTGACTGCCGTTCAACATCCGGAGTTTGATGTCTTCAAACGGCTCAACATCGTCAACAAAGCTCGCACCCGCCAAATCCCAATGCGGTTTTGCGCCTGCAAAATTGTCTTCGATCACCCACTGGCGGAAAGGTTCACACAGGATGCCGTTAGGGTCAGGCGCGCCCAAAGTCACTTCAAGTTTGTTGAAGGAGTCTTCGGTCATGGCCGGTGTGATCCGGTCGACCATGGAGCAGGGAAACCTGCAAGTGTCTGCGATCCAAGTCTTCAGATCTGGATCGCGATGCCCGGCAAACTCCAAAACCGCAGTCCGGCAGAGCTTGCCGTTCGACGGAAGATTGTCGCAAGACAGGACCGTCAATCCCGGCAAGCCAGCTTCTTTACGCCGATACAACCCTTCGACCAGCAATCCGATCGCTGATTTTGGAGCAGATGGATTCTCCAAATCTGCCGCAATGTCCGGGTTTTCAAGGTCCAACACCTCTCGGGCCAGGCAATAGCCCTTTTCGGTAATCGTCAGGGTGATTACTTGAAGATCGGGGTCTGCGATCTGCGCAATTAGTGCTTCAATGCCGTCCCGGTTCGGGTGAAGCGTCTTGATTACTGCACCAACCTGACGAAGATCCAAATCGCCGTCCGACATTTCTCCGACGGCAAAGAGATGACCGGCCTCATCGAGGGCTGTCAGACCGCTTTCTCCGGAGTTAAGCCGGGCAACCGCCATGCCCCAATCACTGCCGGTTTGGCGTAGCATTTCATCGTGAAAGACTGAGGTATGCGCCTTTGCGAAAGCGCCAAAGCCGATATGAAACAATCGGACCTTCAAGGAAGCGCGGTTATAGGGCGGACGAGAAATGTTTGCGGTCATGACAAATGCTCAAACGAATGAAAGTGGTGTTTCTGTTCCGGCGGGAGACCCGTTGACAATGAGCTGGTCAGAACCAGCTAGCCAGAGGTCAATTTGGTCGAAGGCAGGACGGTAGGAACCAGCCTTCTTCCAATCCAGCATAACCGAGTCGCCGGAATGCGACAGGGTCATATGGGTCAGACAATGGTCGATGTCCAAAGCGCTCGAGGAGACACCGTCATCGTCATAGGCAAGGCTTTCTCTTGATGCAGTGCCGGCTGTCTGCGGGTAGATGCGCCAGCAGCGGTAGGTGTCAGACCGGGCTGAACTGCGTGCGTTGGGGGCTGCCATCGGTAGAACTGCACCGCCGCGGACAAAGAGCGGAATGCTCTCTTGCGTGACGGGAACTTCGATTTCTTGACCGCCCGGATACCAGGATTTTCTGTCAAAGTCCCACCAACCTTCCGGGCATGCGGGCAAGGGCACTGTTCTTGTGGTCGCACCTTTCTCGATCACGGAAGCCACCAGCAGATCTTTTCCAAGCAGAAATTCGAACTCGGATGTTCGCGCCAAAGGATCTTCCGGAAAGTCCAACCACAGAGGCCGGAGCATTGGTTCACCGTCGGTGACCGACTGGTATAGCAGCGTATAGAGATAGGGGATCAGCTGCGCGCGGAATTTCAAAGCCTGACGGATCAAAGGCGTTATTTCCGGGTACATCCAGGCTTCATTGGCGGTGCCATCATCATTCCAGGAATGGATGGTGAAGCGGGGATGGAAAATCCCGTTCTGAACCCAGCGTAGGAAGAGTTCCGGTTCTGGCCGCGGACCGGCAAAGCCGCCAACGTCATGGCCGATGTTGTAAAAGCCGGAAAGGCTGAGCCCGAGGCCCATCGGAATGTTCCAGCGCAGAGTTTCCCAGCTGGTGTAATTGTCCCCGGTCCAGGTCTGCGCATAGCGCTGAGTTCCTGGAGCTGCACAACGGGAAATGAGATATGGCCGCTTGTCCGGTTGATCCTGAACCTGCGCATCATAGGAAGCACGGGTCATCAGCTGGCTGTGCAAGGGGCGGATCAATCCGACCGGGATCTCCTTGCCGAAGCCGGCGCAAACCGCTTCGTCGTCCCAAACTTCATATTCGTTATTGTCGTTCCAGGTGTTGGCAATGCCTTTGTCGAACAGTTTCTCTTTAAGGTTCGCCTTCCACCAGGAGACCGTTGCCAGATTGGTGAAATCGAGATGCGATCCGCTGCCGTCCCAAAAAGGCGATTGTTCCGGAGCGCCCGTTTCGCTGTCTTTGATGAACAGGCCAGACGTCTCTGCGTCTTGATAAAGCGGGTGATCGTCCAGAAGCACCGGCTTGATGTTTGCGATCAGATGAATGTCCGCGTCTTGATACGCCTTGGTGAAAGCTGGGATGTTGGGAAAGCGGTCGGTGTTCCAATGGAACACGTAGCGTTTGCCTTTGATCGCCGTATAGCCCGACGACATCTGAAAACTGTCGCAGGGCATGTCTTCGTCGGAGAGTTTTTGTAAAAACTCTTCCAGCCGCTCTTGTGCGTTTTCTGAATCCGTATAGGCCATGGTCGAGCCGGAATAACCAAACCCCCAGCGTGGCATGAAGGCGGTGCCGCCGGTCAAAGAGTGGTGGCGTTTGACAACGTCGAGGACTGACGGAGCCCAGAAGAAATAATAGTCTAGCTCGCCATCTGAGGCCCGGAACGAGCGGAAGGCCGGGTGATAATTGTCTTTTTCATTGCCGAGATCGAACCAGCAATGGGCGAGCGTATCGTAATAAAGGCCATAGGCGCCGAGTGCGCCGCGGTCGGTAATTGTGAACGGCACGTGTTTATAGAGCGGGTCCGTGGTACGGGCATCGTAGCCCATGGCATCGAGATTGCGCATTTCATAGCGCCGTCCGGACCGTTCCAAAGACCCGGACTTTTCGCCGAGACCAAAATAGCGCTCGCCATCAAACCGGCGC
Source organism: Labrenzia sp. PHM005 (assembly GCF_006517275.1). NCBI lineage: Bacteria > Pseudomonadati > Pseudomonadota > Alphaproteobacteria > Hyphomicrobiales > Stappiaceae > Labrenzia > Labrenzia sp. PHM005. The sequence goes on along the minus strand of NZ_CP041191.1, from coordinate 642,001 downwards.
ATGAAGTGGGATTTGCGATGATCCCGCCGGCCGAGCATGTAGGCATCCTGCGGCCGGTCGCGGGTAATTTCCTGCCACGCGGCGTCTGATTTTTCTCTGCACTCCCAAGTTAGAGCCAGGGGTGTTTCAACAGTTAGGCGAAGCGTATCTGTCCAGAGTTGCAGCCGGTTTTCTTGCTGATCAATGGAAAACTCAGGACAGGAAAAGCCGCTGAGATCATCCCGGGAGCGCCCTTCCCAGGGAGCGTCGCCGTCAGGGGCGACAGCCCACGTCCGGTCGAGCCGGTGAACTCCGTCCTTGAGAAGCGAAACACGGACAAGAGCGTTCTCCAGGACACGGATGACCAATTTATGCTTATCGTCGACCAGAAGAACGACACCGGTCGGTGTCTGTTCAGTCAGCGCCCAGGTTTTCAGAGCTTTCATATCTGAATCGGGCTCCTAATAGCCGAGCAGCAGTTGGGGCAGGAACAGGCTGATTTCAGGCACATAGGTGACAACCAAAAGCAGGCCGACAAGAACTGCGTAGAAGGGAAGCATCGGCTTGATGACATCGCCGATCTTGACCCCACCGACCGAGCAGCCGACAAAGAGTGCCGATCCCACAGGTGGCGTACAGATGCCGATACACAAGTTGAAGGTCATCATTACCCCGAAGTGCACCGGATCCATACCAAGATCTGTGACGACCGGCAGGAAGATCGGCGTAAAGATCAGCAGCGCGGGGGTCATGTCCATAAAGGTGCCGACGATCAAGAGCGCGATGTTGATGATCAGCAAAAGCACCAGCGGGTTGTCTGACAGGCCGAGCAAAATATCTGAAATCGCATACGGAATATCGGCAAAGGCCATGGCCTTCGACATGGCGATAGAGCAGCCAATCATCAAAAGCACGATGGACGTGGTCACCGCGCTCTCCAGGATGATACTTGGAAGCTGGCGCCACGTGATCTCCCGGTACCAGATCACGGCCAAAAACAGAGTATAGACAACTGCCACCGCAGAGGCTTCGGTTGCGGTAAAAATACCGCCAATAATCCCGCCCATAACGATGACGATCAGGCCAAGCGGCAGCACCGCACCGAGAGTTTTGTCGAGGACTTCCTTCGTGCTCGGCCGAGGAGCGATTGGATAGCCGCGTTTCTTGGCGATAATGCCGGCCACGACCATGAGGCAAAGGCCCATCAGAATGCCAGGCACATATCCGGCCACGAACAGGGCTGCGATCGACGTACCATTGGTGATCAGGGAGTAGACAATGAAGGTCGCGCTCGGCGGGATCAAAAGCCCGGTCGGGCAGGAGGCGATGTTGACCGCAGCACTATAGGCCGGATCGTAACCTTCCTTCTTCTGCAGCGGAGACATGACACCACCGACTGCCGCCGCCGAAGCCACAGCAGACCCGGAAATCGAGCCGAACATCATATTTGCGAGCACATTACAGTGAGCGAGTGCACCGGGAAGGCGGCCACCGAGAACCTTGGCAAATTCAATCAGGCGGAGCGCGATGCCGCCCCGGTTCATGATGTTGCCGGCTAGAATGAAGAAGGGAATCGCCAGAAGTGTGAAACTGTCCAGCCCGGAGGCCACTTGCTGGGCGACGATATAGACCGACTGGTCGAAGGACATGAACAATAAGAATGTGGCGAAGGCGGACAGGCCAATGGAAAAGGCGATCGGAACGCCCAGAACCATGAGCAGCACAAAGGTCCCGAACAGGACCGCAACAGCTTGGATATCCATGAAAAGCTCCTAGCTTAACGGTCCGCCACGGGACGGCGTCTCGGCTTGATCATTGGGGCCGCGTCCTTCACGCAGAAGGTCGGCAAAGAAGGTCAGGCAGTAGTAGAGGATGCAAATCCCGGAAAACGGGATCGCGATGTAAATGAAGCCCATTGGGATGCGTAGGGCCGGAGACACCTGGCCGGTTTCCAACGTGCGGCTGACCAATCCGGTGCCACCGTAAATCATGATGAGGGTCGCGAATAGCGCGATGGCGGCGATAATGCCCGCATTCACAGCAATTCGGGTGGCGCCTTTGGTGACAACGGGCAGAAGGTCGATGGCCAAATGCCGGCGCTGGCCGAGCGTATAGGCTCCGCCCAACAGAGCGACCCAGATAAACAGGAACCGCGCCATTTCGTCGGTTACGGTGCTCGGGCTTTCCAAAACATAGCGGGAGAACACCTGCCAAACGACACACACCACCAGAATGGCAAAGGCGGTTGTTATGACGAGGCGCAGGACAAAATCCACTCCCCGGGTTAATGCGGTCACGATTATCCTCCCTGCCCATTGGCGCCTGTGCGGCTTAGTCTTTCACCGCTACTTCGGCACGCTAACATTTGCGGCATGAAATTAAATTGGTCAACCAATTTTATAAAAAAGGTTGACTGATTTGCAAAATTGGACGAACAATTCGGCCTCAACGGCGCATCCAGCCGTGACACTCAGGGCCGTGGGCCTTCCAATTGGAAGCGAATACCCCCCGGTCGGACTGCATCTGGGAGGAATTCATGTCGAAGTTCATCAAGGTCGCGGCTCTCTTGGCCGTCGGTGCCGTTGCGCTGGGCTCAGCTGCCCACGCAAAAACATTGCGCCTCAATCACAACAATCCGGAAGATCATCCGCTGCACAAGTCCATGGAGTTCATGGCTGAGCGCCTGGAAGAAATGACCGGTGGTGATTTGAAGATCCGCATCTATGCCAATGCGCAGCTGGGTACGCAGCGTGAATCCATGGAGCTCATGCAAAATGGTGCGCTCGATATGGCGCGCTCCAATGCGTCGGAATTGGAAGCTTTTGAAGAATCTTATGGCGCGTTGAATCTGCCGTATATTTTCGTCAACGACGATCACTATTACGACGTTCTCAGCGGCGACATCGGTGCTGACATTCTCTCTGCATCCGAAGACAAGGGCTTCATCGGTGTTGCCTACTACGTTGAAGGCGCCCGGTCTTTCTACGCCAACAAGGAAATCAATTCCCCGGCCGATCTGCAGGGCATGAAGATCCGCGTACAGCCGAGCCCATCCGCGATCCGCATGGTTGAGTTGCTCGGCGGTAACCCGACCCCGATCGCCTGGGGTGAACTCTACAGCGCCCTGCAGCAAGGTGTTGTTGATGGCGCTGAAAACAACCCATTGGCTCTGACGTCCGCCCGTCACGGCGAGGTCAGCAAGGTCTATTCCAACGACGGCCACACAATGATCCCGTCTGTTGTGATGATTTCGACCAAATCTTGGGGTGAGCTGAGCGATGAGCATAAGGGCGCTTTGACTAAAGCGGCCAAAGAATCCATGGATTTCCATCGCAAGCAGTGGGATGCAATGGTTGCTGAAGGCATCGAAACGGCCAAGAGCGAACTCGGCGTAAAATTCGTCGAAGTAGAAAAGGGCCCGTTCATCGAAGCGGTTCTGCCGATGCACGAGGAAGCTGCAAAGAAATCTGAAAAGGTGGCTGACCTCATCAAGCGCATCAAAGAAATCGCACCGAAGTAATCCACGAACGGGAAAAACCGATGCTCGAACGCTCTGAACTGGCCGACAATGCGCTTCAAGCGCTCCATGACGAAGACTATGACGTTCCCTTTAACACACAGTCTTTGAATCATGATGGCCTGATATTTATGGGTGGCCGGGTATCGGAGAGCCTGAATGGAGAGTGGACCTTCTGCGTCGACCTCCTCGACACCGGCCTCCGGCAGAAATGGTTCGCCATGCTGCCGGAAGCGCCAGAAGACCGGACCGAACCCTGGGACTATGACCCTTATATGGGTGACACCGTCCCGGTGCCTTCCAACTGGGCCATGCTGAAAGAGAAGTGGTATTTCTTTGAAGGCAGTACCTGGTACACCCGCCCGCTTGACGTCGATGAAATCGCCGAAACAAAGCGCACGTTTCTTCGTTTCGGCGCAGCGGCCTATGACTGCAAGATTTTCCTAAACGGGGAATTTGTTGGCAACCACTACGGTGCCTCAACGCCCTTCTGCGTCGAACTGACTGGGAAGCTGAAACCGGGGCGCAATTGGATAATGGCGTGCGTCAACAACACCCGGACCCGAGACCGGGTCCCCATGCGCAACACCGACTGGTTCAATTACGGTGGTCTGTATCGGGAAGTCTCTGTCTTTCAGACGCCCAAAAGCCTGATCAAGGATTTTTTCCTCTATTTGGTACCCGATGGCACATATTCGAAACTTTGTGCCGAAGTGACGATAGACGGTCCTCTGATTGAGGAAGCTGTTGAACTAAACATCCCGTCACTCGGTATCGACATTGCCGTTCTACTTGATGAAACCGGTAAGGCCCGGATCGAATTTGCCGCTGCGCCTGACTTGTGGTGCCCGGAAACACCAGTGCTTTACGATGTCACTGTCACCTATGGAGAGGATCAGGTCAGCGACCGGGTTGGCTTCCGCCAGATAGAAAGACGCGGTACCGATATCGTCCTCAACGGCGAACCGCTCTTTCTGCGTGGAATTTCAGTTCACGAAGACGATGCTGTACTGGGCAAAGTCACCAGCGAAGCGGATCTGCACCGCCGGTTTGACCATGCCCGTGAGCTTGGCTGCAATTACCTGCGCCTTGCCCATTATCCGCACCATGAATTGGCGGCCCAACTCGCCGATGAACTCGGATTTCTGCTTTGGGAAGAAATCCCTGTCTACTGGGCCATCGACTTTGAAAACCCGGCCACGTACCGGGACGCTGAAAATCAGCTCTGTGAGCTGATCAAACGCGACCGGAACCGGGCAAGTGTGGTGATCTGGTCCGTCGGCAATGAAAACCCGGACACGGACGCACGTCTGGAGTTTATGAAGGGCCTGGCCGATACGGCAAAAAGGCTCGATCCGACCCGGCTGACTTCGGCCGCCTGTCTGGTCAATCACGCGCAAAACCGGATCGAAGACCGGCTTGCCGCGCACATCGATGTTATCGGCCTGAATGAATATTACGGCTGGTACGAAGAAGATTTTGAAGACCTGGCCGCGATTGGCGAAAACTCGGATCCGGACCGGCCAGTGGTAATTTCCGAAACCGGGGCTGATGGCGTGATCGGTGAAAAGGGGCCAACCAAAGGGCTCTTCAGCGAAGACTATATGGCGGAAGTCTACACCAAGCAGATTGCCACCTTGCGGCAGCTTGCGTATGTGAAAGGTATGTCGCCGTGGATCTTGTACGATTTCCGCGTCGAACGCCGGCAGAACATTTTTCAAAACGGCTACAATCACAAGGGGCTTATCGCCGCCGATAAAAAGACAAAGAAAAAAGCGTTCCACATCCTGGCCGACTATTACCGTCAAATCGCGGCCGGCCAGGGGAACACAAGGAAGGCCTCATGACCAGCGACGCGCCAAAACGCCGGTATCAGGAAATCGCCCAGATCCTCGTTCAGCGGATTGCAGACCAAGGTTATAAACCGGGCGACAAATTTCCAACCGAGAGGCAGATTTCCCTGGAACTCGGTATCAGCCGGTCGTTGGTGCGCGAAGCCTTCATCATGCTGGAGATCGAGGGATATCTGGATGTTCGTAAAGGCTCTGGCAGCTATGTTGCGGCCGGCGAAAAAATCTCTCTAAACAATCCGAAGCCGGACTTTGGACCGTTTGAACTCCTTCAGGCACGTCAGCTTCTGGAAAGTTCAATTGCCGGATTTGCCGCTGAGACCATTACAAAGAGCGATATCATCAACTTGCGCGAAACACTGGAGTTGGAACGCAAGGCCATCAACAATGGCGAAGAAGATTATGCCGCGGACCGCCAATTTCACCTCCAAATCGCCGAAGCCACGCAAAACAGTGCACTGGTGGCGCAGGTCGAAGAACTTTGGACCAAGCGGGAAACCAGTCCCATGTGGGCGCGCTTGCATGACCGCATATTTGATTTGAGCTATCGGGAAAAATGGCTCGACGACCACGCGGAAATCCTGGAAGCCCTGCGCCACCGCAATTCGGAAGCGGCCCGTAAGGCGATGTGGCAGCACCTTGAAAATGTGCGCCAAACGCTCCTGGAGCTCTCCGATGTGGGCGACCCTGAATTCGATGGATATTTGTACAAGCCTGCTGCGGCATCGAGTTAAAACAACCCAGTGCTGACTGGCCCAGAAGAAAAAGAAAGACAGGTGCGATGATCGAATGTTGGCGCTGGTTCGGCCCAGATGACCCGGTTTCTTTGCGCGATGTAAGGCAGACTGGCGCCACGGGTATCGTAACGGCGTTGCATCAGATCCCCAATGGCACCTACTGGCCGGAAGAAGAAATCGCTCTGCGCCGGCAGATGATTGAGGCGGAAGGTCTGACCTGGCAGGTCTGCGAGAGCATCCCGGTCCATGAAGACATAAAGACGGGTGCTCCCGGATGGGAGCGCTGGGCAGAAAATTGGGCCGAAACCGTTCGTGCGCTGGCGCGCGAAAATGTCCGGACCATCTGTTACAACTTCATGCCGGTGCTCGACTGGACCCGGACGGATCTCGACTATGAATTGCCTTGTGGTGCGACGGCGCTGAGATTTGAATTTACAGCCTATGCTGCGTTCGATCTCTTTATCTTAAAACGCGACGGGGCAGAAAAAGACTACAGCCAAGCAGATATTGGTGCGGCTGAGGTTTGGCTTTCGGAGCGGTCTGAGGAAGAGAAGGAAAGATTGGTCCGCAACATTATTGCAGGCCTTCCGGGATCAGAAGAAAGCTATACGCTCGACACATTCCGGGACCAGCTTGCCGCTTACAAAGATGTTGGTCAGGAGCAGCTCTTTCAAAACCTGGCGAATTTCCTGGAAATTGTCGTGCCGGCGGCTGAAGAAGCCGGTGCCCGTCTTGCAATCCATCCGGACGATCCGCCGAGATCGCTTTTTGGATTGCCGCGTATTGTCGGCACACAAAAGGACCTGACCCGGATCGCAGATCTCAACCCGTCGCCGGCAAATGGGTTTACGGTCTGTGCTGGGTCGCTCGGCGTTCATCCGGACAATGATTTACAGGCAATTATCGAAGCCGTCAGCGATCGGATTCATTTTGTGCATTTGCGGGCGACTAAGCGGGAAGCCGATCCACGCAGCTTTTATGAAGATGCGCACCTGGACGGCGACATTGATATGGTGGCGATCATCCGCGCCTTGCGCCGGCTGGAGCGCAACGCAGAGATTTCGATCCCAATGCGCCCCGATCATGGACACCGCATGCTGAGCGATTTGAAAGAAGATTCGACGCCCGGCTATCCGGCGATCGGCCGGCTGCGGGGGCTGGCAGAACTGCGCGGTGTCACCCGCGCGATTGATGCGCTCGATCGGCCTCAATAGAACGCCGCACGGCGGTTCAATCAGCAAATCTCAGCTTGACCGGAGTGGTATCGACGCGCCATGCCTGTGTGACGTCAAATCGCAAAGGCCAAGATATCATGGGCGCAGCCACTTCATCCAACCAAAAGACCGTCGAAGACAGTCAGGACAAAATCCGGATTGAAGGACTGAACATTCCGGCCGAAATTGGTGTGTTGGACAGCGAGAAGGGGCGGACCCAATCTTTGCGGTTTGATGTCGAAATTCAAACCGTACCAGGCTACCGGGACATCGTCGCCAAGACGGGGTCTTATGTGTCTTATGCCGATACGGTTTTTTTCATCAAAGAGAAGGCCGCGACGGGTGGGCATATAGACCTGGTGGAAGAATGGGCCGAGGCCGTCGCCTCCTTTGTCCTCGAGAACCCTCTCGCGGAACAGGTGATCGTGAAAGTCACCAAACCAGATATTTTTGAAGACGCTGCCGGAGTTGGGATCCAAATTGCCCGCCGCCGTTCGTGATGAGCCTTGCCCGGAAGGCACGCTGATCTATGTGCGCCCAAATGCGCCGGATTGATCCAAGATTTTTAGGAGACAGTTTTAGATGATTTCTGCAGACCGCGTTCTTCCCCTTTGGCTGAAATACAGAGAGGCGCTGGAGACGCCGGTCCGCAGTTTCGAGTTTCCGAAATTCGGGAGGCGCTTTGAAGACCGAACCTACCAGATGGGCGTCTTGAACCTGTCTCCAGACAGCACCTACCGGGAAACCGTCTGCCACACACTTGAAGCCGCTCTCTACAGGGGGCGCCGGATGACGCTTGAGGGGGCTGCGATGGTCGACATCGGGGCGGAGTCCACGGGCGAAACCGCAGACATTGTCTCCATCGAGCGGCAAATCGATAGAATGCGGCCTGCCGTCAAGGCTCTTTCGGAAGAAAACATCCTGGTTTCGGTGGAGACCTATCATCCCGAAGTCGGCATTGCGCTTCTGGAAGCAGGCGCGGGTGTCGTCAACCTGACCGGGCGTGTGGACGATACAGGTTTTTATCAAGCGATTGCCAAACATGAAGCTGGCCTGGTCCTGTGTTACACGCCCGGCGACAATGCCCGGTCCAGCGATCATTTGCCGCCGGTCGATCAGGTCTTTGATCATCAGCTGGAGTTCTTCAAAGACCGGGTGGCTATGGCAACGGGCGCCGGTATCGAGCGGCTGTGGGTTGATCCCGGCTTTGGTTTTGCGCTGAACTTGCCGGATGGCCCGGACCGGATCCGCTATCAGACCGACAGTATCCTGCAGTCCTTCCGCTTGCGCGAACTCGGCTGGCCGGTAACCGTGCAGCTGACGGGCCATGTTTATTTGTTTCGCGATGAAGTGCGTGTTGCCCAGACCAGTGCGGCGACGCTGGCAGTTTTGTCCAAAGCCAATTTGGTGCGCAGCCACGAAGTGCCCCGTGTCCAGCCGGTTTTGAACTTGCAGGACTATTCCTAAGATTGAAAGGGTTCTAGCAGCCTAGGAAGCATTGACTATGACGGATCAGAAAATCGCCCTTGTCACCGGTGCTGGTAAACGGCTTGGCAAGGCAATTGCCGAAGGCCTTGCCGAGGATGGATTTGCGGTCGGCCTGCATTACAACGCTTCTATCGGAGGTGCGGAAGATCTTTACAACAAGATCACCAGCCAAGGCGGCCGGGCCATTCTCTTGCAAAAAGATCTGAGTCAGCCGGAAATAGCGGGGACATTGATATCGGAGACAACGGCTGCGTTAGGAGGGCCGGTATCCGTTCTGGTTAACTCTGCATCTGCCTTCAACACGGACAAGCTGTCGGATCTGACTTTGGACAGCTGGCAGTTTCTGATGAACGTGAATGCGGCTGCGCCCGTCTTTCTTATGCAGGCTTTTGCCAATCAGGATCCTGCACCGTCAAAGGGTGCCATCATTAACTTGCTGGATACCCAAATGCTGTCGGCCGCCCCAGAGCGGTTCAGCTATTTCTGTGGCAAGTACGCATTAGAAGGAGCAACCCGGTTGGCCGCTTACGACCTGGGACCCAAAGGGATCCGGGTGAACGCGATCGCCCCGGGCCTGATCCTCCCAAGCGACCAGACCCAAGAAAATTTTGACGACCGCCAGGCCCTGACACCCATGGGGCCGGGATTGGGACCTGGGGATGTTATGGGCGCAGTGCGGTATTTCCTAAATGCGCCGCAGGTGACTGGGCATACGT
>NZ_CP041190.1 GCF_006517275.1 Labrenzia sp. PHM005 | reverse complement strand
CGATCCGGGGCAAAACGATAAGGGGTGGAGGTGGAGTAGGCATGCCCCGCCTGCTTTGCTGGTGAGCTTTGCACTTAGTCCTTCAGGCTATCTGTGTAGGTCATGGATTTGCGCTCCGGATCCTCGTCCGTGCGCGGCCTGCTTTATCAATTCCAGCCTTATCGAGAAGCCTGCCAGGCGCCGGAAGAATTGCAAGACGGACGTTGTTGCGTTCTTTGCAATTCCCCCTCTTCGCGCCTGGCCTTTTGGTTTCACGGGCTGGAATGAACCAGGCCGAAAACGAAAGGACGAAACATGTCACAAAGTACAAACAACACACCACTTGAAACCCTTAGAGATGGCGCTGTTAAAGTCACCATCTGGGAAAATCAAAGCCAAAAAGGCATTTGGTATTCTGTTGAGCCAGGGCGTGCTTACACAGATGCCGAAGGGATCGTGAAAACCGCTACGTGGTTATCCAAAATGGATATCTTGAAACTGCGCCGTTTATTGGATCAGGCTTATGATCGGATCAGAGAAATCCGTTCCCAGAGGATTGCCTAAACTGGCACCACAGCAATGCTATCCGTTTTGAAGAGCTGGCCGCGTAAATGCGACCTGCTCTTTTTTCGTTTTTCAAACGCCAAAAGAGCAATTTTGGCTCATCTACGTTTCACCAAACCCGCGCTGAACGCGGGATGCGTAGGGCTAATTCTGTAATCATTTGACATAGTTAGGCGATTTGTGGCAAATTTTCCGTAATTGAGAGTAGCCAGATGTGTTTTTCATACCGAAAAACGGCACTATCATACCGCGTTCCGCTGTATTTCCGTGCATCTGGTGAGGGCTTTCGCGCCCTTCAAACCTCGATCAGGCTAAGGGGTGTGCCCCCTTCCTGAACCAAACCTGCACCAACACTATCGAGCGTTGGATTGCGACCAGGATTTTCGTTCCTGGAGACGACCAAGGGGTTTCCCTTGGATGAAACCAAAGAGCCTCCGAGCTGCTTTGGAAACATGGCAAACCTTGCGCAGGTTTGATGTGCGGCAACACAGGCCGGGTGTTGCATTCCGGGGAAGGGTTTCGCCCCTTCCAAGGCGAGGAGCGTTCCGGCGCTCCACTGACGGCCAAGGGAGCGCCCTTGGAGGCGAGAACAGGGAAAAGAGGATGGCTAGACCGAAGAAACACGAACACGAACGCCGGGACGCATCAACGCGCACCGATCTAACGCTTGCCGAAAAGACGAAGCTTGCCGAGCTTGTTCGTGAATCCGGTCTACGCAGTGAAGCTGAATTTGTGCGCGCCGCTATTTTCAGCGCTAACATTCACCCCCCTGCTCGCACATCCTCTGTGGATCCAGCCCTTATCTCCGAACTCAATCGCATAGGGGTGAACGTCAACCAGCTTGCAGCATCCGTGCACATGGATCGCGACTTTGTTCAGTACTGGCGTGAGATTGGCGATGCGCTCAGCAATGCCCTTGAAAAGGTGATTGCTGATGGTTCCTAAGCTCCACGCCAAAGGATCCAGCTTTAAGGGAGCGGCCTCGTATTTGCTGTATGATAAAGATCGTGCGCCGAGCAGCGATCGCGTAGCCTGGACACAGACCCGCAACCTTGTTTCGGAGGATCCAAACACGGCTTGGAAGATCATGGCGGCTACCGCTCTTGATCAGGCACGTTTGAAGCAGCAGGCAGGCGTTAAGAACACCGGGCGCAAGTCCGATAAGCATGTGCTTCATTTCACTCTCGCATGGCATCCGGATCAGGATCCGGATCGTGATGAAATGATGAAGGCAGCTAATGGAGCAATCAAAGCCCTGGGAGCATCTAAGCACCAGGCTTTGATCATTGCGCACAACGATGAAAAGCACCCTCACCTGCATGTCATGATCAACCGGGTTTCGCCGCAAGATGGCAGGCACCTCAGCTCTTCCAAGGAAAAGCTGAAGCTCTCGAAATGGGCGCAAGCCTATGAAGAGGAATCCGGACAGGTTCTTTGCGAACAGCGCGTGACAAATAACCTACTGCGCAGCCAAGGGCATTATGTGCGCGGCGAGAAGAACGCCCCGCGCCATATCTTCGAGCAGCAAAAGGCCGCTGCAGCGAACGATAACCCGCATTATGAAGCCGTGCGCGAGGGGCAAAAATCCAAAGATGCGGATATTGCCGGGCGTGGCCGCGATCAGGCTAAACGCCACAAAGCGCAATGGGACGAATTGGATCAATCGCACCGCCAGAGCAAAGCGGGGATCCTGCACGGTGTTAAGCGTGACATGGCGCGCGCAGGCCGGAAGATCCTGGAAGACTACAAGCCCAAGATCACCGAAACCCTCAAGCGTCAGCGCGCCGAGGTTAAAACCTTCGATGCGTTGGAAGCGACATTGTTTGGCCGGGCAAAGAACGCAGTAAGCGGTCTTAACCTGCTGAAGCGTGTATATGGCGATGAGCGCGGATCCCTACTCTCTCGCGGCTTCGCTGTATTGACCAGGGCGAGCGCGCGCCGTGAGCTGATCGATAAAGCCCATGCAAAAGAGATCCGCGACTTGAAAGTTGCACAGAACAAAGAAACCAGAGCCGAGCGCGCCAAAATCAAGGAGCGCGGCCGGGACAGTTTAAGCGACCAGGATAAGAGCTTTACGGCAGAGCGTAGCGCCCTGGTGTTTAAGCAGGGGCTGGAAAGCGCAAGCCTTCGCAGTGAATGGAGGCAGCGCCGGAAGGATCGCGCGAGCGCCTGGGATAAATTCGCCGAGTTCAGCGCTAAGCGCAAACGCACTATGGGCGATTTTAAAGCCGCTGGGGCGAAGAAAGACAATGAAGGTTACAAAGCCTCTGTGCTTGCCCGTCAAGCGCGCCTAGCGGCTCGTATGAGCCGAGAGGGCGAGAAGGATAAAGATTCCAAGAAGGATCGTGACACGGATACGTAGGAATTTGATCCTGTGTTGGGTAATTTTCTCGGGCTTAGAGAAAGCTTCCTCGAAAGGATGCCACAACGGAAGAAAGTATTTTGAGATGTCTAAAACGATAAGAGCACATTTTATTGCAATTACCGCAGTGTTTGCCGAAATGCTATTATCAGCCGTGTCGGCGGATGCGGCAGAGTTTAAGAAAATGGGATATACAGGCGAATACGATCACGAACAGATGTTGGAAAAAGCAAGAGAAGCATCCAAGAACGGCAATGTCGTTGTTTTTGTTAATTCAAAGCATGAGCTTTTTCGCAAGGCAGTTACAATTGGTTTCAAGAAATTTACTATAAACGCGCTAAAAGCTGGGGCATCAAATGATGCTACTTTTACCGTAGTTTATGGAGAAGACGTTGATGGATCTCCTGAAATACAAGATGTAGATTTTTATATAAACGGTATTAACTTACATTCATTTCGGGTTGAAGATTTCAATAATCAGCCTGCGGAACTTGCTAAGGCTACAATTCAGCATGCTGAAGTCGCCATAAATAAGCATTTAGATGCAATGAAGAAGACCGAGTAAAAGTACCTAATTTTTCGATACGATTGCTCGTCAAAGTATCCAGTTTCGCTGTTTATGGACTGAGCTTAGGGCTTCTCAAAACGATCCATCAGGATTTCAAGCATATCCGCATAGCTGCGGCGGTCGTCTTTGCACATTTGTTTGAAGCGCATAAGGATCGCCTTATTGCCTTTGATATTCATTTGTCCCTCTTCAGGTGCCTCGCGGCTTGGGAAGCTGGAAACACTATCAACGGCGCGTTTGGTGTCCACTGCTGGTTGCGTGGGTTTTGGCTTGGGCTGAAAATCGTCAAGATCGCCTAGATCCATATCCAGAGATTGTCTGTCACCGCTCATTATGCCACCTCACTTGTTGCTTGTGCTTCGCGGTTTGCTCTGAGCTTTGCAATAACCTCGTCTCTGAAGCCTTCCAAATTCAGGATTGCCTTATCCAGGCCGCCGACCTTAGACGGGTTCATATCGCGGATTGTGCCTCCAATCGTGAACATGGCCGCGAAGGCATCACGTTCAAAAATCTCAATTGTGAAACAATCGATCTTCGGGTTTTCCCGGAATTGCATTGCGATGTGTTTTGCTGTGCGTGATTTCACGGCGGCTTTGCTCTGTGTGAAGAGCGTTGCATACGGAATTTTGCGCCGTGTCGCTTTCATATCCCGATGAATTTCCTGAATAACATCCAAAGCTGCCATAGCGTCTTGTTGCTGTTCTTTCAGGGGGATGATCACAAGATCCGATTGACTGATAGCGTAGCTCATCAGTCTCGACGCTGTACCTTCTAGGTCGATAATGACGAACGGATCTTTTTCGGACGCGGCCTCGATTTCATCGAGAATTGTCCGTTCGGAATCGTTTGTCACGACGGTCAAATTATCGGGCTTACCGTCCATCTTACCCCATGTGGTCACAGGGTGGCGCGGATCGGCGTCAATGATTGTGGTGGGTTTAAGTTCCGCCAGGGCGCAAGCAAGCAACAATGCACTTGTTGTTTTTCCGCTTCCGCCCTTGCTGTTGGCAAAGGTGATAACAGGCATGATTTCCTCGAATAATTGAATTGATACAAGAACGCAGTGATGGGTATGGTACCATAAGGTATCTATCAATACCATAGGGTAAGGTATAGTACCATACTTACTGATACCTCATGGTACCATGAGCTACCTTGCGGCTCCGTGCTTCTGGACATACCATTTCACAAAGCCAACAAATGATCCTTCAGGGTTGGCTGGTACTTCACCCTTTTGGGCGAGCATCGCCCGCCAATCGTCCTCAAGCGAATACGTATCCCAACCAGCAGCTAGTTTTTTTGCCGCTTCATGCACGCCTAGCTTGAGTTTGACTTTATCTATGGCCTTTGGTGCTGGTTCGTAGGCCTCTGAAAATTCGCGCTTAGGCCGGATTTTCACAAGATCCCCATCTAGTTCAAAAACATAGTCAGGGATATGGCGGTGCTGCTGATTATCTCTGATGATTTTTGTCAACATTCTGCGGAATTCTGGAAGGGTAGAAGCCGATCCGGTGATTTCGTAGAGGGTTTGCACCTTGTAGTGAAAATAGCTTTTCTGCCCGCAGGATTTGCGTGCAATCTCATAGAGGCGGCGCTCTAGCGGTTTGCGCAGCCGGAAATAATCCCGTGAGATCGTGAGGATATCGCCGCCTTTTTCGCGGATTGCATTAAAGACCCAATCAGAAAGCGTGATTTCCACCTCTTGCATGCGACCATCACGGGTTTCCTTTATTGTCTCTGCAGAGTCTATAAAGCTGAACACCTTCCATTGCTCAGCTCCTCCGGTGACGATGTTCGTTTCTATCTGCGTGCTTTGTAGACGTGCTAGTGCTGCCTGCAAGAGCCTATAACCTTCACCGCTGGTTTTTCGGTTGGTGGTTCGCAATAGGTCATGTGCTCGAAACCGCATCTTGCGATCAATTTTTCGACCATCATTGATGGCAGCCATACATTGCGAGATGCAGTAAATAAGAACATCACGATCATGCACAGTGGCTGCACCGTCTGACCCTGGTTTGACCTTTAACCAGATTGCGCCCTTGCTGTATTCCCGAATCCGATAATCTGGTTTTGTAGATAGAGTGAAAAGGGGATGAACCATCGATGCCGTATCCGCTTTGGGCGCAGCATCAAAGATGTCGCACACAAAAAAATCCGGTTCAGGATGCCTGTCCGGTAGTAGCGGGGAGAGATCGCGTTGTTGTTCGGTCTGGTTCGTCATTTCACACACAGACTTTCGTCATTTTACACATAGGTCAAGAAATTCGTCATTTCACACATGAATTCCGTGCGGATAACTTTTGTGCCCTATTCGTCATTTCACACATGCGGCTTCGTCATTTCACACATGTATTTTCGTCATTTTACACATGAATATATGCCGTGGGCGCTTGTTTTTTCTTTTTTTACAAACACTTGTCATTTCCCATAAATCGGAAACACAGATTCAAACACAATTAAAACACATAGCCTCTTGGCTACTTTCTACAAAATATTTCCAGCTATTTTGTCTTTTCAAACATAGCCGCCTATACGGCGGCATAAACGGAATCCGCTTACGCGGATACTTTAACGGAGTTTCGCCCTCATGGGCGCTACGCGCCCCGCGAAACAAATTTCTCTCATTAGCTCGCTCACGCTCACCAAAAAGCAGGGGAATTTCCCAGCCTTACGCCTCTTTCGACGTTTACGATCCATCACCCAGAACCATGACCACAAGGGACGCTTACGCTCCTTGCCCTTGTGCTCAGAACCATGTGTGACGGAACGACACTCAAGCGAAAGCGGCTCCGAAAAGCAGGGAAAACAAACAACCCTCAACCCGAATAATCGGGATTAAAAAGCTCTATGCAGTTATCTGCCAACCTTTTCATGTCATGATCCAGTGTCGACAAACCGATGTGATCACTTGGACTCGACAGAATAAGTTCCGTGATTTTTTCAATCTCTTCAATTTGCTCGGTCTTATCTGGATGATCGAGTTTCAAGGTATTGATTGCGGTTACGGTTAGAGCCGCCAGTTCAAACCCCGCGCAGATGGGGCGGTTTAATGATCCGAAATCAATGCGCGGATCACGATGGATTTTATAATTCAGCAGCACCCGCGCACTAGCTGAAATAATAGCCGTTTCTAGGCTTTCATTGTCCATCTAAGACCCCGAACCGAGCGGCTCAAACGGGTATTGAAAATCGCCTGTTGTTCGCCGCCGTTCGAGAACTTCGCAGATGAACTCGTTGTATAGCTGCGCCAGCAACAAGGAATGTTCTTCCCTGAGTTTCGCAGCCAGTTCCAGAAACTCCGGTTCATCCTCGTCAGGATCATTCAACGCCTTATCGGTCATGATCACCGTTCCGGAGCAGGTGTGCATTCGTTCCAGAAGATGATTCATATCGCGGTCGCTTTTCGTCATTTGCATTTCAAAGCCCCCAGCAGTTGGATCGCAAATTTTGAAGCGCAGTCCTCAAGCTGGTCTTCGATTTCTAGGCGTTCGCCCACATTGACAATCGCCCTAATGCCTAGGGCTTTGCCTATGATTTCTGGCATTCGGCGAGGGTCTTCCAAAAAGCCCCGCGCTATATCCCTGTCGTGCTTGATGACAAATTCGGCCAGATTGGCCGCGCAGCCTGTCAGGTGCGCGCGCCAGGCCATGCGCTTGATCGGGCAAATGGGCTTACCGCTAGTCGTGTGCTCGCAGTGTAAGAGCTGCCAGAAGCCGATTACATTGGTGCAGGCACAACGGAGCTGTTGCCCCGTTTCATGGTCATGAAACTGGCTCATGGTGGCCTCTTGCCGATGGAAAGCTGATACTTTAGCGCCCCGCTTCCTCTAGGCTACCAACCCATGATTCAAAGCTTTTGGAATGCAATTCCTGATTCCGAACTGGAAGCTTTCAACCGTTGAAAGATCAGCACTATTTCAATTCGCCGGGTCAAAATTTTTTATCCGGCATCCCATACGGCAGGATCTTCGACCCCTTGGAAGGGGTGTAAGGCAAATACGGGGTAATTGTTCACATGTGGAATAGTGATCAATCATACAAACTCTACGCTTCTGCCAACGTAAGTTGGCAATGCATGCAGGAAATCCAATCGAAGTATTTTCCGTTTCCTGTGGGTCATTTACGTAATAATGTTGCCATTTTGTTCCGAATCGCCACATATGAACGACGAGGGAGGGCGACTGGACATATTTAGTAATAAGTGGACGTAGTGTGACCAAAAAAAGCTATACTGAGCATATTGGTAGGCGCGCAGCCGCAAATGTCTTTCACGCCTTTGACTTTGCCAAGAATACCGGGCATCCGATGAACACCTACACTGTCCTGCATCTGCGTGATCAGGATAGTGCGAGTGTGACAACTCAGTTTACGAAAATTAGGCGGAAATTTCGGAATTGGTACAGCTATCACCAGAAGAAAAACAACTGTGCCATGCTGCCACCAATCTATACATACACATTTGAAGCCCCCACTGGGGCGGTGCACGTAAATTGGGTGTTGCATATACCGGACGCCATGTTAGCGGAGTTTCAAAAAAAGCTCCCAAAGTGGGTGGAAAAGGTCACAGGTGACTTGCAGCCTTACGACATCAAGACTGAGCGTATCACGCCGGGCACTGACAAACGCGTGGCAAACTACTGCAACAAGGGTGTTGATCCGCTCTACGCGGAGCACTTCAATCTCAATCAGATCTCTGCACCACAAGGCCGGATTTACGGACGGCGGGTCACCGTCAGTACTGCAATCAGCAAGGCCTCTCGTGAGGCTGTGGGCTTCAAGGCGAAATACCATCGCAATGACCACCAGAAAGGCCGTATCTGGCAGTTTCCTTCTTGAAGCGTCGAAGGCTGCGTTAATGTTCTCCAAATAAGCTCCTGCCATAATCCTTACCCAAACATTAGTGAGGTGTATCGATTATGGACAAAGAGCAAAATAGCTTGGACTTTCAAATGCCTGGAGGGTTTGCATTTCGAGCAAAAGGCAAATGGGCTATCTTCATCGGAGCAGCATTAGTTCTTGTTCTATTTCTGGTGTAAGGCTTTGAAATAATGAATCTTTTATCAGGATTTGTAATTGGTGCGGATTTTTCTTGCAATGATGGTCGAAAATCACCCATATTAGAGGGGACATGACCGGCCCCACTGCACTCTGTGTACGGGTCGGTCTTCTTATTTCTAATATTTGAATTGTGGCTCTATATCCGAAACCATTCCTATCTCTTGATGACCAAGTTGCGCTTTTAAAACAGCGCGGAATGGAAATTACGGACGAGCAAAGAGCGAAATCCTACCTCTCCCACATCAACTATTATCGCCTTAGTGCGTATTGGTATCCTTTTCGGGAAAGCCAAACCATTACTGATCCCAACACGGGCAGGCAACGAACAACGATCCTGGATACCTTCAAGCCAGGCACACATTTCAGTCATGCCCTGGATCTCTATATCTTCGATAAGAAACTACGTTTGATGGCGCTCGATGCCCTTGAACGTATCGAAATTGCCTTGCGGGCGGATCTTGCAATCCTGCTTGGCCAACGTGCTCCCCTAGCACACAGAGATCCTGCGCAGCTTCACGGGCATTTCTCCCGTCGTCGCCGTAATCCGCAAGCCGAAACCGAACATGAAAAGTGGCTCCGGATCTTGGATGGAAAAGCTGTGAGATCCCGAGAGGATTTCGCGCAGCACTTCCGGCGCAAATATCCAGGCGCAGACATGCCAATATGGGTGGCTGCGGAGCTCTGGGACTTTGGAGCCCTATCGCACCTCTATGCTGGTCTCTTGCAGGCTGACAGAGACGCTATTGCGCAAAGTTACGGTGTGCCGGATGGAAGGATCTTCGAAACGTGGGTTCGTGTTCTCAATGATGTTCGGAACATCTGTGCGCATCATTCCCGGCTTTGGAACAAACCGCTGGTGAATATCCCTCGTATGGCTGGGCCGGGGGATATTCCGGCCTTTGACCACATCCAGGCGGACAGAAGGGCTCAGACGCGTGTCTATGCCGCCCTAGCGATAATGCGTCACATGGTCGGCGTGATTAATCCGAATTCCTCCTGGTGCCTATTCTTGTTGGAGCATTTGGGCACGTTTCCGGACAATGCCTATGTTTCGCTAAAGAACGCCGGGTTTGCCGATGGCTGGGAACAGCAGGTGATTTGGACTGGGTAACGGAAAACGCTTCTGAGCACAGTGAGCACGTCGAGGACGGCGAGAACGTGGAGCACGGCGAGCACCGTTATTTCTTCATAAGTCTCACAATATGTGGTTGAATTCCATACCCCAGAAACCAACTCAGACTCTGAGTTGGAATTAAATTTCCTTCTCAATTTCCCAAAAAGGCATGCGCGGAAAGGCGAAATTCGACTTAAAATTTATAAGTCATTGAAAAATAAGGATTTTTTCAATACATTAAATCTATGCTGAGAACAGCGGAAATGTTGCGGGTCTCCACATCCTGTGACGGCACTTTCGGCGCAGGGCCAGGGTCCAAACCTGGCCCATTTCCCTATGAAGAAAGGTAACGCATGGCAAGGCGGCAGACAAAAATCAAATCCCGGACCTTGGAGCTTAGAGCCAAGCTTTTCCCTGATTTAAAGGAAGAAGAGCTTTGGGCGCGGCAGAAATATGATGGGTTCACCACTATTCCCCGTACAATGCCCTTGGTCATGTCGATTATCGACGATCTCACGAAAGGCGCTCCGGCCAGCTCAACCTATTTGGAGCTTTGGGGCCGGGCTTATGATGAGATGTATGTGCCCCTCAATAATCCGGATGTTCATGCATTTCATGCTGGCTTTACAGGCCAGAGAGCAAAACGGACGTGGGTTCAGCGGATAGAATCTTTGGCAGAGTTGGGGTTCATTTACACGGCGGGTGGGACATCGGGCAAACATGCGCACGCTGTTATTGTAAACCCGCATCTTGCATTAAAGCGCCTTAAGGATAAGGGGCAGCCAGGTCTAACGACTGATAAATATAACGCCCTTGTGGAACGGGGAATCGAAGTCGGGGCCAAGGATGTGGATGCGGATATGCCGGAACCGCCGCCTGTTCCTCCTATCAAACCAGTGGCGAAGAAGACAGCAGCGGCGACCTTCGCACAGATTAGTACAAAGTGATTGAAGATCACGGCAGATAGGATGGATTTACATGGACGCAATCACGAAAACCGATGATCCCACAGAGGGGCAGACTTTACAGAAAATCGAAGCATACCTTCGAGGCGTCCAGGCTGATGATGAGGTCGTCATCCGGAACACGCATGGTGGAATACTAACGTTTGAGATTGCGAAGGTCACAGGGACCAAACCATCATCAGGTCGGCTCTATACCGACCTTTCCGGCGGATATGGTGGATGCGCCTGGTACATGAAGAGCGGGAAGAACACCTACTATCCAGGCGGCCAGTCGCAACTTTTCATTCCGACTGACGCTATTCGGGAATTTATGAATGAGCATCCAACCGGGATGTGGACCTACAAAACATATAGCCCTGAATAATTGCCGCGAGAGTATTTGATGTTTCGGTCGATGATTGTTGCATTTCTGTCCATGAGTGCCGGTATAAACATCGCATTTGCCGAAGAAATAGGACGAGTGAAGAACAGGACTATTATTCACACCTTGTCGCGTCTGGTCTCAATACGAATGTGATGCTTCCGGGGCTACCAACTGGGCCGTGGGACCAAGCCTTTCAACCTTTAGCAATAGCTTGGACATACGTTGAAAGACCCCGGAAACAAAGAATAGGAAGGAGTAAAAAAACTCCTCCCCTTATCTAGGTTCGAAATGTGTCTTTTGTTGCCTTAATCATCTCCACCAAAGGAGTGCTCTCTCTAGCTGCTTTTAAGTTTGAATTACCGAACGATGTGGCCCCTGTTGCCATATATGTCAGCACAGAATGAACCGACTGGCATGGGCTGAACCGGACCAAAGCGACCGTATTGAGTTGCACAGTAATTACCAATCATGCGACGAGGCTCAGTGTAGCGCTCGTTATAATGCTGGTTCCTTCCAAAACCTGGGTTCGAGCCAGGCAGAATGCGGTCAACAATTCGTTGAGCGAAACGATCCATGGGTGAACCAAGGGCACCATGACCCCGGTCGATTAAATTCGCTGCATTCCTATCGATCCACCCCATCTCACAGGCGGCGTTCGTAAAAAACCCTGAAGAACAACTAGCAAATGCACTTGTGGCAGACATTGAAATAGTTGCTACAGCAATAATCAATTTCATTTTCATAGCCTAATCTCCTCACGAATTTGGCTTTCAAATGGTCTGGACTTGGTAGATCCATCGCACTTGAGTTTACTTTGCGTGGTTGACGACCTCTCTGGCCGCCGACAATTAGACTGTATCGAACCCATTCTTACACGAACCTTATCGAAGGATTAAACTTCGGTAAGGTTCAAATTAACATGCTAAATTCGGAAATTACTTGGCACAGCACCGTCGTATAACAGATGCATATTTCAGTACGTTTGCCACAGTTAGCTTCGATTTCTGCCTAGGGGCTAATGCCCGAAGAGAAAAATCTACACTGGGGGAAATCGTTTGTGGTGTAGCTCATCCAGTGAGGCGGCAGGTGCAAATATCATAACTTTTGCAACACTTGCCAAAAATTGCTTTGTTGCTTCTGCTGAGGTTATGTTGATTTGCGTTGTTTTAGGAGGTCTTATGGCAGATTTTATTTTTCCAGATAACAATACGGTGTTGTTAACCTCGCTAGGTATTTCAACAGTTATGATAGGCGGAGGCATACTTTTACTGAGAAGCCTGAAAGAAAACAGTCCTCTTGCGCCCCATGCTTTACAATTATCAGGGTTGACTTTCATTGCTCCAATACTTTTAGTTATGTCGCTTGTCACTGACTTACCTAATGAAGCATTGGTGGGATTTATAGGCACTATTGTAGGTTATTTCTTTGGTGTTTCTAAAGTGCCTCCTGA
The DNA here is from genome assembly GCF_006517275.1 of Labrenzia sp. PHM005. Taxonomy (NCBI): domain Bacteria; kingdom Pseudomonadati; phylum Pseudomonadota; class Alphaproteobacteria; order Hyphomicrobiales; family Stappiaceae; genus Labrenzia; species Labrenzia sp. PHM005. The sequence goes on along the minus strand of NZ_CP041190.1, from coordinate 7,027 downwards.
CAAAAAATAAAATCTCTCTATGTGCAAAAGTCATAAATTTTGGCAGCTTTTCTTCACTATGATGCTAGCGAAGACCTTCCGTTCGAGACTGTCTGGCGCGCAGTAATCTTGACATTAGGAGCTGTTGCGGCCATAAAGGTCATGTCATGGGTCGCCACACTCCCGCAAGGGGTGGAAAAGGGCGGCCCTTCTTCGTTCATGGACTATCCTTGCGCCCCTACACCAAACCTCACGCGTTACCCGCAGATCGCGTCCAGCACTTGAGATCGAAGGGCTTGATCATCTCTCGCCCGAATGTTGCGGCTCAAAAAATCGAAGCGATTGGCTATGAACGTCTAAGAATCTACTTCCTTAGCCGTCGCGATCAGCCTGGTAGGACATTTCGCACAGGTACCACTTACAGGGACATAATTCAGCTCTATGAATGCGATGCACGGTTACGTGAGCTCGCCTTCGAGGCAGTAGGGCGGTTTGAACTTGCGTTTAGAAATGTGATCTCTGAGGCTCTAAGCGACCGCTTTGGGAGCCATCCCTACTATAACAGGACCGCCTTCAAAGATGCGAAAGCGCATAACCAAGCCCTTAGCCAAGTCATTCAAACCTTTGATAAATCAAAGGACGAACGCGCCAAGCACTATCGGCAGACTTATGACCCTCCTGCCCTTCCTCCTATCTGGACATTTAAGGAGTTTCTAACTTTCGGTGGTGCAGCACGTTTGTACGCTTCCCTTAACGGACCTCTGAGAACAGACGTTGCCAGAGCATTTGGTGTGCCACGACTCCCGATCTTTGAAAGCTGGGTGCTATGCTTTGTAGATTTACGAAACATCTGTGCGCACCACGACAGACTGTTCAATCGTCGGTTTCAGAAGCAGCTACAACATCTTCCTCGGGAAGGTATTCCTGCGGCGGCCAATAATACCTTGAAGGCTCATCTCGAATGCCTTGATCACGCTTTAGCCGCGGTAGGAGAGCAAAGCGGAAGTGTCGCAAAGGCTCAACGGCTTATGAATTTGCAGAAGTACGCTGCGGTGAGCCCGGCAGAGGCAGGCTTTTAGGGCTACTCATTGCCAAAATTTGTGTTCGTATGATCGGTGCGCCAAAATCTTAGCGCAAGACCGTTGGCACCTTCCTAGGTGCTGGTGCAGATATCATAAGTTTTGCACCAGTGCTCTAAACTCTTATTTTTCAAGCGGTTCAGGTGGTGCGTTTTTACGGTGCAAAAGTAGGGCGGAATCTGCTATTATTTTCACATGAAAATTGGATATGCCCGCGTCAGTAGTATCAATCAAAACCTAGATCGTCAGATCGCCGCCCTTCGCGCAGAAGGGTGTGACAAGATCTTTCGCGATAAAGCCTCTGGAAAGTCTCTCAGAGGCCGTCCGGAGCTTGAAAAAGCGATTGATGCCCTGGGAACTGATCATGTCCTTATTGTCGCTGAATGGGACAGGGCAACCCGTTCTATGATGGATGGTCTTGGTATCATGCAGCGCATTGCCGACCGGGGAGCGCTCATTAAGGTGCTGGACAAACCACACCTAGATTTAACAACGCCTATTGGTCGCGGATTACTGGTCATGCTTTCTGCAATGGCCGAGGATGAGCGCGAGCGCATCATAAGCCGCGCCGAAGATGGCAGGGCAGTAGCCAGAACCAAGAATGTGAAGTTCGGTCGCAAGTCTAAGCTGGATGAGCACCAAAGGCGCAAAGCCTTAGAGCGCCTTGCAGCGGGTGAATCTGCTCGTGAAATTGGCCGTGATTTTGGTGTGTCTCATACGACTATCAGCCGTTTGCGCTAGCCGCGTAAATTCTCTCGTTTTAAAGTGCTGTAGCGCATCCACTCCGGATGCTTAAATAAACACGGCATATTATAGAGATTATCATTGGCATACCCGTATTCCGCTTGGAGATCTTCCTCCATTTGACGTGCGGTGAATCCGATCAATGAATCGATAAAATCCTCTACTCTTGTAGGGCTGTTTGGGTCTGTTTCTTCTTCCCATGTATCGGTAAAGAGCAAATACAATGGAAATCCAATTTTTTCAGAAAGATACTCAAACCCGTCCCAAATGGCATCGTTTAAGGTCAGCAAAATTTCTGTTTTATGGTCGAGCCAAATCTTCTTTGTTGTGAGTTTCGATCCGGCTCTATAGATGCGCTTTGTTGCAAAACCGGAGAAGTCGAGGTTATGAGTGATCATGTTGGTTCTCCTAGTTGCGGATTCGGTGGTCGCGTGAAAACTACGCCCAGACGTTCGGCCTGTTCCATTCGTCGCGCATGATAATTTGCCTCCGATTGTTCTTTCATCCGGATCGATTGACGATCAAATTCGTCCATAAGAGCGCTATAGTGATCAGGATCTGATACACCAAGGTTTAGGCCGCAGGTCGTGTTCTCTTCAATATGAAGATAAACGCCTTGATCTTCTGCTATTACTGTTAAAATTTCAGTGGCTTTATTTCTTTGTGAAATATTCCTGAACTCTACTTCAAATGAAAAATTATCTATTAAATCCTTCATGTCGATCAACACTGTAATTAACTACAGTTATATTGTGACATTACTTGAATATCAATTGCAAAATCCCTCGCCTTTTTCTTTCCATATCAATGCGTTAGGCTTTCTTATGGAAAGAGGGGGGCGATGCATGGCAGAGCGGGAAACATCTTTTGCAAAGAATGTTCAGCTAGATAGTTACAAGCAATCTTTGCTTGATCGCGCCGAGCGTTTGGGCGTGACGTTTAATAACGCATCATCCAATGAAGCCAAGCAGAGCCAGGGCGATAAACAAGGCTCGTCTATGGTCGAGAAAGACCAGCCGAAACACGTCAATCGACCGCCTGAGGAAATGGCCAAAGCTGCCGACCGTCAAGCGTATGCTAAGGGGATGCGGAACGATGACAAAGCGGCAAAGACGAAGCAGGCAATGGATAGTGAACGCGCAAAGCGTTTGATAGAGAAAGCCAAGGCCGAGCAGCAGAATAAGGATCAGAACAACAACGGCATGAAGAACAGCATGTGACTATTCTTCAGCTTCTATCTGCGCATCTATCTCTTTTATGTACTCATCATATCGCAATAGGAGGGCATGAATTTCATTTCGATAGTGAGGCATTAAAGGCAAGCTGTCCTCTAATATTCCAACTATATGAAAAACATTATGGTTTACAGACCATGCGAATAGGTTTTTGCTGTGCGCCTTGTATAGCCAATAAATGGCTTTGTTGACGTCCTTAAATCTCTCTGATTGGCAAAATAAATTAGCTAACTGACTAAAGAATAACTCTTCGATTCCGCCTGGTTCATCTCCACTCTCGTCAAAGAACCAATTTAGGTATTCCTCTACCTGCGAAATGGCACCCTCTACAAAGGTTTTGTCTTCAAAAAGCTGCTCATGTTCAACTACGGCATTGGCGGCGCTAACGTCGCGGCGTTCGAGAGCTTTTCGAAGCCAAAAAGTTGCTTCACTTATGGATTTTTTAGTATTGTGAGAGCCTTCTAAGTAAAAGCTGCCCAATCTAAACATAGAGTAGCTGTCATTAACTTCGGCACTCGTTCTAAGATATCTTTTAGCAAGATTAGGCTTATAAGAAAGAGCATTTTTATCAAGGTAGAGTTCTGCCAGCCATCTAAATGCTATTGTATAGCCGTTGTCACCTGCTTTTTTATACCAAGCAGCAGCTTGTTTATCATCTTTGGGAAATTCCCTCCCTGATTGATACTTCTTCCCAAAAAGGAACATTTGTGTTGGATTGAATTCTTGAATCTGTTCCAGAAGTGCAATTCGCTCAAAAACTTCGTTACTTGCACCATCTTCGTTGAAGACTTTGAGAACACGACAGTTGTGCAAGTCATATTTGTTAGTGTATTTTTCTTTGCAAGTCTCTTCATCTTCACCATCAACAATGTGGTATAGAATATCTGGATTGTTGTTGATTATATTACCTTCTCGTAGAAGGTAATTTCCGTGTTCATCTTTGAAATATTTTACACAACTGCTGTTGGCGTTGCTGTGAATAGAGAAAATACGTTCCCTATCTTCTTTGGCAATATTCACGCCAGTCAACAAATTTTCGTGTATCGAAATGGTCGGGATATTATAGTGAAACAAAATTTCCAGGAAATTTTGCATTGTATATCTATCGGACTGTGAATCGTATTCATGTCTGGAGCGAGCGCGTTCGTTGCGCTTTTGTTGCATTTCTTCAGATGCTTCGTGCTTTCTTTTTGCTTTCGACACAAAAAGAGGCTCTAGGTAACTAGCCCAGTGTTTTGATTCATCCGTTTTGTATTTGAATGTTCGTTCTTTTATTAGAGAATTTTGCTCGTCGATTTTGCTGATAGAAATTTCAACAAAATGCTCATTTTGCTCAAGGAGGATGGATTTACCGTCTTCACACCAGACGATTTTTGCTTTGTGGTTCAATTCAGTGCAGGGGGTTATCTCGTCGGGCAACGGCACCCCTGGTTTCTTTTGATTGGCAAACCAATAGGAAAAATACTCTGTGTTCAATAATGCGTGGTAGATGAAATCTGCTGGAGCATTGACGGTGATCTCTTCTTCAAACTCCCACAAAATACCCTTGTCGGGGCAAGAGGAGAGATTATTCGGCAGCGTTGTGAATGTTGCGCGGACTTCACCAGGACAAGCCACTAAGATCGCTTTTTCTCTCGTGTTGATGTCTGGCGTCGGTCGAAACTTTTTCCTGGAGATTGTTACTGGTTGCTGAGGAACAATTGGTTCCGGCAAAATATCGGGTTCTTCGACCGCCTCGACAAATGGGTGTGCCGGGTGGGGATCGAAGCAGCGTATAAATGCCGGATCCTCATCATAATTTGTTTTGCGGACATGGAGTGGATCCCGTCCGGATATTTTGACGAGGGCTAGCCCTGGATAGTAGGGCGCATCTTTTTGAGTGACGGCGGCAAAGAATTGATCCGCTTCGTTAGAAGGTAAGAGAGGGCGTTTTTGTACGGTTTCGGCGATGCCTGCCCCGCGTTGCATTCCTTGGGCGCGGCTGAATTGTTCGCTAAACTGTTCTTGCTCCGATACGCCGGAGCTTTCAGACCAGTTATTGCCCCCGCCCTTGCTATTTGACCAGTTGCTGCCGGAACTTTCAGAGTTTGACCAATTCTCCCCACTGCTTTGATTGGTCGAATGAGATGTGTTGCTGCCGTAGCTTGTATTTTCACCAGAGTTATAGCTGTCACTTGACGAATAGTTGTTTCTTCCGAAAAGCAAGCTTGTATTGAAATTTGAGCCAGTGCTGTAGCCTGAGCTATGCCCTTGGCTACGATTTGTCCCTCGAGACTGACTGGATCCTTGGGAGGTGTTTCCCCCTTTAGATTTTTGGGTTCCGGTACTGTGGCCTTCACTATCCTGCCAGGTTTCATTTCCACCTTTTGAGGTGTTGGTCGTGGTGCCGTGGCTTCGTCCTTTGGTCTCGCCCGTGGTTGATTGTTCGGAGGTGCCTTCGTTAGCGCTGCGAACCTCGCGCACGACTTCCATTTCGCCCAGGGCTTTTTGCAGATATTCGCGCGTGGTGTTGTCATCCATGCCGAAATAGATCTGCAACCCGGCATTCCCAAGGAAGGTTTCCCACCCTTCCTTGTAGAGCCGTTTGAGCTGCGGCAGGTTTTGCACCACCGTCATGAGTTTCACGCCTGCTCCGGCAATCTCAGCGGCTGCTTTTTCCAGCCGTTCCATTTTGCCCAGGGCTGGGAACTCATCCAGGCACATAAGCAAAGGGTGGCCAGTTGCTGGCACGCCCTGGCTGGCTTGCATCTGTGAAATGACGCTGGCGACCATGACCCGTTGCCAACGGCCATAGGTACCCATGTCGTCAACGGGCAGGCAAAGGAAAATGCTATGTCCGTTTGGATCCGTTTTTAGATCTTGGATATTCAGTTCATTGCGAACCTTTTCGCTACCAACCAGGGTTTCGCGCATATACGGATCATCGATCCAGGCTGTGTTTTCGACCGCTGATGTACGGACAGATTCGAAATACTCTCTGTGATGTTCCAGAGATTCGAGAAGGCTAGCGCCTTGATCTGCGATCACGCCGTTACAAGCTGGGTTATGTGCGATTGCATCCCACAAACAAATCATCGCAGAGGGTACGGATTTCTCATCCGCGCCCATTTCTAAAAGGAGTTTGCGCGCATTTCTGTCGCCGGCAGTGAGAAGCCGGCGCACGGTCACAATGGAACGCAAATCCTGGCCGTGTTCGTCTTCACCGTCAAAATCTACAGAGGTCATGACATGCAAAATGACGGTCGTGATCATCTGCTGGCCGCGCTTAGCCCATTCACCACCTTTGGAATCTTCAGGTAGTACCGTGGTCGCTTCTGCGATCCGTGCGGCCATGCGTTGCAGGTTCGGACTATTCGGATCCAGTACGCTAAGAGGATCGAAGCACGCGCGGTGTTCCTGGGCAACGCTTGCGCAGCCGAAAGGATCAAAGACAAAAACTTTTTGTCCAAGCCCATCGCAATAATCGGATCCCGCACCCCGCCTGTTTGCCAGGACTGTCGCGTTTTCTCCTTTGGGATCCACGACGCAGATCGAGCCAGGCCAAAGAGCCAGATTATTGATGATGAATGATCGACCTTTGCCCGTGCGCGTTCCGGCGCACAGGAGCACATGCCGATCATCTTTATATCCCAGAGCCTGGCTTGAATTGAGCGGATTGCGGCCAAGCCAAATCGCGCCTGGCTCATAGGGCATAGCCTCTGCGGCAATAAAGGGGTTCGCCCATCTCGCAGTACCGACGCTAGGTTGCCAGTTGCCATGAGATTGCATGGCTTCTGTCATTAGGTTTTGAGCTACTTCTGGACTAAGAATTCTAGAAATTTTTGGGTCTATGGAAATGTCTAGTGCAGTGCTTGTCATGGGCTTTGCATTTATCCGGCAATGTCTGAAAACAACCAGACGTTACAGCCTGGGTGTTTCTTCTTGAAGATCTTTTTTGCTGCTGAATAAATGCCTGCTTCGCCGGAGCCGCTTATCGCTTTTGCCCTCACC